>JBAUYI010000302.1:0-9135 GCA_049584715.1 Xanthobacteraceae bacterium
GCTGGTCTTCCCAATCGAGCCACGCCTTCATGTAGACCGGCGGATAGAAGTGATGGTGGGTGTCGATCAGCTTCGCCGGCGCGCCTTGTGCCGCCGCATTCTCGCCGGGCAATAGCGTCGTTGCGCCGACAACCGCGGCGCTGGCGAGAAATGTCCGGCGCGAAACGCAGCAACTGCACGTGGCCGAGAATCGATGCGCGCTCCTTGTCGCGGTCCTTGGCGTGTCCATAGGCTCCTCCCGTGTTTTTTCGCGCGCGATGTTACACCGTCAGCGCCACAACTGGAATGCGACCAGCGCCGCCAGCATGACGCCGGCGCCGAGCCCCTGGATCGGCGTGATCACCTCGCCGAGCAAGACCGCGCTGAGAATGGTCGCCAACAGCGGCTCCAGATTCATGATCAGCGCGGTGCGAAACGCCCCGATGCGCATGGTCGACACGAAGATGAACAGGAAGCCCGAGGTAATGGCGACGCTCATGCCGAGGATGGCCAGCCAGCCGGTCGGCGTCTGCGGCGGCTGCCAGTTCAACGTGCCGAGCGACAAGGCGACGAACAGGGCCGTCGACGAGACCAGCGAATACCACGTCGACAACCGCGCATCGGCGCCGCCGAGAAAGGCGCGGGTGAGCAGAAGGATGGCGGTACGGCAAACGGCGGCGCCGAGCGCAAAGGCGACGCCGGCGAAGGCGAGACCCGCGGGATGGGCCCCGATCATCACCGCCAGGCCGAAGAAGGCGACGATGGCGCACGCAACGCCCCGCCAGCGCAGCCGCTCGAGCCCGACCGCGGACGCGATCAGTCCGGTCAACAGCGGATAGATGAAATAGGACAGGATCGCCGTCGGCACGTCGATCGCTTCGATCGCCTTGAACAGACAGTAGACGACGCCCGCCAGAATGATGCCGATGCCGAGCGCAATCCAGCGCTGGCGCGCATCGGCGAACGGTTTTGCGCCAAGCCGCAGCCACAACGCCATGAAGGCCAGCCCAGCGATGCCGCGAAACGACAGCATGGTCAGCACGTCGCTACCGGACGCCAGAACCACTTTCGCCAGAACGTCGGAAATGCCGAGCGAGGTCGCCGCGGCAATGCCGGGACCGATCGGCAGAACAAGGCGCGAGGCGGGCGAGCTCATGAAAGCCTGAGGATGTTTGGAGCGAACGCCGGCGGCTGCACCGCCGCGACGGCGCTTTACTGGTGAATGAGCGTGCCGGAGCCGAGCTCAGTGAACAATTCGAGCAGCACCGCGTGCGGCACCTTGCCGTCCAGAATGACGACGCCTTCGACGCCGTGATCGAGCGCCTCGATGCAGGTTTCCACTTTCGGAATCATGCCGCCCGAAATGGTGCCGTCGGCGATCAGGCGGCGCGCGTCGTCGACCGAGAGCTCCTTGATCAGGCTTTTTGACTTGTCGAGCACGCCGGGCACGTCGGTGAGCAGTAAGAGGCGCTTGGCCTTGAGCGCGCCGGCGATCGCGCCGGCAAAGGTGTCGGCGTTGACGTTGAAGGTGCCGCCATTGGCCGCCGCGGCCACCGGCGCCAACACCGGAATGAGCTCGCGGCCGAGAATCTGCGTCAGCACCGTGGTGTCGACCTTGTCCGGCTCACCGACATAACCGAGATCGATGACCTTCTCGATTGCGGAATCCGGATCGATCACGGTGCGGGTAAGCTTGCGCGCCACCACCATGTTGCCGTCTTTGCCGCACAGGCCGACTGCCTTGCCGCCGGCCTCGTTGATGTAGCCGACCATCTGCTTGTTGATAGAGCCGGCCAGCACCATTTCGACGATTTCCAGCGTCTTGGCGTCGGTGATGCGCAAGCCGGCGGCGTATTGCGACTCCACGCCGACTTTCTTCAGCATCGCCTCGATCTGCGGCCCGCCGCCATGGACCACGATCGGATTGATGGCGGTCTGCTCCAGAAGCACGATGTCGCGGGCGAAGTCGCGGGCGAGATGCTCATCGCCCATGGCGTGGCCGCCGTATTTTACGACGATGATCTCCTCGTCGTAGCGCTGCATATAGGGCAGCGCTTCGGACAGGATACGGGCCTGCACCTCGGGGCTAACGGGGTCGCTTGCGCTCATCGGATCGGTCTTCCCGGCAATCTTTTGGCGAAGCTTATGTAGCGGTGCGCACCGGGCGCGACAACTCATTCGGCCGGGACGGGCCCGATATAGGTCGAGGCGGGGCGGATCATGCGGCCGGTTTGCCGCTGCTCCATGGCATGCGCCAGCCAGGCGGCGCATCGCGCGACGGCAAAGACCGGCGTAAAAGCCTGGCGCGGCAGGCCGATGGCGTCGAGCAACAGGCCCGCGTCCATCTCGATATTGGCCTCGACGCGGCGGCCGGGTTTGCGGCGCTGCAGTGCCGCCACGGCGCGGCGTTCGACGTCGATGACAAAACCGAGCCGGGTGGAGTCGGGATCAAGGCGCCGCAGCGCCGCGCGCAACAGGTCGGCGCGTGGATCGCGATGACGGAAGACGCGATGACCGAAGCCCATCAGGCGGCCGCCGGAAGCAAGCTTGCGCTCGATCCAGCCGTCGATGTCGCCGCTCGCCTCGATCTCGTCGAGCATATCGAGCGCCAGCCCCGGCGCGCCGCCGTGCAGCGGGCCGCAAAACGCGCAATAGCCGCCCAGCACCGCCGCGGCGAGCGAGGCGCGC
Source organism: Xanthobacteraceae bacterium (assembly GCA_049584715.1). Taxonomy (GTDB): domain Bacteria; phylum Pseudomonadota; class Alphaproteobacteria; order Rhizobiales; family Xanthobacteraceae; genus BOG-931. The sequence goes on from JBAUYI010000302.1 coordinate 2,668, forward strand.
GACGAGACGACGACGCGTGCCGCGAAGGTGGAATTGCCGAGGCCGTTGTCGATGACGGTCGCCAGATACGTATCGAGCGCGGCTGCGCGTTGCGGCGCGACCGGCGCGCCCGTGATCATGTGCAAAAGATCGGCGGCGGTGGCGAGCGACGGATCGGGCGCGACCAGCGGCTTGCCGGCATGGCTGCGCACGAGGACTGCGATCGCCACCGGCAAGGTCGCGAGAATAGCCGTTGGCTCGGCATCGTCCGGCAACGCCGCAAGCGCAATGCGCAAACCTTCTGCCAGCGGTCGCGGCGCCGCGCAGGCAAACCATTCGCCGCTTCGCGCAAATGCAGCGGCGCGCGCGCCGGCAAGCGCTTGACGCATGCCGGCGCGGGTGAGACCGCGGCCGGCAAAGCCTTCCCACATCACCGCCACAGCGCCGTCATAGCCGTGCTCGGCGGCGAGGCGTTCAATCGTATGACCGCGCACCCAGACCGCGCCGCTCTCGCCATCGGCATGGCTCAGCGCCGTTTCCGCCGCGATCACGCCTTCCAGCCCGTCGTTCATGACCGGTGCCCTTGGATATCTTTGGTTCGTGCGCCTCGCTCGGCGAGGAGCCGCGCGATGGCGGCGCGCAGCAGATCGATGCCGGCGCCGGTCCGCGCCGAGGTGACGATCAGGTCGGGAAACGCCGCCGGCCGCTTTCGCACCGCCGCTTTGACCGCTGCGGTGCGCTCGACGAGCGCCGCTTCCTCGACCTGGTCGCATTTGGTCAGCACGATCTCGTGGCTGACCGCAGCTTTGCTCAGCGTATCGAGAATGGCGTCGTCGACATCTTTCAGCCCATGCCGCGCGTCGACCAGTACGTAGACCCGCGCCAGCGTGGCGCGGCCGCGCAGATAGTCATGGATGAGATCGGTCCAGGCGGCGACCTTGCTCTTGGCCGCGGCCGCATAGCCGTAACCCGGCATGTCGACCAGCACGAGCCGATCCGGGCCGCCGAAAAAAATCAGCTCCTGAGTGCGGCCGGGCGTATTCGACGTGCGCGCCAGCGCGCGGCGGCCGGTCAGCGCATTGATCAGGCTAGACTTGCCGACATTGGAGCGGCCGGCAAACGCAATCTCGGGCGCGCTCATCGGCGGCACTGAGTCGAGCCCGCCCGCTGCGGAAATAAAATCCCACGCGCCGGCAAATAGGCGCCGGCCGGCCTCGATCTCGGCAGCAGAAAAGTCAGCCATGGTATCGGCTCTGCGTTCGCCCGTGACGCGCACGTCGTGGATCCGTCGCCAGCGGCTCGCGCGACGGCACCGGGCATCGTATGGCCGAGAACGGCCTACTGAAAAAGCAAAAAGGGGACATCGCGTCCCCTTTTTCCAACCGAAGCCGGATAAACGCGGCGCGCTAGGCGGCCGCCTCGGCGATGCGGTCGCGCCATTTGTTCGAAGCCGGCGCGTAGACCGGATTCTTAGCGCTGCCCTGGTAGCGCACGGCAGCCGCTACCGCGGAAATGCCGATCTGCCCGTAGCAGCCGGCCAGCACCGTGCCTTCGCCGTGAATCTTACGGTCATTACTCTTCTTTGGATTGGTCTTTTTGGCCGAATCGGCGAACGCGTCCTGCATTGTGAAACCCCAATTCCATCCCGTTGAGTGATGCTCAAATCATAAGCGGCGAGTGCGGCCGAAATGGGCGGCAAATCGTGCGCTGTCGTGACATTTCGACTCGACCGGACCCACGGCGGCAGCAGATACCGGCCATGGTAAACCCTTGCTTAATGGGTGCGGCGTATCCTGGTCGAAACTGATGGGGTTTGGGCACGAATACGCCGATTATCCAAAGGAACCTGAGGATAGTGCGGCATTCCTGCCACACTCGGCGCCGACTATGCAGGACAGGTACCTTATCGGCTGGAAACTGCAGCGCGATTTGGTTATTGGAATCGAGGCTATTCGGTAGGGCGGGCGTGAGCGGGGGTGGTGGGAAGTAGGCGATCATGACCATGCGTACGATAGCATTTCTGATTATGGGCCTGATGCTCGGCGGCTGCATGCAGGAGACGCTTGAGCCGGCGACTCAAGTCTCCTGGAAGCCGCGCGACAAGGAATTGATGTCGAACCTGCCCTATGCGCAGGCGACCATCCCTGAGCCCTATCGCCGGCACATGGTCAGCTTCGACCGCAAGGAAGCGCCGGGCTCGATCGTCATCGATAGCGACAACAAGTTCCTCTACTACGTGATGCCGAACCACCAGGCGATCCGCTACGGCATCACCGTCGGCGAAGACGCCCAGGTGTGGAGCGGCATCGCCAAGGTCGGCCGCATGGAAGAATGGCCGGGCTGGACGCCGACGCCCGGCGAGCAGCAGCGGCTGGGCCCGCTGCCGGCCTATGTCACCGGCGGCCCGCATAATCCGCTGGGCGCCCGCGGCCTGTATCTGTTCTCCGGCAACAAGGACACGCTGTACCGCATTCACGGCACCAATCAGCCGGAATATATCGGCCAGGCGATCTCCTCGGGCTGCATCCGCATGACCAACGAAGACGTCATCGACCTTTATAGCCGCGTCAAAATGGGCACCATCGTCGTGGTGCTGGCGCCGCAAAGCCAACCGATGTCGCCGGCCCGCGTCGCCAGCGGCCTGGATTCAGCGGCGAGGCCAAACTAGGACGACAGAGTTTTAGCGTCGGGGGATGCTGACGGCGCCGACTTCGGTCGGCGCCGTTTCTTTTTGGTTCAACCGAACCGGCGCATGACGCCGGCAGCTTGCACGGCCGCCTGCCACCGTGCCAGCATCGTTGCCATCCCACGGAGGCTCGCGACATCATGCCGAATATCACGATGCTGGACATCGAGGCGCTGCGGCAGACCAAGCTGAAGCCCTATATCGACAAGTGCCTCGAGCACCGCGCGCCGGATCCCGGCTTTCACGCCATGATGGGTCACAACATCGACCTGTGTGAGGCGATGTTCGTGGCCTGGGACGCCTGCTTCAACAAAGGCCGCATTCCGCACCCGCTCAAGGAAGTCATCCGGGTTCAGCTGTCCCGCGCGGCGAGCTGCACGTATTGAGGGAATGTCCGGTCTGCTTCGGCGAAGCGACAGGGATTATCGGAAGAGCTGCTCGACGAAGGCATCGACCATTATGCCGAGAGCGGGCGCTTCACTGAAGCCGAGAAGATCGCGTTGCGCTACAGCGAGCTGATGTCGGTCAATCCCGACGCGGTCGATGCCGCCTTTTTCGAGGAGTTGCGCAAGCACTACAGCGACGACGAGATCGTCGAGCTTGGCGCCTTCATCGGCTTCAACCTCGGCTATCACACGTTTTTCGGCACGCTGAAATTCTACCCGCTGTTCTCGCCCGACGGCCGGCTGGTCAGTCAGGCGGAGTCGGAAAGGCTTTATGGGGCGGTACCGACGTCGCTCAAACCGGAGGCGGCGGAATGACCCACATTGCGCCGGTGCCGCTCGACGCCATCACCGATCCGGAATTGCGCCTGCTGATCGCCGAGGGCGAAGCTTTGGGCGTACCGGACGACCTGTTTGCCCGCATCGTCGCGCGCGCCCCGGAACAGGCCGTGCCGCTGATGCGCGCGCTCGTGATGAGCCATGCGCAGGGCCATGTCGATCACAAGCTCAAGGAGATCATGCGCATCCTGCTGGCGCGCTTCGCCAACGACAAATATTTCGCCAGCCTGCGCTCCAGGAAAGCGCGCGCCATGGGCTTGACGGAAACGCGCATCGACGAGGGCTGCTTCGCCTACGAAGACGCCGGCAAGGGTTTTAGCGAAGCCGAAAAATGCGCGCTGCGCTACGCCGACCTGATGTTCCTCGACGCCAATCAGGTGGATAAGGCGTTCTACGACGAAATGAAGCGGCACTGGAGCGAGGCGCAGATCATGGAGCTCGGCGCCTTCATCGCCTTTCACTACGGCATGGCGATGTTCATGCGCTCGCTGGGGGCGAAGGCCGCGATTTAAGCGCCAAGCTCGATTTGCAAAATCTCCGGCGGCACACCGAAGCGCGCCGGGATGATGCTGGTGCCGAGCCCGCCGGAGACGATCAGATGCCGCTCGTCCTCGACGACGTGGCCGTAGGCGAAGCGCGCGCCATAACGCGACGGCACGAAATGCGGCCACAGGAACGGCACGCGGATCTGGCCGCCATGGGTATGGCCGGCGAACGTCAGCGCGACGCGCTCGGGCACGCGCGGGAAAATGTCCGGCTCGTGGACCATGAGCAGGACCGGATCGTCGGTCTTGATGCGCGACAGCGTCAGCGGCAGATCGTCGACACCGCGATAGCGGCCGTGGCCGAGCGGGATGGCCAATTGATCGCCGATGCCGGCGACCCAGAAGCGCTGCCCTGCCGGTCCGAGCAGGACGGCATCGTTTTCCAGCACCGGAATGTTCACCCCGGCGAGCGCATCGCGCACGCCATGCAAATCGTGCCACCAATCGTGATTGCCGAGCACCGCCCAGGTGCCGAGCGGCGCCTGTAGCCGCGCCAGCTCGGCCGCCCAGACCGGATCGGACACCTTGGTGATGGCGAAGCGGTACGAGGCGATGAAGTCGCCGAGCAAGAGCACGATGTCGGATTTAAGCGCGCTCGCCCGATCGACGATGCGGCGGATGTGTTCGAGCTGCATGTCGGGGCCGCCGGCATGAAGATCGGCGATCACGGTGATGGACAGCTTGCGGCCCGCGGGCCAACCCGGCAAGGCCGGCGCATAGCGGGTGACGACGAGGCGCTCGGGCTCGATGGCTGCGGCATAGACCGCGGTCCCCGCCGACAGTCCCAACAAACCCGCAGCGCCGGTCAGCACGCGGCGGCGCGTGACGCGCGGCTTGGCGCCGGGCGCGGGCCGTCGTGCGGTTCCTGGCGGGATGTCGGCTTTCATGGGCGGCTTATAGCGTGCAAGTGATGAAAGTGTGTTACCGCGCCTTCACGTCTGCGCGAGGCGCCCGGCGTTAACCCAATCCAGCGTCTTGTCGAGCGCGCGGGTGAGCCGGTCGAACAAGTCGTCGATCTCGGCGGCGCTGATGATGAGCGGCGGGCACAGCGAAATGGCGTCGCCCAGCACCGCGCGCACGATCAAGCCTTCGGCTTCGGCGAATTGCACCGCTTTGGCGGCGACGCCGTGCTGCGAGGCGAAGGCACGCTTGTCGCGTTTGTCGGCGACGAGTTCCACGCCGCCGATCAGGCCGAGGCCGCGTGCTTCGCCAACCAGCGGATGCGCATTGAGGGCGGCGAGCCGGCTCTGGAATTGCGGCGCCCGCGCGGCTGCGGTTTCGAAGATGCGGTCGCGGGCATAGATTTCCAGCGTCTTGAGCGCGACCGCGGCCGATACCGGATGGCCGCCATAAGTGAAGCCGTGGCCGAACACGCCGATCTTTTTGCTCTCGGCGAGCAGCGCCTGATATATCGCCTCCGGGATCATCACGCCGGCGATCGGCAGGTAGGCCGACGACAACGCCTTGGCGATCGAGATCGAATGCGGCTTGAAGTTCAGCTTTTCGCAGCCGAACGCCGTGCCGAGGCGGCCGAAGCCGCAGATCACTTCGTCCGAGATCATAAACACGTCGTATTTGGTGCAGACCGCCATGATTTTTTCGAAATAGGTTTTCGGCGGCACGATCACGCCGCCGGCGCCCATCACCGGCTCGGCGATGAATGCCGCCACGGTGTCGGGCCCTTCCTTGACGATCAGCGCTTCGAGCTCATCGGCAAGGCGCGTGGCGAATTGCTCCTCGCTCTCGCCGGATTGCGCAAACCGATAGTGATGCGGGCAACTGGTATGCAAAAAGCCCGGCAGCGGCAAATCGAAGTCGCGATGGTTCGCCGGCAGCCCGGTCAGCGACGCCGCCGCGATGGTGACGCCGTGATAGGCCTTCACGCGGCTGATGATCTTCTTTTTGCTCGGCCGGCCGAGCGCGTTGTTGAGATACCAGACCAGCTTGACCTGGGTGTCGTTGGCCTCCGATCCGGAACCGCAGAAAAACACCTTCGAGATCGGCACCGGCGCGATCTCCTTGAGCTTCTCAGCAAGCTCGATCGCCGGGTCGTGGCTCTTGCCGGTGAACAGATGGGCGAAGGAGAGCTTGCGCATCTGCGCCGCCGCGGCCTCGACCAGTTCCTCGTTGCCGTAGCCGAGCGCGGTGCACCACAGCCCCGCCATGCCTTCGATGTAAGGCTTGCCCTCGGTGTCGTAGACATAGACGCCCTGGCCGCGCTCGACGATGAGCGGCCCGGTGTCGCGAAAGCCGGACAGATTGGTGTAGGGATGCACCAAGGTCTCGACGTCGCGGGTGGCGAGATTGCTGAGCGGCGGCATGAAAATCCTTTGACCGAACGACTGGTCCCAAATGATGCGTCACCATTGTGGCGCGCTGGCGTCCGCGCCGTCAAAGCCGGATCAAATCGTCCAACGGATCACGGTGCGGCCTTGATCGCTTGGCCACTGGATTGTTCGTGTTGGCGATCTTGTCA
>JBAUYI010000303.1:0-16768 GCA_049584715.1 Xanthobacteraceae bacterium
CCTTGGTGACGTGGTCGCGGCCGTGGGCGTCGGTGATAAAGCTTTCCGAGCGTTCGCAGGTCCATTTCACCGGCCGGTCGAGTTTTCGAGCCGCCCACAGACAGACCACCTCTTCCGGATAAATAAAGATCTTCGAGCCGAAACCGCCGCCGACGTCGGGGGCGATGACGCGCAATTTGTGCTCGGGCGCCATGCCGACGAAGGCGGCGATGACGAGGCGGGCGACATGCGGGTTCTGCGTCGCGTTCCACAAGGTCAGGTGGCCGCTCGCGGAATCGTATTCGGCGAGCGCCGCGCGCGGCTCCATGGCGTTCGGCACCAGCCGGTTGTTGATGAATTCGAGCTTTGTGAGGTGCTTGGCGTTCTTGAAGGCCGCGTCGGTCGCGGCCGGGTCGCCGATATGCCAGTTGTAGATGGTGTTGTTCGGCGCGCTGTCGTGAATGAGCGGCGCACCTTTTTGCGCGGCCTTGGTCGAATCGACGACCGCGGGCAGCGGCTCATAATCGACCACGACTTTCTCGGCGGCGTCTTTCGCCTGCGCCAACGTATCGGCGATCACCACGGCGACCGCATCGCCGACATGGTTGGCCTTGCCGGCGGCGAGCGCCGCATGCGGCGCCATCTTCATCGGCGAGCCGTCTTTCGACAGCACCGTCCAGCCGCAAATCAGATTGCCGAGCTTGTCTTCGGCAAATTGCGCGCCGGTGAACACGCCGGCGACGCCCGGCATTTTTGCCGCGGCGGCCGTGTCGATATTTTTGATCTTGGCGTGCGCGTGCGGCGAGCGAATGAAATAGATCGCCGCCTGCCCCGGCCGGTTGATGTCGTCGGTGTAGTGGCCTTTGCCAGTGATGAAACGCTGGTCTTCCTTGCGGCGCACTGAGGCGCCGATCCCGGTTGCGCTCATGGCATTGCCCTCCGGCAATTCGCTCTCCGGGACAGCCCGTCGCTGTCCCGACGTCCCTTCCCTGACTATTCGGCGGCTTGCGACGCGCCCACGCCGCCGCGCATGGCCTTGGCGCCGGCGGCAATCGCCTTGACGATGTTGTGGTAGCCGGTGCAGCGGCAGATATTGCCCTCGAGCTCTTCGCGGATGGTGTGATCGTCGAGATCGTTGCCCTTGCGGCGCACGATATCGACCGCGGTCATGATCATGCCTGGGGTGCAATAGCCGCATTGCAGGCCGTGGTTCTCGCGGAACGCCTCCTGCATCGGATGCAGCTGCGTCTCCGACGGCGCCAGCCCCTCGATGGTCAGCACGTCGGCGCCTTCGAGCTGCAGCGCCAGCACGGTGCACGATTTGGTCGCCTTGCCGTTGACGTGGACGACGCAGGCGCCGCATTGCGAGGTGTCGCAGCCGACATGGGTGCCGGTGAGCCGCAAGTTCTCGCGCAATAGCTGCACCAGTAGCGTGCGGGTGTCGACGTCGGCGGTGACGGGTTTGCCGTTCACCGTCAGGGCAACGGCTGCCATGGGTTCCTCCTCAGGAATACCGGTCAAACGTTTCGATTCGCCGGGCGGTTCATATCGCCGGCAGGCTCGAAGGGCGAAATCTCGATGATTTTGCCCGTTTTCGCTCCCTAGAACAAGAATTACTCTGAACCGGGGGCCGGCTGCCGGTCAAGTCGGTTCCGTGGACGAAAAGTCTCATAGGCGCCGGCCGTGGGCGAGCTCGGGCGGCGGCCGCCTCAGGCGCTCTTTGGGCTGACCGCAGCGACGAAATTGCCGAAGAAATCGTCGGCGACCTTTTTCGCGGCGCCGTTGATCAGGCGCTGGCCCAGTTGCGCAAGCTTGCCGCCGATCTGCGCCTCGACATCGTAGGTCAGCAGCGTGCCGCCGTCCTTGGGCGTGAGCTTCACCGTGGCGCCGCCCTTGGCGAAGCCGGCGACGCCGCCCTCACCCTGGCCGGAAATCTTGTAGCCGTTCGGCGGATCGATATCGGACAGCGTGACGGCGCCTTTGAACTTCGCCTTCACCGGCCCGATCTTGATGGTGGCGACGGCCTGGAAGCCGGTGTCGGACGTTTTCTCTAGCGACTCGCAACCGGGGATGCAGGCTTTGAGCACTGCCGGATCGTTGAGTTTTTCCCACACCGTCTGCTGCGGCGCCGGAAGCTGATACTCGCCGTTCATCGTCATCGCCATATTACTTCCTCCAAAACGTCGCTTACTCCTTGCGCCTGCGCCGCCGCCGGGTATTGGCGCGGCCTGTGCAGGCGGTGCTACAAATGTGCGAGCACCAGGGAGGAAATAGCAATGCCCGACATCAAAGTCGATGACGGTTGCACCATCCATGTCGAGGTCGAAGGGCCGGAACGGGCGCCGGTCCTGATGCTGTCGAACTCGCTCGGCACCGATCTGCATATGTGGGACGAGCAGGTCGAGCCGCTGACAAAGCATTTCCGCCTGGTCCGCTACGACCGCCGCGGCCACGGCAAATCCGATGTGCCCAAGGGCCCCTACTCCATGGCGCGGCTCGGCCGCGACGTGGTCGGCGTGCTCGATGGGCTCGGCATTGCCAAGATCAATTGGTGCGGGCTGTCGATGGGCGGCATGGTCGGCATGTGGCTTGGCGCCAATGCGGGCAATCGCATCGACAAGCTGATCCTTTCCAACACGTCGAGCTTTTTCCCCGACAAGACCATGTGGGACGGCCGCATCAAGCTGGTGCGCGAAAAAGGCCTCGAAGGCATCGTCGACGCCAATATGGAGCGCTGGTTCACGAAGGGGTTTCGCGACCGCGCGCCGGAAGCCATGGCGCGGATGAAAAAGATGTTCGTCGCCACCAAAGTCGACGGTTACGTCGGCTGCGGCGAAGCGATCCGCGACATGGATCACCGGCCGCTGTTGTCGAAGATCACCGCGGCGACATTGGTCATCGCCGGCAAGCACGACCCGGCGACGCCGCTCGAGGGCAACGAGTTCATCAAGCAGCACATTCCCAGCGCCAGGATCGACGTGCTCGAGGCCGCGCATATCGCCAATATCGAGCAGCCTCAGGTTTATGCCGATACGGTTCTGGGTTTTTTGCTCGGCAAATAACGCGCCGCTCTTCCCGGATGCGGTGCAGCGCAATGCGGCACCACGGCTAACCATTGGGTTACCGTGATCGCACAATATGTATTTGTACGGACGAGCAGAGTTGGCGACAACCGCGTTATCTCCTTGGCCGGCACAAGTCCTTTGCATTCGCGCCAAAAACCGTCCGCGGCGGCCTGATCAAGCCAAGGTGCCGAGGCAATTGGTTTTCAAGTGCGTCTGTGAATGCTGCCCAAGGAGGCCGCCGTGAATGCGCTAACAAATAACATCGCAGCGAAAGTGCTCGTCGTAGGTGCAGTTCTCGGCCTCGTGGCCGCGCCGCCCGCCCAAGCCTGCACCGGGATCGAGCTCATTGCCGTTGACGGAACTGTGGTTCGCGCGCGGACTTTGGAGTTCGGCATCGATCTCAAATCCAACGTCATCCTGGTGCCGCGGGGCTACGCGCGCACGGGGACGACCCCCGACGGCAAACCCGGCAAAACGTGGACCGCCAAATACGCAAGCCTCGGCGCCAATGCCTTAGGGATGCCGATCCTGATCGATGGCCTCAACGAACGGGGCCTTGCGGTTGGGCTGTTCTATTTCCCGACCACGGCGAAGTATCAGCCCTACGCGGCGGGCGACGCCGACAAGACCGTCGCGCCGTGGGAGCTCGGCTCCTACATCCTTGAGAATTTTGCCACCGTCGAGGAAGTGCGGGCCAACCTGCCGAACGTCATTGTGCCCGCCGTGGTTCTCGCGGCGTGGAAGTTTTCGCCGCCGGCGCACTATGTCGTGCACGATGCCTCCGGCAAAAGCATCGCCGTCGAGTACACCGACGGCAAGCTCAACATCTACGACAATCCGTTGGGCGTCATGACCAACTCGCCGGCCTTTGATTGGCAGATGACCAATCTGCGCAATTACGTGAATTTCTCCCTGACCGACTTGCCGCCGGTCCAGGTCGGCAGCGTCAAGCTGGTGCCGTTCGGCCAGGGCTCGGGGATGCTGGGACTGCCGGGCGACTTCACGCCGCCGTCGCGGTTCGTGCGCGCCGTGGCTTTCAGCCAGTCGGTGCTGCCCTCGCAAACCGGCTACGAGGCGATCCTGCAGGCGTTCCACATCCTCAATGATTTCGACATCCCGAAAGGCGCCGCACGCGGGCGCGACAAGGACGAGTACGGCAATATCGTTGCCGACTACACGCTCTGGACCAGCGCCATCGATCTGAAGACCAAGCGGTTCTATTTCCGCTCCTATGAGAACAGCCAAATCCGCATGGTCGACCTGACCAAGCAGAAGCTGGACGGTAACGATATCGTCACCTGGTCGATGAAGGGCGATGAAGTGGTGAAGGAATTGGCGGCACCGGGTCTCTGACGGGTCGCAGCGAGTCGGGAGCGAGGCAATAAGCCGCCGTCATTTTATTCGGGCCGATGGCGCCGAATGTGCTAAAGGCGGGCGGCTCCGGCCCAGGAAGGACCGGCGAGCGAATCTGCGCCGCGGCATCGAACCTAAGCCTATCGGCACGGCCGATGGTCCTTGCTCCGTGGCCCCAAACACCTTCCTTGAGAAGTGCCTTCCTTGAAAAATGACGTGAGCTTGTCGGGGTCACCCGACCTGAAGGTTCTCCGCACGCTGGTGCAGCTTCCGGACGGCGTGCGGCTGGAGCGCACCCAGGTGGTCGGGCTGGCGCTCTACCACGCGCTGGCCCTGCTCGCCTTCGTGCCGTGGTTCTTCAGTTGGACGGGTGTGCTTCTTGCCGTCCTCGGCATCTATGTCTTCGGGGTTTTGGGCATCAATATCGGCTATCACAGACTTTTGACCCACAAGGGCTTCGTCTGCCCCAAATGGCTGGAGCGCAGTTTTGCCTTCCTTGGGGTCTGCTGCTTGCAGGGCAGCCCGTCGCGGTGGGTGGCGACCCATCGCCGCCACCACGAACATGCCGACGACGCGCCGGACCCGCACAGCCCGATCATCGGCTTTTTATGGGCTCATATCGGCTGGGTGCTGGTCAAGAACGAGGCCATGGAACGCGGCGGACTGTACCGCAGCTACGCCAAGGACATTCTGCGGGATGATTTCTACTCTTGGATCGAAGATCGCAAGATGTGGATATGGCTGGTCTTCATGTCCTGGGGGATATTTTTCTCCGGCGGGCTCGCGGCCGGCTTGATGCTCGGATGGCCTCTGGCAGAGGCGGTTCAATTTGGCTTGAGCGTGTGGCTATGGGGCGTGATCGTGCGCACCGTGGTGCATTGCCATTTTACCTGGGCGGTCAATTCGGTCACGCATCTGTGGGGCTACCGCAACTACGAAACCGCCGACAATAGCCGCAACAATGCGCTTATCGCCTTCATCAGCAATGGCGAGGGCTGGCACAACAATCATCATGCCGACCCCCATTCGGCGCGCCACGGGCACACATGGTGGGAGGTCGACGTGGCTTGGCTAACCATCCGTTTCCTGATGGCAATTGGGCTGGCAACACAGGTCAGAATGCCCGCCTCGCAGGCGCTTTTGGACCACTCCCGCGCCGCTTAGCCCAGGCCTAACACGTTGATAAGCCTGTCTTTGACCCACTTTGGGCCGCAGCGGCATTGTTATCTCGGTCCATCGCGTTTATTATCACACGTCATCAATGGAGATCGAGAATGGCGCGCGGCACGGTGAAGTGGTTCAATTCGCAAAAAGGCTACGGATTTATTCAGCCGGAAGGTGGCAGCAAGGACGTGTTTGTCCATATCTCTGCTGTCGAGAGAGCCGGACTGAGCGGCCTCAATGAAGGGCAGATCGTCGAATACGAAGAAGTTGCCAACAAGGGCAAAACGTCGGCAGAAAATCTCAAAGTTCACCGCTGAGAGAGCCGTCCGATCTAATCCCGTTGCGAGATCGAAGATGTTGATCTTCGACGCCGCAACGGGCCACTGTCGTTGTTCCCAATACGGCGTCGTTCAATAAACGCCGATTGCAGAATTGTGAGGGAGGTTTTTCGTGCGTACGAGAGCGCCAGCATCCGGCATTGCCTCGAAAGAACTCAAGCAGAAGCTGAAAAACGGAAAATCCAAGAAGCGCCCCGCGCGGCGCGCCATCATCCTGAAATCCGCCAGTTGGTATGCAAACGCAGCCCTGTCGATCGGGATCAGCGCCAAAGCCGAATCCCGCACGCATTAGAACTGGCGCGCGTCGAATACGCCTCACGCGACGGGCAACTTCGTAGATCGATCCCGTTACGAGTCCGCATCTTCGATTGCCGGCAATTTTCCGTTCCGCGACTTCGCCGGCGCTGGCGGCCGCTGTCCTATGGATTCGGTCGGATCGAACAGTGACGAGGCGTAGCGGCTACTCGGAAAAGTCCGCTGTGTCTCTGATGGCGATTGGATCCCGGTGCGATGGCCAAAACGGATTTCCAATACGACGTGATCGTGATCGGGGCTGGCATCGCCGGCCTCGTCGCCGCCAACCGCGCCGCGCAGCTCGGCAAGCGCGTCATCGTCCTGGAGAAGAGCAGGGACGAAAAATACCTCTGCAATTCGCGCTACACATACGGCACCTTCCACATCAATTTCACCGATGTGGCAGCCGACGAGGATGTGCTGTTCGGCAAGATCGAAGCCTGCACCGAGGGCCTTGCGCGCAAGGATCTGGCGCGCGCCATCGCCAAGGATGGCCGCCGGCTGATGCAGTGGCTCAAGAGCGAGGGCATCGATCTCGTCGATCTCGGCGGCTACCAGACCAACGTGCTTGCCCCGCCATGGCGAAAGGGATTTGGCCTGACTTGGCGCGGCTATGCCGGCGACGTTGCGCTGGCGCGGCTCGAACAAAACTTAAGCCAGCGGCAGGGTTGGATTCTGCGCGGGATGCACGCGCGTGCGCTAAAATTTGTTTCCGGCGGCATCGAGGTCGAGACGGACGCGGCCGAAGGCGCCGCCACATTCAATGCATCGTCCGTCGTGATCGCCGACGGCGGCTTTCAGGCCAGCTTCGACATGATCCGCGCGCACATTTCGCCTGCGCCCGAAAAACTTCTGGCGCGCAACGGCGGCACCGCGACAGGCGATGGCCTGCGCATGGCCCTAGCGGTCGGCGCTGCGAGCACCGGCCTCGGCACGTTTTACGGCCATCTGCACAGCCGCGATGCGATGAATTCCGTCCGGCTTTGGCCGCGGCCCTATGCCGACGAGATCGCGGCCGCGGGCATTGTGATCGACGCCGACGGCCGCCGCTTCGCCGACGAGGGGCTCGGCGGCATCTATTTATCCAATGTCGTGGCCCGCCTGCCCGATCCGCTCGGCGCTACCATCATCTTCGACCAGGCGATCTGGGACGGACCGCCCGGCCGCGGCCATGCGCAGCCACCCAATCCGCTGCTGCCTGAAGCGGGCGGCACGCTGCATCGCGGCGGCACGATCGCGGAGCTGGCCGGATTGATCGGCATCGCGCCGCCGCGGTTGGAGGACCTTGTCGGCGAATACAACGCCGCCGTCGACGCCGGCACGCTGCATTTGCTGTCGCCGCCGCGTCGCAGCGACCGCTACAAAACCTGGCCGATCAGGACCGCGCCGTTCTATGCCATACCAATCTGCGCGGCGATCACGAACACCATGGGCGGCATCGTGGTCGACGGCAACGGCGCCGTCCTCGACCAGAGCGACACGCCGATGCCGGGCCTGTTCGCGGCAGGCTCCACCGTCGGTGGGCTGGACGGCGGACCGAACGCCGGTTACGTCGGTGGACTGATCAAGGCGACGATCGCGTTGCGCGCCGCGGAAGCGATCGCGGCGTCCGAGCGCACGAAGCCATAGCTTCAGGTCTTTTTACTTTTGTGTGCTTTCGCTCGAGCACCCGCGGGCGCTTTCTTCTGCTTTTTTGTCTGATTGTAATCGACAGCGGCACGGACGAGATTTTTCAGAGCACGCTCATTGATCTTGTCGTCCTCGTGAATATCGATCGCACGCCTCATGTTGCCTTCGAGACTGGAATTGAAGAGGCCTGAAGGATCCGCCAGCGAGGCGCCGTTGGCGAAGGTCAATTTCACCACAGCCTTGTACGTCTCGCCCGTGCAGATGATACCGGCGTGCTCCCACACCGGAACCCCTCGCCACTTCCACTCCTCGACCACGTCGGGGCAGGCCTCTTTGATAAGACGTCGGACGCGGGCGAGCGTCTCGCCCCGCCAATCACCCAGCTCCTTGATTCTTCCATCGATCAGCCGCGAGGGAGAATCTCCTCCTTTTCCTTCGTTCATGCCGCTCTTGCTCTTCTTCATGGTTGTTGCGCTCCGTAATACGCTTGCCTATCGCGACATGAAGCCGCCTCAGATTCATCCCGGCACGGTCGCGCCCTTGCCGAGCCACTGCTCGATCAGTGCGGTCAGCGTGCCGTCCGCCGTCAGCGACGCTTGTGCCTTCTCGACCGCATCCTTGAGCGCCGTGTTTCCCTTGCGCACGCAGATGCCAAGCCGTTCGCGGGTGATGCCGGTTTCGACCACCGCGAGCTTCGGACGGTCGCGCACGAACCATTCCGTTACCGGCGCGAGTTTCATGAAGGCGTCGCAGCCGCCGGTCGACAGATCGTCGAGCGCGTTGCCGATCTCGTCATAGGCATAGACACGCACGCGCGCGGCACGATGCTCGGCGACGAGTTTGTTGGCGACCGGCTGGCTGGTATTGCCTTGCTGCACGCCGATCACCAGGCCTTTGAGGTCGGCGATGCCATGCACGGCCGGATGGCGGCTCGGATCGACGACGAGGGATTGGCCGGAGACCACATAAGGTGCGCAGAAATCGACGATGCGCTGGCGCTCCGGCGTGATTGTCGTGCCCGAGGCAATGCAGTCATAGGTGCCGGAATCGAGACCGGCGAAGATGCCGTTGAAGTCGGCGCCCCGGTACGGCACCAGCTGCCATGCGCGGCCGAGTTTTTCGGCGATGCGCTGCATCAGCGCGATATCGAAGCCGGCCGGGCCGTCCTTGCTCATGAATTCGAAGGGCGGGTCAGGCAAGGCTGCGCCCACCTTCAAAGCGGGCGCGCCCTTGGCGCCGCGCGCACCGAACACGCCGGTCGCGAACAAGGGCAAGGCGGCGAGCAGGTGGCGGCGCTTCATCGTCCGTTTTTTCCGCTTTCCTCGTTGGGTCGGAAATTCACGTGGACCCGCGACTGCCATAGCGTGCGGCGAGCAGCGCGTAGAGCGCGCGCGAGGCTTGGCATTCGCCGCCTTGCGGCCGGCCGGGTTTTGCCGCCGGCGTCCAGTCGTAAATATCGAGGTGCAACCAGCGTGTTGCCGCACTGACAAAACGCTGCAGGAACAGCGCGCAGGTGATCGATCCGGCAAAAGCCGGCGGCGCATCGTTGTTGATATCGGCGATCTTGGAATCAAGCATGGCTTTGTATGGCGGCCAAAGCGGCAACCGCCATGCCGGATCGTTTTCGGCCGTGGCACAGCGCGCAAACTCGGCAGCCAAATCCTCGTCGTCGGTGTAAAAGGCCGACAGCTCCGGCCCCAGCGCGGTGCGCGCCGCCCCGGTGAGGGTGCCGAGGTCGATGAGGAGGTCGGGCTTTTCCTCGTCGGCCGCCACCAGCGCATCGGCGAGAATCAGGCGGCCTTCCGAATCGGTATGCCCGATCTCGACCGACAGGCCGCTGCGCGCGCGGTAGATGTCGAGCGGGCGAAATGCGGCGCCGGAGATCGAGTTCTCCACCGCCGGGATGAGGACGCGCAACCGCAGCTTCAGCCCGCGGTCCATCACCATGTGAGCCAGCGCCAGCACCGACGCCGCGCCGCCCATGTCCTTTTTCATGATCCGCATGCGCTCTTCGGGCTTGATGTCGAGCCCGCCGGTGTCGAAGCAGACGCCTTTGCCGACCAGCGTCACCCTCGGATCTTTCGGGTCGCCCCACTGCATGTCGATGAGGCGCGGCGGCCGCGCCGCGGCACGCCCGACGGCATGGATCAGCGGATAATTCTGGCTGATGAGATCGTCGCCTTCGATCGTTCGTACCGTTGCGCCGTGTTGCTTCGCCACAGTCCGTGCCGCAGCGTCGAGGTCGCCCGGACCCATATCATTGGCCGGCGTATTGATGAGGTCACGCGCCAACACCACCCCTTCGACGATACGGGAGATATCCTCGCCGTCGACGCCGTCGGGCAGCACCAGCTGGACCGGCTTGTCCGGCTCGGTCACATAGCGATCGAAGCGGTAGCATCCCAGCGCAAACGCCAAACAGGCCAGCCGCATATCATGCGGCGCATTGGCAAACCGGAATGCGCCCGCCGGAAGCCGCTCGGGCAACAGCCCGCTCAAAAAGCGATCCCGATATTTCACGCCCGCGCCTTCGATCGCGAACAATATGCTGCCGATGCGTCCGCCGGGCCCGGGCAGCGCCAGGAATCGACCCGGCGTCGGCTGGAAGCCGGCCGAATCGGCATAAGCGAGCGCCTGTTGATCGAGGGACTGGCGCAGGGCCAGCCAGGTCGAATGCGATACAAACCAAATTGGAATGGACTCGGCAGCCTGGTCGCGCGCTATGAACGCCGCATGCATCTGTATGTCCTGGGAACGCGTGAAATGACCGACTGAGTATGACGGACCGAAGAAGTATCTCTTCATTCGGCTTTGACATCAATGACCGCAAGAATCGGGACTTGCCGTCGACGCAAGCGTCACGGACCACGCTGCGGCCGTGTGATAAAGTGGTCCGCTTTGCGCACGTCAGCGACCGAAGACAACCGGTGTCCGGGTTAATGCCATGGCGACCATTCCCGCGACCGAGCTGACCAAGTGGACGCCGGTCGCACTTCATCTCGACGCGCAGACGCCGTTCATCGAATGGGGGGATTTCGGCAACCTGAAGTTTACCGAGCCGTTTTTTGACGACACCGTTGCGCGTTGGGCAGCGGCGGACCCGCCACCGCGCGTGGTGCGCACCGGCCTCGATGCTCTTGCCGTTCTCGATCAGGCGCCGTCACTCGACCCTGATGGGCTCGTATTTCATTTATCGCGATGCGGATCGACGCTGTTGACAAGGCTGCTGCAGCAATTGCCGGGCTGCGTCGTGGTGTCGGAACCGGCGATGATCAATCAAATGCTCCGGGCCGATGCTGCGATCATCGACGAAGAGACCCGCGTCCGCCTTGTTCGTCTGCTGATCCGGGCGTTCGGCCGGGTGCGGTTCGGCGATGAGCGTCATTATGTCTTGAAATTGTCGAGTTGGAATGTGCGCAAGCTCGACGTCTTCCGCGGTGCATTTCCCAAAACCCCGCTGCTCTGGCTGCAGCGCAACCCAGCCGAAGTCATAACTTCCCTGCTCGCCCGCGAACCGGAATGGCGGCAGGAATTGCGCGTGCCGGAGTTCGCCTCAGCGCTGTTCGACATGACCGCGAACGAGGCGGCAGCGGCCGAGCCGGCGGCGCTTTACGCCTCCGCCCTCGCAAGCCTGTTGAAGGCGGCGCGCGCCGCCCCGCCGGTCGCGATGCGCACGATCGACTATGCGGATCTACCGCAGGCGGCGTGGACGACGGTCGCGCCTTATTTCGGGCTGGTGCCCGACGCCGGCGACATCGCGCTGATGGCAGCACAGGCGCGCTTTTATTCCAAAGATGCCGATCCGATTCCGTTCGAGCCTCGGCAAGACGCAGCCGATGCGATCCCAGAGGCCATTCGACGGCTGGCAGCCGTCGAGCTTGATTCGCTCTACGGCGAGCTCAGCGGCCGGGCAGCTTCCAAACCAAACCTTCGTCGATCAGGCGTTTGACAAGAATAATTTTGGTCTCGTCGTCGAGATCGCCCGGCAGATCGCGAACGCAATACCGTTCGTTCTCGAGGGCGAATGTCAGCGCGGCATGGGCCTCGGCCGGCAGCGTGATCTCGCGCCCATGAGACTTGATGGAGATTTGATCGCCTTGGGTCTGGATCCGATAGATGGAGGCGGGACGCGCGCCCACCTCGTCGGCCGACGAAAGATGCGGCGATTGCAGCGCCTGCGCCAATTGTCCGGGAATGAGCGCGCTTCGGCTCACCACGAATTCGTTGGCGAGACGATCCAAGACGCCGTCGGGGCTCGCCTGCGCGCTCACGCGCGCCAACAGATCGGCGAAGATTCGCCGCGCCGAGGCGAGATCGAAGTCCCGCTTGCCCAGGCCGACCGGCAAGGCGCGACGAAACGCCGGATCGGCGAGGCAAAGTTGTGCAATGGCCTCGAGCATCACGTCCGACCACCGATACGGCAAGACCCCGACCGTCACATGCACCGATATTTCATCGGCGGATCGGGCGTGATGCAGAAAGCCGCGCGGGATGTAGAGAAAATCTCCGGCATGCAACGTGAAGGACATGGTCGCGGCGCCGGCGGGATGGAGGTCCGGGTCGTAGGGCTGACCGCTCAAGGGCAGCCGAACGGGGGAATCGAAGATCGACCATTCCTTGGAGCCGGTGATTTGCAAGAGCAGGACATCATGGGTGTCGTAATGGGTGTCGAAACCTTTGCCGCCTGCGGGGGTCACGTAGAGATTGCACTGAAATGGCGCGCCGATGTCGCGTTCCAGCTCGCGACAGAACGCGGCAAGCTTTTCCAGCCGCTTGTGGGCTTCCTGGATCACGAACGTCGCGCCGGCGGCGAAAAGCTGGCAAGCCTTGACCACGTCGAGGGTGCCGTCGGCGCGAGCGAACTCGGCAATATCCAGAGGTTCATCCGAATTCGCCAAAGTCACCATGTCGCTCGGCAGCACGGTGATGAGCGGGTCGATCTCGTCGAGCGACAGCAGCGCGGCGTAATAATCGCGATCGTTGCGGCGGACCAAGAGCGGCTTTTTTTCCCAGTATTCGTCGAAGAATTGGGCGCACGAAATGGGCTTAAGCAGCGCGGCCAGGTCGAACTTGTTGTTTTGCGGCATCGCGTCGGCCCCAATGCTGGACATCGATGGTTGTCAGCGGCCAGCAGGTGCGAACATTAATCGAGCCATTGCCGAAGCGAAACGATAATTCCGGGCGCGGCAGCGCCGCGCGACACTATTTGCGAACGCCAATAAATAAGCGCCGCGGAGCTTTTCAGCTCCGCGGTCCAAATGAAACGCTAAAACGCGTCAGTAGAAAGGCGTCAGCGGTCTCGGCAAGAATTGCTGCCCGAGCACGCAAGGCGCGTTCGCGCCGCACTGTCGGTCTTGCCGGCTTTGATTCCCTCGCTCAGCGCAGACTTGACCGCGTTGAGGCGTTGGCCGCTGGTGCCGGGTTCTTGCAGCAGAACGATCGTCGCAGCAGACAAGCCGACGACGGCACTGGTCGACAACGCCAATACTTTTCGGGTCTTTGATTTGTCCATGACAATTCCCCTCTGCGCCCCTGAGACGTTGCGATTAGGCCGTTAAAATACTGATTAGTCAAGATATCCGCCGGGAGCGGCGTTGCGCGCAGCGCCCGCCATCAACGCGCCAGCGTTCTGGCGACGCGAAAGCCCCGATTGTCGGACCGATTGTCGTTGGAACGCCACTCGCGGTGGGCGGAACGCAACAACTCCGGCGCGCTGTACCACGAGCCGCCACGCAGCACGCGATAGCTGCAGGGACCGCTCGTCCAGGGCGAACCGTCCGCCGGCGCTCCCTCATAGTTGCCGTGATAGCAATCCTCAACCCACTCCCAGACGTCGCCCTGCATGTCGTAGAGGCCCCAAGTGTTGGGCGTCTTCTCGCCGACAGGATGCGGCCCGCTGCCGGAATTGGCATTGTACCAGCCGTGCTGAGCGAGCAACGCCGGATCGTTGCCGAACGAATAAGCGGTCGTAGTTCCGGCGCGTGCCGCATATTCCCATTCTGCCTCGGTCAACAATCGATAGGGCTTGCCGGTCATCCGGGCGAGCCACGCCACATAGCGCCGGGCGTCGTCCCAGGTGATGTTGATGACTGGTTGGGGGCCGCGGCCAAAGCCGCTGTCGCTGATGCCGGGATCGCAATCGCCGTGGACGACGCAGGCGTCCCATTCCTCGAACGTCACGTCGAACTTCGACACCGCGAACGGTTTGGCGATGACAACGTCGTGCTGCGGACCCTCGTTGGCATCGTGGCCGGTTTCGCCGCCGGGCGAGCCCATGGTGAATGGTCCGGCTTGGACCACGACCATCTCCGGACAATAGTTCTTGCCCTGATCGGCGGCACATTCGCGAAAAACATCCGCGGGCTTCAAGGCACGCTCGGCCTCGCTGCCGAGCACATACGGCGTCACCATCGCCTGCATGAAGGGACGGACCGCCGCATAGTAGTGCCATTGCGCTTTGAGATAGCCCTGATTGATCCAGCCGACGAGGCCGGCGATGACGCCGACCAGCAGCACGTAAATGACGGCCTGCACCAGCCGCTTGCCGCGCTTGGCGTCGACCTCGGCCTTGCGGCACGCGGCGAGGTAGTCGCGATCCGCCGGCGCCAGGTTGGCGGCGAGGTCCGGCCGCGCGCCGAGCCGCTCGGCAGCGGCCAAACGGTCGGTCGCGTGGGTGAGCCAGGTGCGGTCGCGGTTGTTGGCCGCCCAATCGCGGCTGGCGCGTTTGACACCCTCCAGCACCGCGAGCAGCGCGGCATCTTCCGTGAGCCATCCGCCCAAAAGCCCCCATTGCCGCAGCAGCGCCTCGTGCGCCGGCTCGATCGTGCTCTCGCCGGTGTCGGTGGCCACGTCGGTCGCCAGCAGGCGCTGCTCGACCAGGTGCTGGATCAGCGGCCGCGCTTCGGTTGGAATTTCCGACAGCCGCGCGACGCGGCGGCGCGGGGCGCCGGTGTCGGGATCGATGCCGGCAAGCCAGGGAATGAGCCCGCGGCGGAGCAGCGCCAGCCGCGCGGGGCGATCCTTCGGGATGGCCGGATCGAGGTCGGCGGCCTTGAGCGCGCGCTCCACCGCTGCCTCGATCGAGCCTTTCACCCGTCCGAGGTCGTTGTAGTGCGAGAGCTTGAGGTTGCCGCCGGCGTGGTACTCGCCATAAAGCCGCTCGAGCGTGAAGGCGAGCAGCGGCAGGGCATCCTTGGCGCCGCCGGCCTCGATGTCGGCGAGCAGCGCATCGACCAGGCCGTCCTCGATATCGAGCGCGCGTGCGGTGCCGTCCAGCCGCCGCGCCGGTCCCTTGACCACCTCGGCATAGGAGCCCTTCTGCATCGGCGGCAGGCTGAGCGTTTGCTGGCGCACGCCGACCAGTTCGCCGGCGAGCTGAAGGCGTTCGTAATTGTCGGACCGGATGGTGAAAACGGCGACCACGGCGGGCACGTCGGCGTCGAGCAGATCGCGCAGCAAGGCGAGAAAAGGTTTTGCTTCGTCCTGCGCCTCGGCGAGGAACAACTCTTCGCCCTGGTCGATCGACAGGATCAGCGTTGGCGGTTTTGGCTTGACGTCGGCGTCAAGCGCCTTGGGCGTTGCCTTGTCGATCAGCGCTTGCAGGAGCGGCTTGAGCTTTGCGGCGCCGCCTTGGATGGCCGCGCGCAGCTCGGCACGCGCAATGGCGAGCTTGGCCGCCGCAACCGCGCGCTCGAGCGCCGCAAGCAAGCCGGTCTCGCCGGTGATCGCGGCACGCTCCGGCCGAATGATCGGCAGCGGCAAGAAATTGCGGTCGTCACGGGCGAGCCGAGGCAACAGGCCGGCGCGCAGGAACGACGACTTGCCGGCGCCCGACGCGCCGAGAATGACGAGGAGCCGCGGCGGCGCGGTCTCACGCAAGCCGCGCAACTCATCAAGCGCCTCGACAATCGGCCCTTCGCGGCCGAAGAAAATGCCGGCGTCCTCGGCTTCAAGCGCGCGCAGGCCCGGATAGGGCGGCCGCTCCGGATCGTCCGCCGGCGGCCAGGCAAAGAAGCGGGCATCGAGCCCCGCCGAGAACAGGCCGAGCCGCAAGCGCCTCAAGCCTTCGTCGTTGAATGCGACCTCGACCGTTTGCGACGTATGCGGCAGCGTGACGGAAAAGTTTCGTTTTTCACCGGCACGCGCGACGCTGACGAGCTGCCACTCCCGCGTCATGATGGGAGGTAACTCTTCGACCGCAATGTCTTCGAGCAGGATACCGAACAGACGTTTGCGCAGGTGCCGGGCCAATTTGAATTCGTCGCGGCACCATTCCGAGCCGAGCCACGCGCGGGTGATCAGGAAAATCACCGCTTCGCAGCGGCTCGCCGCCTTGCGCAGCGCTTCTTCCCAGAGCTCGCCGGCCTTGATGCCGCGTTCGGCATCGAGGTCGAGAAAAACGTCGTTCCATCCTTCTTGCTCGAGCCAGCGGCAAATAGCGATCGCTTCGGCGTTGTTCTCGCTCGAGTGACTGACAAAAATGCGCGCCGACATTTGTCAATTAAATCTGGCGGCGCCGACGCCTGCAATAGGTCGATGGCGGATGTCGTGCTGCGCGTTCATAAGCCGGCACCTACGCCGTCAGCCGCCGCGCTGCGCGCGGAATTCGTGCGGCGTCGTGCCGGTCTGCTTGCGGAAAAAGCGGGCGAAATGGGACGGATCGGCGAAGGCCAGCTCCTCGGCAATGTCGTGGATCGGCTGAGTGGTGAAGACCAGCTGGCGCTTGGCTTCGGTGAGCACGCGCTGGCGGATCAGGTGGCCCGCGGTGACGCCGGTCGAGCGTTTGACGTGGTCGTTGAGCCGGTCGACGGTCATGCCGAGCTCTTCGGCGTAAAAATCGAGCTGGCGCTCGATGCGGAAATTCTCGTCGACCAAGGCGCGCAACTGCGCCACCGAGGCGTCGGCCGGCCGCAACGTGACGGTGCCGGTGCGTGCGCGGCTGGCAGC
>JBAUYI010000304.1:0-21966 GCA_049584715.1 Xanthobacteraceae bacterium
GCGAACAACCAGCATCCATGCGATCAAGGCCGCCATACGCTCAGAGGATCGGCTGCGGAGGGAGGCCTATCGGAGCGGTAGTTTGGCCTCTATTGTGCGGCCCCAATCAACCCTTGGAAACGCCTCACAGGACCAATCGATGCTTAATCCCGAATCCCCAGACATTTCCGCGCAGGCCTATCTGGCGCGGCTTGCCGAACGCGGCATCGATTATGTGTTCGCCAACGCCGGCACCGATTTCGCTCCAGTCATCGAATCGCTCGCCATGAATGCCAACGGCCGGCGCAAATTTCCTCGCGTCATCGTCGTGCCGCACGAGAACGTCGCCATGGCCATGGCGCACGGCTACTACAAGATCGCCGGCAAGCCGGCTGCCGTCATGGTCCACGTCACGGTGGGCACCGGCAATACGGTCAACGGCTTGATGAACGCCGCGCGCGATAACATTCCGATCCTGCTCGCCGCCGGCCGCACCCCGATCACCGAGACCGGCCACCACGCCTCGCGCAATCGGCCGATCCATTGGGGCCAGGAATCGTTCGACCAAGGCGGCATGGTGCGCGAATTCACCAAATGGGATTACGAATTGCGTTCCGGCCAGCCGGTCGCGGCGATCGTCGATCGCGCGCTGGATATCGCCATGAGCGAGCCGCGCGGCCCGGTCTATCTCACCTTGCCGCGCGAAGTGTTGTCCGATGCGGCGACGGCACCGCGCCGCGGCGAAGAGCGCCCGCTCGGCGCCATGGCGGCGGTGCCTTCGCAGGAAGCGATCGATGCGGCGGCGGATCTGCTCGCCGGCGCGCAGTTTCCGCTGATCCTGACGGCTGCACTGGGGCGCTCGCCCGAAGCTTTTGCCGCGTTCGCGGCGCTGACCGAAGAGTTCGCGCTGCCGGTGGCGCAGGGCGAACCGAACGATCTCAACCTGCCGTCCAATCACCCGATGAATCTCGGTTTCGACGTCAAGGCACTGTTGCCGCGGGCCGATGTCGTCCTGGTGCTCGATGCGCCGGTGCCGTGGGTTCCCAAAGCGGTGTCGCCGGGCCGCGACGCCAAGATCATCCACCTCTCGCCCGATCCGCTGCAGACGCAATATCCGTTCCGCGATTTCGAGGCCGACCTGTTGATCACCGGCACGACGCGCGGCGCGCTGCCGCTCTTACGCGAGAGCCTGCGCAAGCGAATGAAGCGCGACGACATCGAGACGCGGCGCAAGGCGATCGCGGCGTTGCGCGAAGAGCTCGTCGCCGCGCGGCGCCGGGCGCTCGAAGCCGCGCGAGCGCGCACGCCGATCTCGACGTCGCATATCGCCGCCTGCCTCAACGAGCTGAAAACCGAGGACGCCATCATCATCAACGAGCTCGGCGTGCCGATCAGTCAGCTCCAGCTCACCAAACAGGGCAGCTATATGGGCAGCTTGCTTGCCGGCGGCCTCGGCTTCGGCCTCGGTGCCGCGCTCGGCGCAAAGCTCGCCGCTCCGGGGCGCGAGGTGATTTCGATCGTCGGCGACGGCTCTTACATGTTCGGCAATCCGCTGCCGTTCCATTATGTCGGGCGCGCCGAAAACCTGGCGACCTTGACCATCATCGCCAATAATCAAAGCTGGCACGCGGTACGCGCGTCCACCCTCGACGTGTTTCCCGGCGGCTATGCCGCCAAGGCCAACATCATGCCGCTGACCGAGCTGAAACCTTCGCCCGACTACGAGAAGGTGATCACCACCTGTGGCGGCGTCGGCGAGAAAGTCGTTGAGCCGGGCGATCTGCCGGCGGCGCTCAAGCGCGCCTTCGACGCGGTGCGCTCCGGCACGCCGGCGCTGCTCAACGTCATCACCCAGGGGCGCGATTCGTAATGCCCATCGACATCAAGGTGCTCAGCACCACGGCGATGAAGACGGTATTCGAGGAGCTTGCGCCGGCCTTCGAACGCGCAACCGGCAACCGCCTCAGCGTCACGTTCGGGCCGTCATTGCGGCTCGAGAAGCAGTTTGGCGAAGGCGAGGCGGCGGATATGGCGATTGTATCCGCATCCGGCGCCCGCGATTTGGTCGGTAGTGGCAAGTTGGTCGCCGGCAGCATCGTCGACATCGCCACATCGTCGATCGGCGTCGCGGTGCAAAAAGGCGCGCCGAAACCGGACATTTCATCCGTCGAAGGTTTCAAGCGCGCCATGCTGGCGGCGAAATCGATCGCCTGCTCAAAACCGGTCGGCGGCGGCCAGAGCGGCGTTCACCTCGCCAAAGTTTTCGTTGAGCTTGGCATTGCCGAGGTCATGCAGGCGAAGGCGAAATACGGCGCCGGCGGCGCCGCGGGGCTCGCCGGCCTGGTCGTGCTGCGCGGCGAGGCTGACATCGGCATCCAGCAGATGGCGGAGCTGATGGCCGTCGACGGCATCGACGTCGTGGGCCCGCTGCCGGCGGAGATCCAAATGGTCACGCCATTCGTCGCCGGCATTCCGACGAACGCGAGTCACGCCGAAGCGGGCAGGGCGGTGATCGCCTTGCTCACCACGCCGGAGGCGAAGCGGGTGTTGAAGGCGAAAGGCTTAGAGCCGGCGTAATCTTGCGCAGCACCTCTCTAGCTTGGCGGATCAGACCAGCGGACGCGAGCGGATTCGAGCATCCTCAACGACGGTATGGCGGCCAAACAGTGTTTCGCCGTACCTATCTATGGCGGCTTCCAGCCGCTGCCACTTCTGGGCAGGCCTTTCTGCAAAGATTCGCAAGAGAACGATGCCCGGAGCTGCTTGATGCCAACGAAATAAAAGCTCGCCGAAGTCTTTGTCTTCGGCTAGCAGAAGCCGATTGTCCCGATCAGCGCGCTCGACGACATCTTTATCCGGGACGCCGGGCGCAATCTCCACCATGTGGAGGACGTCGTGCCCGCCGGCGCGCAATCGAGCAACCAGAAACGGGCTGACACATTCGTCGGCGAGCCAGCGCACCGGGGCGCTCAGCGATAGACCAATTCCTCGTCGGCAATATAGTCGGCGGCGAAAGCCTGCGCCGCCCGGATATCCTCCGTCGTGAGGTGCGGATGATCGGCCAGGATTTCCTCAACGGTCATGCCGGCGCCGAGCTTACGAAGAATCATATCGACGGGGATACGTGTTCCACGGATGACCGGCTTGCCTCCCATGACTTCCGGATTCATTGCGATGCGATCGTGCGTCATTGGTCTCTCGCGCGGGAAAGGCTTGTCGATATCTCGACCGACCAAAACATATACATGATGCATCCGGAAGTCACGCCACAACGCGCGTGACGCGTCGAACCTAAATCTTCCGGCTGTCATAAGCCCAATGCAGCAGCGCCTGACGTTGCCGCGGCCGGCAGGTGACGTCGCCCGGCTCGCAATTGCGCTGCACCTGCCGCACGTGGCGGCGGATTGCTTTCCAGCGCTTGATCTGACGCGCGTCCTCGTCGACGATGCGGCGGCCCATATAGTAGCGGCAGTACCACTGGAATCAGCCGCGCGGGTCGTCGCGAAAGATCCAGCCCTTCTTGCGCCACACCGACAGCGGCTGGCTGGCTTCGACGCCGAAATAGTTCAGCGTGCGGTCGCGATGCTTTTTCGCCAGCTTGGCATGCGCGAACCAGCTCTTCGGAAATTCCTTGGTGCAGTCGGTCAGGTATTTGCCGCCGAACACGCCGAGCCGCAGCATTTCGGCTGGCGTCAGGTCGGGGCGGAAGTCGGGATGGAAGTTACGGCCGGCCGGCTGCGTCGGCACATAGCGATAGCCGCGCTGCATCATATCGTTGACGGTGACGGTTTTCTTTTTCAACGGGCGTGACTCAACACCTCGGTATTGATGACATTGATCGGCTTGCCAGCGGCGTAAGCGAGGATCTGGTCGAAATTGTCGATGAATTGCGTCTCGTATTCCTCGCGCGTCACATAACCGAGATGCGGCGTGCAGATCACATTCGGCATATTCAGCAATGGATGAGTCTTATCAGTCACGGGCTCATCCTCGTAGACATCGATGGCGGCCATGCCGGGGCGGCCTTTGCGCAGCGCCTCGACCAGCGCGCCGGGCGCGATCAGCGGCGCGCGGCTGGTGTTGACCAACAAAGCGGTCGGCTTCATCTGCGCCAGATCGGCGGCGGTGACGATATGGCGGGTCGCGTCGACGAGGCGCATGTGCAGCGAGATGACGTCGCAATCTGCGAAGAACGCCTCCTTGCTGGCTGCAGTCGCGTAGCCGTCGGCCTTCGCTTTGGCCAAGGTCGCGGGCCGCGCCCACACTTGCACATTCATGCCAAATGCGCGGCCATAGCCGGCGACGACGCTGCCGATGCGGCCGAAACCATAGATGCCGAGCGTCTTGCCGCGCAGCGTCGAGCCGACGCCCATCTGCCATCGGCCGGCCTTGAGCGACGCCATCTGCTGCGGAATTTGCCGCATGGCGGCAAGCACCAGGGCCCAGGTCATTTCCGCGGTGGCGTGCGACGGCGCGCCCGGATGCTGGCTCGACGACAGGATGATGCCCAGCCGGGTGCAGGCGTCGACGTCGATATGCGGATAGACGCTGCGCTGGCTGATCAATTTGAGCTTGGGCAGGCGTTCGAGCAGGGGCGTGCGGATTTTGGTCCGCTCGCGGATCAGCACCAGCACTTCGGTGTCGCGCAGCCGCGCGGCAAGCGCGTCGGTGTCCTGGACGTGATCGTTCCAGATGGTGACGTCGCGGCCCTTGAGCTTTTCGAAAGAGGGCAGGGTGCGCACGGTATCGTGGTAATCGTCAAGGATGGAAATTTTCATGGGAATTCGGATGACAGAGGACGGATGACAGAGGATGGACTAGAGGAGAAATGGCGGTGGGACAAGCAGCACGATTTTCCGTCGTCTGTCGTCCGTCCTCTGTCGTCCGGCTACTACGCCGGTGCCGCCGGGAGCTTCCAGCGCAGGCCGGGAAATCGCCTATAATCTCGGTCGAGCGTGATCCACTCGCAGCCCCATTCGATCGCAAGCGCCGCGTACCATGCATCGGTGACAGTGGCGCCGCGCGTATTAGTATCGATACACAGCCGCCTGAAAATGTCCCAGTGCCGCTCGCCGGGTTCCACGATCTGACAGTGCGGCTGGGCGAGCAAATCCTCACAGAAACCGAACACATCTTCGAGTTCGCTAGGATCGAGATAGGCGCGCCGATGGGTTGTCACTCTTACAACCGCAGTCAACGCCAGCGGTGAAAGGCCGAACCGCGCATCGCCGAGAATAACGCTGTCAAGCCAACTGCGGCACAAAGCATGCTCTCGAACTTCCTTACGAAACGCATAAATCAGGACGTTAACGTCCGGCAGGATCATTTAAATCCCTGCTTCAGCCGCTCGATATATTCGAGATCATCCATCTCCTGAAGAGCAGCTGAATTGCTGATATCGATTCCGGGGAAAGTCTCGCCTGTCGCGTTGCTGATGCGAGGTAAGACGCGCTTGGTCTTTGTTACGTTGGTGCGTTTATCGCCGATCACCAAACGCAGGCCCTCTTCAATGAGCGATGTCAGGGTACGCCGCTCCGCAACCGCCTTACGCTTGGCGCGGTTGATCAATTCCCGGGGCAGTCTAACGGTGGTTCGTTCAATCATATGTCAAGACATATCGGAGAATATGTCAATATGTCAACGCCGAGCGGCAGAGGACGGACGACGGAGGACGGACTAGAGAGCAAATCATGGCGGAACAAGCGGTACGATTTTCCGTCGTCCGTCATCTGTCCTTCGCCAAAAAGAAAACCGGGCCCGTGCGGGCCCGGTTTAGTTCGTCGACGTGGGGGCGCCGACGATTCACCTTCCAGAGGGGAACATCTGCCGGCATTACGATCGCCAATCTGGGAGGATAAGGCGACCGCTTGCCTGCAGCACAATTGGATTATGCGAGTCGCAGTGCAGGCACACAACGCAGGGGGTGACATGCCAGCCATGCGGTCGTCGCAAGGTGCATAAGTGCGCGCATAATCGCCGCGTAAATGCGGGCGACGCGCATGGAATTTTCCACATTCTTCGCGCGTCACGATGTCGCGATGCTGTGGTGCGTCGTGCCGCTCGCAATGACGACGGGCTTAAAAATTCCAGCGTTGCGCGTTGGCGACGAGGAAGTCGCGGAACGCCTGCACCCGCGCCACGGTCTTGAGCTCTTCGGGATAGACGAAGTAGGCGTCGAGCGCCTGGGCCTCGGCCTCGCCGAACAGTTGCACCAGGCCGCCGTTCTCCTCGACCAGATAATCCGGCAGCATGGCGATGCCGATGCCGCGCTGGCAGGCGCGCAGGATGCCGAGAATGTTGTTGATGACGAGGTGCGGCACGCGTGGGCCTTTGCCGTCGCGCGCCACCTCGACGAGCCAGCGCGAGCGTTGCAGGTAAGGCGGTACGTTGCCGCCGAGCACGAGCACGCGATGATTGTCGAGATCGTCGAAGGTGCGCGGCGTGCCGAAGCGCTTGAGATATTCCGGCGAGGCATAAACGTGGAAGTGCACCGAGAACAATTTGCGCTGGATCAGGTCGGGCTGGGTCGGCTGGCGCAAACGGATGGCGACATCGGCCTCGCGCATGGCGAGGTCGAGCTCCTCGTCGGTGGTGAGCAGCGTGATGTGGATTTCCGGGTAAAGCTCGATGAATTCGCCGAGCCGCGGCGTCAGCCAATGGATGCCGATGCCCGGCGTCGTGGTCACGCGCAGGTCGCCGTTCGGCCGCTCGCGGCTGTCGGTCAATTTGGCGCGCGCAGCTTCGAGCTTCATGAACACGTCGTGGGCGGTGCGATAGAGCAGTTCACCCTGCTCGGTCAGGATCAGGCCGCGGGCGTGGCGGTGAAACAGCGAGACCGAAAGCTCCTGCTCCAGCGCGCTGACTTGTCGCGACACCGCCGATTGCGACAGCCCGAGATGCTCGCCGGCATGCGTAAAGCTGCCGGCCTCGGCGGCGGCGTGGAAAACCTTCAGTTTGTCCCAATCCATTTTAGCTGACGACGGACGACAGACGACGGACGACGGAAGAATCTCGATCTTGCTTCTTCTCTTTCATCTGTCATCTGTCTTCTGTCCCCTGTCCTCCGTTATTCGGCCGCAGCGCGGTGCTCGGCGTGCGCGGCGAGGAAACGTTCGGCTTCGAGCGCGGCCATGCAGCCAAGGCCCGCGGCGGTGACGGCCTGGCGATAAACCTCGTCGGCGACGTCGCCGGCGGCGAACAGGCCGGGCACCGAGGTGGCGGTGGAGTGCGGCGCGGTCTTGATGTAGCCGGTTGGCTTCATCTCGACCTGGCCCACGACCAAGTCGGTCGCCGGCACGTGGCCGATGGCGATGAAAATGCCGTCGATGGTGCGCTCGCTGACGGTGCCGGTTTTCAGATTCTTCAGCCGCGCATGGGTGACCTTGAGCGGATTCTCGCCGCCGCGGACGTCGTCGAGCGCCGTATCCCAGACCACCTCGATCTTGGGGTGCTTGAACAGCCGGTCCTGCAAAATCTTCTCGGCGCGCAGGCTGTCGCGCCGGTGCACCAGCGTGACCTTGGCGGCGAAATTGGTCAGGAACAGCGCCTCCTCGACCGCGGTATTGCCGCCGCCGATCACCAGCACCTCTTTGCTGCGATAGAAGAAGCCGTCGCAGGTGGCGCAGGCGGACACGCCGTAGCCGCGGAATTTCTGCTCCGACGGCAGGTCGAGCCAGCGCGCTTGCGCGCCGGTGGCGAGGATGACCGTCTCGGCAACATAGACCTCGCCGGAATCGCATTCGATGCGGAACGGCCGCCGCGACACATCGACCTTGTTGACATGGTCGGGGACCATCTTGGTGCCGACATGGGCGGCCTGCTTCTCCATCTGCTCCATGAGCCACGGCCCTTGGATCACGTCGGCGAAGCCCGGATAGTTCTCGACGTCGGTGGTGGTGGTGAGCTGACCGCCGGCCTGCACGCCCTGAATCATGACTGGGTCGAGCATGGCGCGCGCCGCATAGATCGCCGCCGTGTAGCCGGCAGGTCCCGAGCCGATGATCACGACCTTGGCGTGGGTGGTTTTGCTCACCGCCTTAACTCGTCCGTTGCGGCAGGTTTTGAGGCACGAATCGACCCGCCGGAAGCCCCGAAAGCCGGATGCGGTCTTTGAAGATAAAGCCGAATCCGCCATCAGGCGGGTCCGGCAGGCGCGCAGCCACAGCCTTGGGAATTTAGGGATTTTGGCGAGCTATGCAAGGGACGCGGGGCAGAAATCAGGGGATCAGGCATCAGGGTGTCAGGGATCAGGCATCGGAGATCAGGTATCAAGATGAGGCTTCGTTTCCTGATCCCTGATTCCTGTTACCTGAATCCTGGCATCACCTCGCGGGCGAACAGATCGACCGAATGCAGGGCTTCGTCGACTGTCATGTCGCCGAAGGCGAGCCAGGGCACGAAGTAATTCGGGCCGGTCGCCTCGATTTCGCCGGCGATGAAATCGCGCACGGTCTGCGGCGAGCCGGCCACGGCCATGTTCAGGGCCGCCAACGCGTCGAAGGTCTCGGGATAGTGGGCGGCGACGCGCGGCGCCGAGCCGTGGCGCTCGAACAGCCAGATAAAGTTGGCGCGCCAGCGCGGATAGGCGCGCCGCGCAATGGCCAGCGCCTGCGCATCGGTGTCGCCCACCACCACGTGGCGGCCGACGCCGTAGAGCGTCGCGGTCGCCTTGCCGAGTTTTTGGCGGGTCGCGAGGTAGCGCTCGAAGATCGGCCGCACGGCAGGCCGCGGCGCCAGCGAGACGATGTTGACGTCGTTTTGCGCCGGCCAATCGGCGTTGTCGGGAATGCTGACGCCGTACCACAACGGCGGATGCGGGCGCTGCACGGGCTTGAGCAGCATCGGCACTTTGTCGAAGCGATAGAATTTGCCGTCGAAGCTCAGTTCGTCCGAGTCGAGGCCCTTGAGCAGCACCTGGAACGCCTCGTGGTACATCGCTCCGGTCTGCGCAAAGTCGAGCGCGTAATTCGCGGTCTCGAACGGCGACACGCCGCGGCCGATGCCGAGCTCGAAACGCCCGCCGCTCAACTGGTCGAGCATGCAGATTTCTTCGATCAGCCGTAGCGGATGATAGAACGGCAGGAGATACACCAGCGGACCGAAGCGCAGCTTTTCGGTGCGCTGCGCCAGCGCGGCGAGGAAAATCCCAGGCGAAGCCGCGCAACCGATCGGCGTGCCGTGATGTTCGGCAAGGTGATAACCGTAAAAGCCGAAGCGGTCGTAAGCCTCGGCAAGCCGCAGCCGGCCGGCGAACAGCTCGCCGTGCGGAATGCCGGCGTCGTCCATGTGGTCGAAAATGCCGAATTTCATGGCCGGCTTCCCCTCGCGTCATTCCGAGGCGCGCAAAGCGCGAACCCGGAATCCATAATCACGGATTGTGAGGGCGTTGGAAACCGTACGGTCGTTTGCCGGCGCTGGGATTATGGATTCCGGGTTCCGAGCGGAGCCTGCCATCGGGCCGGCCACTTCGGGCCGGACCCGTTGGCTCGGCCCCGGAATGACGGCGCCATCATTTCCATTCCAGTTTTACGATCTCATACGCCTTGGCGCCGCCGGGCGTCACGACCTCGACCTGCGCGCCTTTCTTCTTGCCGACCAGCGCGCGGGCGAGCGGCGAGGTGATGGAGATCCTGCCCTTCTTGGCGTCGGCTTCCGGCTCGCCGACGATCTGCCACACCGCCTTCTTGTCGGTGTCCTCGTCGATCAAAGTGACGGTGGCGCCGAAGGTGATGGTGTCGCCGGACAGTTTTGACACGTCGATGACCTCGGCGCGCGCCAGCTTGTCCTCGAGCTCGGCGATGCGGCCCTCGTTGAGCGACTGCGATTCCTTCGCCGCGTGATATTCGGCGTTCTCCGAAAGATCGCCGTGGGTGCGCGCATCGGTAATCTGCTGGATGATGCGCGGGCGCTCGACCTGCTGGCAATGCTTGAGCTCGGCCTCGAGCGCCGAATAGCCCGCCGCGGTCATGGGTATCTTATCCATCGTCGTACAACCTCCAATACAAGCAGAGACAAAATTCAGGTCGCGGACCGAAAAGCGATATCCGGTCACGCGACCCCAAACCCTGGCTCTACACGTACCGCCGCTGCGGCCTTCCCGATTCCTGATCAGATTCGGCTTCGGCCCCGAAATAGCTCTGCAGCGCACGCACTTCGAGGTCGCCCCCAAGATAGGCTTTGATGCCCTGCGCTGCGGCGACGGCCCCTGAGAGAGTGGTGTAGTACGGCACTTTATGCAAGAGGGCTGCACGCCTGAGCGAACGGCTGTCCGCCAGCGCCGTAGCCCCCTCGGTGGTGTTGAAAACCAGCTGAACCTCGCCGTTTTTGATGGCGTCGACGATATGGGGGCGGCCTTCCGCCACTTTGTTGATCTTGACCGCGGCGACACCCTGTGCGGCGAGGTAGCGCTGGGTGCCCGAGGTCGCCACGATCTTGAAGCCCAGTCCGGCGAGGAGCCGGGTCGCTTCCAGGATACGCGCCTTGTCGGCGTCTTTGACCGAGACGAAGACGACGCCGGTTTTCGGCAGCCGCGAGCCGCCGCCGAGCTGGCTTTTGACGAAGGCGACATTGTAGTCCCGCGCGATGCCCATGACTTCGCCGGTCGATTTCATCTCCGGGCCGAGCACGGTGTCGACCGCCGGCCCGAACCGGGCGAACGGGAACACCGCCTCCTTGACGCCGACATGGCGCGCGGCGCCGGGCTCGAAACGCTGCGGCTTGAGCTTGAAGCTCGCCAGAGTCTCGCCGGCCATGATGCGCGCCGCGATCTTGGCGACCGGGAGACCTATCACCTTGGCGACGAACGGCACCGTGCGCGAGGCGCGCGGATTAACTTCGAGCACATAGATGTCGCCGTCCTTGATGGCATATTGCACGTTCATCAGGCCGCCGACCTTGAGCGCCAGCGCCAGCGCGCGGGTCTGGCGGTCGAGCTCGGCGATCACCGCGGCGGAAAGATTGTGCGGCGGCAGCGAGCACGCGCTATCGCCCGAATGGATGCCGGCTTCCTCGATGTGCTCCATGATGCCGGCGATATAGGTGTCCTTGCCGTCAGCCAGGCAATCGACGTCGACTTCGATGGCGTCGGTGAGATAGCGGTCGATCAGAAGCGGGCGGCGGTCGGAGACGGCGAGCTCGGACGGCCGATCGAGATCGGCGGTCAGCCGCACCAGATAGCGATCGATCTGGGCCGAGTCGTACACGATCTCCATGCCGCGGCCGCCGAGCACATAAGACGGCCGGATCACAATTGGATAGCCGATCTCCTCGGCAATGGCGCGCGCCTTGTCGGGGCTGGTGGCGATGCCGCTCTTCGGTTGCCGCAGCTTTAAGCGATCGAGCAGCTGCTTGAAGCGGTCGCGGTCCTCGGCGAGATCGATGGCGTCGGGCGAGGTGCCGAGGATCGGCACATTGGCTTGTTCCAAAGGCTCGGCAAGCTTCAGCGGCGTCTGGCCGCCGAACTGCACGATGACCCCGTGCAACATGCCGTTGCCGCGCTCGGTGTGGATGATTTCGAGCACGTCCTCGTCGGTGAGCGGCTCGAAATAAAGCCGGTTCGCGGTGTCGTAATCGGTCGACACCGTCTCCGGATTGCAATTGACCATGATGGTTTCGTAGCCGACGTCTTTGAGCGCAAAGGCGGCGTGGCAGCAGCAATAATCGAACTCGATACCCTGGCCGATGCGGTTGGGGCCACCGCCGAGGATGATGACTTTCTTCTTGTCGGTCGGCGCCGCCTCATCGACGGCGCGGCCGGCGAACGGCATGTCGTAGGTCGAATACATATAGGCCGTGGGGGAAGCGAATTCGGCGGCGCAGGTGTCGATGCGCTTGAACACCGGCCGCACGCTTAAGGCCTGGCGCTTTTGCGTCACGGCTGCCACGGTCTCGCCGGTGAGCTTGGCGAGCCGGGCATCGGAAAAGCCCATCGCTTTGAGTCGGCGCAGCGCGCTAGCGCCGGTCGGTAGTCGCTTGGCGCGAATTTCCGCCTCGATTTCGACGATGCCGCGGATCTGCGCCAAAAACCACGGATCGATGCGGCAAGCGGTATGAATCTCAGTGTCGCTCATGCCGAGCCGCATGGCCTGCGCCACTGCCAGGAGGCGATCGGGCGTCGGCGTGCCGAGCGCGGCGCGGATCGCGTTCTTGTCGTCGCCCTGGCCGAGGCCGGGGATGGTGATCTCGTCCAGCCCGGTGAGGCCGGTTTCCAGCGAGCGGAGCGCCTTCTGCAGGCTCTCCTGGAACGTCCGCCCGATCGCCATCGCCTCGCCGACCGATTTCATCGACGTGGTCAGGATCGGCTCGGCGCCGGGGAATTTCTCGAAGGCAAAGCGCGGGATCTTGGTGACGATGTAATCGATGGTCGGCTCGAACGACGCCGGCGTGGCGCCGCCGGTGATGTCGTTGGCGATCTCGTCGAGCGTGTAGCCGACCGCGAGCTTGGCCGCGACCTTGGCGATCGGGAACCCGGTCGCCTTCGACGCCAGTGCCGACGAGCGCGACACCCGCGGATTCATCTCGATGATGACCAGGCGGCCGTCGGCCGGATTGACGGCGAACTGCACGTTGGAGCCGCCGGTCTCCACCCCGATCTCGCGCAACACCGCGATCGAGGCGTCGCGCATGATCTGATATTCCTTGTCGGTGAGCGTCAGCGCCGGCGCGATGGTGATCGAATCGCCGGTATGCACGCCCATCGGATCGATGTTCTCGATCGAGCAGATGATGATGCAGTTATCCTTCTTGTCGCGCACCACCTCCATCTCGAACTCTTTCCAGCCCAGCACC
This sequence comes from Xanthobacteraceae bacterium, assembly GCA_049584715.1. Classification (GTDB taxonomy): domain Bacteria; phylum Pseudomonadota; class Alphaproteobacteria; order Rhizobiales; family Xanthobacteraceae; genus BOG-931. Next base: position 12,766 of record JBAUYI010000304.1, read on the forward strand.
GATTCCTCGATCAGCACTTCGGACGTGGGCGAGGCGTCGATGCCGCGCTCGACGATCTCGATGAACTCGGCCTTGTTGTAGGCGATGCCGCCGCCGGTGCCGCCGAGCGTGAACGACGGCCGGATGATGGCCGGCAGGCCGATGTCCTCGAGCGCTTCGAGCGCCTGGATCAGCGTCTTGACCTGATGCGAGCGTGGCGTCTCCAGGCCGATCTTGTGCATCGCTTCGCGGAACAGTTTTCGATCCTCGGCCTTGTCGATGGCGTCGGCGGTGGCGCCGATCATGGTGACGTCGAACTTGTCCAGCGTGCCCATCTTGCGCAGCGACAGCGCGGTGTTGAGCGCGGTCTGCCCGCCCATGGTCGGCAACAGCGCGAAGCCGCCGGGGATGGCGTAGCGCTCCTTCTCGATGATCTGGGTGACGATCTCCGGCGTGATCGGCTCGATGTAGGTGGCGTCGGCGAGATCCGGATCGGTCATGATGGTGGCCGGATTGGAATTGACCAGCACCACGCGATAGCCCTCGGCCTTGAGCGCCTTGCAGGCTTGCGTCCCGGAATAATCGAACTCGCAGGCCTGGCCGATGACGATCGGGCCGGCGCCGATGATCAGGATCGTGGAGATGTCGGTCCTTTTAGGCATCACATCCGCATTTTTGCGCACAAAAAAAGAGCGCGCAGTTTGCGCGCAGCGCTTTCAGGCTGAGTGGGTACCGGTCAGCCGCCCGGAAAGCGCGCTACTTAAGTGGGCGTGCGTTCGGACGCAAAACCGGTGCCCACTTTTGCTGAACGCACGCCGGCCGGGGCTCGGCCCCGCGCGAGGGGGTCTTAGACCAGATTCGACGGGGCGGCAACGCCGCCGGTTTGTCCTGTGTGGGACCGCGCGCTACGCTCCTGGCAACAAATATGATCTCGGCGGGAGGGATCAATGCGGATGGCGCAAAAGCTGTCGATCTTGGGGCTCGGACTTGCTGTCGCGGCGGCGGCCGGTGCCTCCGCGCAGACACCCGCCGGCGACACGCGCCCGGTCACCCTCGTCGTGCCGATCGCGGCCGGCGGCGGCGTCGACACCATCGGCCGCATATTCGCCGCCCAGCTTGGGGATCGCCTCAAGCAGCCGTGGGTGGTCGAGAACCGGCCCGGTGCCGGCGGCCTGGTCGGCCTCGATTCGGTCGCCAAGGCCACGCCGGACGGCCACACCATGGTGGTCATCGAGACCTCGGCGGTATTGCAGAAGTGGCTGCATAAGAATGTGCCGTTCGACGTCGTCGCCGACTTCGCACCGGTGGCGCAGATGGCGACGACTCCGCTTTTGCTGTTCGCCAATCCGTCGCTGCCGGTGGCGAACGTCAAGGAGCTGATCGCCTACGCCAAGGCCAATCCGGGCAAGCTCTCGGTCGGCACGCCCGGCATCGGCTCGCCGCACCATCTTGCCGTAGCGATGCTCAACGCCTTAGCCGGCATCGACATCACGCACGTGCCGTATAAGGGCACGGCACCGGCGCTCAACGATCTGCTCGGCGGCCAGATCCCGCTGATCTGGGCGACGCCCAATGTCGTCATGCAATATGTCGAGGCCGGCAAGATCGAGCCGCTGGCCGTCGGCTCGCTCGAGCGCATCGCCATCCTGCCGAACGTGCCGACGCTCAACGAAAGCGGCGTTCCCGGCTTCGACGTCAGCGTCTGGTTCGGCATTGCCGCGCCGGCGAAGACGCCGCACGACCTCATCGCGCGCGTCAGCGGCGAAATCGCCGCGATCGACAAGCTGCCGGAGGTGAAGGCAAAGACGGCGCCGCTCGGCTACGATCTTAAGTTTCTCGACAGCCAGCATCTTGCCGACAAGATCGCCAAGGATCACGCCCGCTACGGCAAGGTCATCCGCGAGGCGGAATCACGCCGGATTAGATCGCAATGAGAGCATTCACGAGCGCGACGCAACGTGCATCGCGCTATGGCGCCATCTTACTGTTCGGGACCGCCGCGCTGATCGGCGCAAGCTCCGCACGCGCCAACGAGCAAATCCATGTCGGCAAGGCGCAAGGCACCGCCTGGACGTTTTTGCCGGTCGATATCGGCATCGAACAAGGGTTCTTCGCCAAGCAAGGCCTCGACATCGACAGCGCCGATCTCGGCGGCGACGCCAAGGTGCAACAGGCGCTCGCCGCCGGCAGTATCGATATCGGGCTCGGCAGCGGGCCGGGGCTGGCATTCGTCGCCAAAGGCTCGCCGGCGATCGGCGTCGCCGCTTTCGCCGGTCCGCCGCGCAACATCTCGGCGATCGTGCTCGACGATTCGCCGATCAAGACCATCGCCGACCTCAAAGGCAAGCTGATCGCGGTGTCGTCGGTGGGCTCGCTCAGCGATTGGCTGGCCAAGCAGATGGCTATTCAAGAAGGCTGGGGCCAGGACGGCATCCGCGCCGTGCCGTTGGGCGCGGTCGAGATCAGCATCGCCGCGCTGAAAGCGAAACAGGTCGACGCCGTGGTGCTGTCGACCGAAGCCGGTTTTGGGCTCGAAGAGCGCAAGCAGGGCCGCATGCTGGCGTCGATGGACCGCTACGCGCCGCATTTTATCACCCATGTGGTGTTCGCGCAGAAATCCCTGGTCGCCAACAAGCCGGAGACGGTGTGGCGCTTCCTCAAAGGCTTCTTCGCCGCGATCGCGTTCATGAAAACCCATCGGGATGAAACTTCGGCGCTGGCTGAGCGCGTGCTGCATCAGAGCGCGGCGGTGGTAGGCAAGGATTACGATTTCGAGGCCGGGATGTTCATCGACGACGGCCGCTTCGATGCGCAGGCGGTGGCGGCGCTGAAACAGTCCTTCATCGACATGGGAACGTTGCACGACCAGCCGGCGGACGACGTGCTGTTCACCACGCAATTCGTGCCGGTCGAGCCATAACGGGAATCAACCGAACAATGACGACCGCAACCACGCCCGTCACCAATCCCAACGTCACGCGCTCGCGGCTCGTTTTGGAAATCGCCTCGGAAATGGCGGGCGGCGCCGCTGCCGACGCGGTGCCGGATTACATCTTGCCTAAGGTGGAGCTGCGGCATTCGCGCGGCGGCAAGCCCGTGACGTTTTCCGGCGTGAGCTCGGCTGAAGGCATTTTCGCGGTGGCGGCGCGCGAAGTCGATCTGGCAATGATCAATCCCGCCGCCGTGCTGTCCGTCGCGATGCGCGGCGAGGGCGTCTTCAAAAAGCCGATGCCGGTCCGCGCCATTGCCGTCATTCCGTCGTGGGACGCCTTCGTGTTTGCCGTGCGGCCCGAGACCGGGCTTGCTCGCTTCGAAGACATTGCGGCCCAAAAACCGAAGCTGCGCATTCTGATGCGCGCCACGCCGGACCACAGCCTGCATCACATGTTCGCCGACGTCGCCGCGGCGGCGGGCTTTTCCCGTGACGACATCGCGCGCTGGGGCGGCGAAGTGCGCAAGACCGGCAGCGTGCCGTGGCCATACACCGAAACCTTCAAGGCGCTGATCCGCGGCGACGTCGACGCGATCTTCGACGAAGCCGCGCATTCCTGGGTGCCGCAGGCGCTCGATGCCGGGATCACCATCCTGCCGCTCGCCGAGTCGACCGTCGCCAAACTCGACGCGATGGGCTATCGCCGCGCCGTGTTGCCGAGGTCGGCCTATCCGAAACTGCCGCACGACGTGCTGTCGCTGGATTTTTCCGGCTGGACATTGTTCGTCCATGCCGAGGCCGACGATGCGCTGGTGACGCAGATTTGCGCCGGCCTCGACGCGCGCAAGGCGCGCATTCCGTGGGAAGAGCCCGGCGATCTGCCGGTCGAGCGCATGGCGCGCGAAGCGCTCGACACGCCGCAATGCGTGCCGCTGCATCCGGCCGCCGAGCGTTTTTGGCGCAGCCGCGGTTATCTTTGATCAGGGCGTTGACTCATAAACGCGCAGCCAATGTCTGCTTTTGGGGGGTAAAGCGAACGTCGCGCGGAGTTGTCACCATGTCCGTTTTTGACCCATCACGACATTTCACCACCATCAATTGCCGCAGTGCAAAAAGTTCATTCACCTTGATGAGCATCCCTGGCCAGCCTCGATCGCTGGCGGGACAGGAGCACGGCCGACATCCATTAGACATTAAAGACAAGCTGCTCTAGCTCACTGGGCGGTCGCAGTCCCCACTTCCTCGACATGGCGAACGAGGGCGCGACCGGCTTTCCGCAGCCAGCCCTGCAGGCGATCGAGATACAGATAGATCACCGGCGTGGTGTAGAGCGTCATCAATTGACTGAGCGCCAGGCCGCCCACCATGGCGTAGCCGAGCGGTTGCCGCAATTCCGATCCGGTGCCGTGGCCAAGCGCGAGCGGCACGCCCGCCATCATGGCGGCAGCCGTCGTCATTATGATCGGCCGAAAGCGCTGCAGGCACGCCAGCCGGATCGCCTCGATTGCCGTCATGCCGCGATCGCGCTCCGCGGCGATGGCGAAGTCGACGAGGATTATGCCGTTTTTCTTGACGATGCCGATCAAGAGGATGATGGCGATCATGCCCATCACCGAAAGGTCCATGCGGCCGATGCGAAGCGCCAGCAAGGCACCCATACCGGCGGACGGCAGTGTCGACAAAATGGTAAGCGGGTGGATGTAGCTCTCATACAGCATGCCGAGAATAATATAAACCGCGACGAGGGCCGAGCCGATCAAGGCCGGCTCGCTCGCAAGCGAACTCTGGAATGCCTGGGCGTTGCCCTGAAAATTGCCGATCACCGTTTCCGGCAGGCCGATCTGCCGCGACGCCGCATCGATGGCATCGACCGCCTGGCCGAGCGCGACGCCGGGACTGAGGTTGAACGACAGCGTGATCGCTGGAAATTGCCCCTGATGCGCGACCGAGAGCGGCCCGACCCGGCTAAAGTCGCTGTCGACCAGCACGGAAAGTGGCACCGCCCGGCCGGTCAGCGGCGATTTGACATAGATGCGCTCAAGCGAGTCGAAGCTTTGCTGCAGATCTGGCGCCACTTCCAAAATGACCCAATAGGTGTCCAGCTGGGTGAAATATTGGGTGATCTGGCGCTGGCCGTAAGCGTCGTTGAGCGTGTCGTCGATCGCCTGAGGCGTGATGCCGAACCGCGCGGCCTGGTCGCGGTTGATCGTCACCTTGATATGTGGCGCATTCGCTAACAGATCGGTCGAGACATCGGCGATCTCGCCAAGCGTTTGCAGCTTGTCGAGCAGCTTCTGCGACCACCCGATCAATTCCGGGATATCGGGGTCTTGCAGCGTGTATTGGAAGCTGGCGCGCGCAGAGCGTCCGCCCACTGTGATATCCTGGGTCGCCTGGAGAAACAGGTTGGCGCCTTCGATCCTGGCAAGCTGCGGCCGCAGCCGATCGATGATCTGCGTCGCGGAGAGTTTTCGTTGCTCGCTCGGCTTTAAGGCAATGACGAAGCGCGCGGTGTTCGCGGTCTGCGCGTTGCCATTGCCTCCGGTGCTCCCAGTCTGCGACGCAAATCCGGCGATATCGGGATCGCGCAGCAGGACTTTGCCCAAATCGCGCTGAAGCCGCATCATTTCCGCGGGCGAAACGTCTTGTGCCGCCTCGGCAAGTCCGCCGATCATTCCGGTGTCTTGGATTGGAAAGAAACCTTTGGGGATTTCGATGGCCATGACGATGGTCAGCGCCAAGGTCGCGAAGAACACCGCGAGCGTGATCGCGCGATGCCGCAGCACGATATCGAGCGTGCGTCGATAACCCGCCAGCATGGAGTCGAAACCGGACTCGATCGCCAGATACAGCCAGCCGTGTTTTCGCTCGTTACGGTGCAGGAAGCGCGCGCACAGCATCGGCGCCAGCGACAGCGATACGAACGCCGACACCGCGACCGCCGCCATGACGGTCACGGCGAATTCCCGGAACAGGCGGCCGACGATCCCACCCATCATCAAGAGCGGGATGAACACCGCGATCAGCGACGCGCTGATCGACAGCACCGTGAAGCGGATCTCGGCCGAGCCGACCAGCGCCGCCTCGAACGGTGGGGAGCCCGCCTCGATGTGGCGGTAGACGTTCTCCACCTCGACGATGGCGTCGTCGACCACGAAGCCTATGGCGATCGTGAGCGCTATCAATGAGAGATTGTCGAGACTGAAGCCGAACAGATACATCGTCGCAAACGCGCCGAACAGCGACAGCGCGATGGTCAGCGCCGGCACTAGCGTTGCCCAGGTGTGACGCAGGAACAGCAAGACAACGAGAACGACAAGAACAACTGTTAGGACCAACGTAAACTCGACGTCGCGGACCGAGGCTCGGATGGTCGTGGTGCGGTCGAGTACGGTAGCGACCTCGATCGCGGGCGGAATGACGGCGGTGACTTTCGGTAATAGCTCTTTGATTCGCTCGACCGTGTCGATGACATTGGCGCCGGGTTGCTTGTAGACCGAGAGCAGGATCGCGGGGTCGTTATTGTGATAGGCCGCGGAGAAACGATCAGTGGCGGCGGCAACCGCGGTGCCGATGTCGCGGACTCGTACCGGCGCACCGTTGCGGTAGGAAACGATTACGTCTTTGAATTGATCGGCTTCGATGATCTGGTCATTGGCTTCGATGGTGAAGCTTAACCGTCCCGTCGTCAGCGAACCCTTCGGGGCGTCGGTCGTTGCCGTCACCAGCGCGCCACGGATGTCTTCGAGCGTCAGCCCGACCGAGGCGAGCTTCGCAGGATCGACTTGCACTCGTATCGACGGCCGCTGTTCACCGCCAAGCGCCACCTGGGCGACGCCGGAAACTTGCGAGATCTGCTGGGCGAGATAGCTGTCGGCGTATTGGTCGACCGACGTCAGCGGCATCGTGTCGGAGCGCGCCGAAAGGATGAGGATCGGGGAATCGGCGGGATTGAGTTTCTTGTAGGTCGGCGGCGCAGTCATGGTTTGCGGCAGCGTTTTGCTCGCCGCTGTGATCGCCGCTTGCACGTCCTGGGCGGCTAGGTCGATATTGCGGTTGAGGTCGAATTGAATCGTGATCGAGGTCGCGCCAAGCGTGCTGAAAGAGGTCAATTGGCTGACGCCGGCAATCTGGCCGAGTTGCCGCTCCAGTGGCGTTGCCACAGAGGCCGCCATGGTTTCCGCGCTGGCGCCCGCGAGCGTCGCCGTGACCTGCACGGTCGGGAAGTCGACCTGCGGCAGGGGCGCCACCGGTAACAGCCGGAACGCCAAGATGCCGAGAAACGCAATCGCCGCCATCAGCAGCGACGTCGCTACCGGCCGGCGGATGAAGGGTTCGGAAATGTTCACGCGGTGGCGGCCTTTTTCGTCAGGCGACAGCCGCGGCCGGCCAATGAGGCCGCGTATTTCTCAGTCATCGACGCTCGCCTGATGGCCTGCTAGGAGGCGAATCTATTGCTATATTTTCTGTATTAGTGGTTGCGGAGCAAACGTTCTTAGCTCACTCTCAGCCCAAGAAAAGCTTGTGGTAATGGAGCATGGCGCGGCGGTTGCCATCATTGAATGGATTGCGCGCGTTCGAGGCGGCTGGCCGCCACGGCAGCTTCACCGCCGCCGCGAACGAGCTCAACGTCACCCAAACGGCGGTGAGCCGCATGGTACGGCTGTTAGAGCAGCGCCTCGGCTTCGCGCTGTTTCGGCGTCATGCCAATGCGCTGGAGCTCACGGCCCAAGGCCAGACATTCTTATCGGGCCTCACCGATTCCTTCGATTCGATCGCCCGTCTCACCGAGCAGGTTGCGGCGATGCGCTCTGGCCCGGTGCTGACCGTCGGCGTCGGGCCGACACTGGCGATGAACTGGCTTATCCCGCGCCTGACCAGTTTTTATCGCAGCCACCCCGAGGTCGAAGTCCGCATGGCCACCGGCGGCGCGATGCGCCCGGTCCGCGACGATTGGACTTGCACCATACGCCGCGATGTCGGCGCTTGGTCCGGCTACACCGCCGAGGAACTGTTTCCGAGCACGCTGGTGCCGGTTTGCACGCCGGCACTGGCGGCCGGCTTGCGCCAGCCCTCCGATCTGCACAAGGCGACACTGATCATCGTGCCGCATTTGGTCAACGATTGGCCGATCTGGTTCGAGGCCGCCGGTTTGCGCGCGCCGCTGCGGCCCGGCGCCGAGATTTTCTTCGACAACAATGCCATGGCCATGCAGGCCGTTCTCGCCGGCGCGGGGGTAGCAGCGGCTCAGCCGCTCTACATTACCGATGCGCTGATAAGCGGCCGGCTGGTCGCGCCATTCCCTATCGTCGCCACAAAAAAGGAAACCTGGTATCTGGAATATCGTCCCGGCCGCGCCGACGATCCGGCGCTCATTACTTTTCGCGACTGGCTGCAAGGCGAGGCGAAGCGGCAGCGCCAGATCGAGGCGGAATTGGTGAAGCGACCGATCAAATCCCAGGCAGGTAAAATCAGGGCGGCTGCTGTTGTATGAACCGATCCGCTATGTCCGCTTGTTGCCTGACGCAGCAAATGCGTCGCTTTCGGGGCTTAGCGGACATCGCGCGAACACCCGGAATCGGTAGCTCCTGACCCAAAGCGGGCCTCGCGGTGGCTGTCAATTTGCACTGCAACAAACGCCTGGACGCCGCTTACTCGATCACCTCGTCGGCGATGGCGAGCAGCGTCGGCGGCACGTCGATGCCAAGCGTCTTGGCGGTCTTGAGGTTAATGACCAGCTCGAACTTAGTCGGCTGCACGACTGGCAAGTCGGCTGGCCTCTCTCCCTTAAGAATCTTGCCTGCGTAGATGCCTATCTGCCGATATGCATCGGCAAGTCGGGTTCCATAGCTGATCAATCCTCCGGCCGCGGGAAATTCGCGAAATGGATACATCGTTGGAATCGTATGACGTGCCGCCAATCCGACTATTCGATCGCGTTGAGGGGTGAAAAATGGATTAGCGCCGACAATCAGACCGTCGGGCCGATCTCGATCAAGCGTCTCGAAGGCTGCTTCCAACTCGCGCACAGTGCCGGCGTTCGCAAAACGCAGCTGTAATCCGAGTGTTTTCGATGCCGCCAGCAATGACTCCCTATCGAGCACAACAACTGGATCGCTTGGATCGAAGAGCGCCATGATTGTGACGGCTTTGGGAACGAGCGCGTGCAGCAGCTCCAGCCGCTTAGCGGCCAAATTTGCAAACAAGGTTACACCCGTGAGTTTGCCGCCTGGTCGATTGAAACTCGCACCGAGCCCCTCTTGGACCGGATCGCCTCCGATGAGTGAGAC
>JBAUYI010000305.1:0-5798 GCA_049584715.1 Xanthobacteraceae bacterium
CGCCAGATCTGTGCCGTGGGCAGCCCGCACGAACGGCTGCGGCGCGTAAGCGATCCAGTAATACGGATTGCCGCGGCCGTCCTTGCGTTCGTCGATATGCAGACGCTCTTGGCGGCGTCGCCCTTGCGAAGTCACCTCGACGCCCTTGACCTCATCGGGCATGCAATCAGGAAAATTGACGTTGACCAGAATGTCGTGCGGCATGCCCTCGGCGAGCACGCGGCGGATGATGTCGGGTCCGAATTTCAGGCCGGTCTGCCAGTACGGCGCGTGGCCGTTGCGCGACCGATAGGACTGCGACAGCGCCAGCGACGGGATGCCGAGCACGGCCGCTTCCATCGCGCCGGCGATGGTGCCGGAATAGATCACGTCCTCGCCGGCGTTGCGGCCGCGATTGACGCCGGACAGCACCAGATCGGGATCGTGGCCATTGAGCAGATGGCGCGCGCCCATGATGACGCAATCGGTCGGCGTGCCGCGCACCGCGAAGCGGCGCTCCCCGATCTGGCGTAGGCGCAGCGGGTCGTTGAGGGAAAGAGAGTGCGCGACGCCCGACTGATCGTATTCCGGCGCGACCACCCAGACATCGTCGGACAGCAAACGCGCGATCTTCTCGCACACGTCGAGCCCTTCCGCGTGGATGCCGTCGTCGTTGGTGACAAGGATGCGCACTGATCACTTCTCGATCTTTTTCATGCCGCCCATATAGCCCTGCAGCGCGTCCGGCACCGCAATCGAACCGTCGGCTTGCTGATAGGTCTCCATCACCGCGATCAGCGCGCGGCCGACGGCGACGCCGGAGCCGTTGAGCGTGTGCACGAAATCTTTGATCTTTCCGTCTTTGCCGCGGTAGCGGGTGCCCTCAGAAGACGTACTGCCATGTCGAAACATGCGGCGAGCTTGGAAGGCGCCGCAATTGGAACAGGAAGAAATTTCGCGATATGCCGCCTGCCCAGGCAACCAGACTTCGATATCGTAGGTTTTCTGCGAGGCAAAGCCCATGTCGCCAGTGCTTAACGTCATAACGCGATAGTGCAGATCAAGCCGGCGCAAGACCTCTTCGGCGCAGGAGAGCATGCGTTCATGCTCATCTTTGCTCTGCTCAGGCGTGGTGATGGAAACAAGCTCAACCTTGGTGAACTGATGCTGCCGGATCATGCCGCGCGTATCTTTTCCCGCGGCGCCTGCTTCGGCGCGGAAGCATGGCGTACAGGCCGTGAATCGCATTGGCAATTGCGCTTCGTCGAGAATGGATTCGCGCACGAGATTGGTCAGCGAGACTTCGGCGGTCGGTATCAACCACATCCTTTCTTCGACGCTCAAAATTGGAGTTGGTGATGATGCGTACCCCGCGCCTGAAAAGGTAATAGACGTATTGGCGGACTGATACCGCTCTCTGACACTAAGGAAATCCCTTTTAAGCTCATCGTTAGGGAACTCCAAGTATTCGGGCCCAAAAATTACAAACGCACCGCTCGGGGTTGTAAACTCGGCCGTTTGATATCGTCTGATCTTCGTTTCAAATTGGTCTTCAGCAAACTTCGGAAGTTGCGCTGTACCGAACATGGTGTTGTCGTTCACCAGCAACGGGGGATTCACCTCCGCATACCCATGCTCAGTCGTGTGTAAATCCAGCATGAATTGCCCGAGGGCACGCTCAAGCCGCGCGAGACCTTTTTTCAGAACAACGAACCGCGATCCCGAAAGTTTCGCAGCGGCTTCGAAGTCCATCTGGCCGAGCGCTTCGCCAAGTTCGAAATGCTGTTTGGGCGCGAACGCATAAGCACGTTTCGCTCCGAAGCGATGATATTCGACGTTATCTTTTTCATCCTTCCCGTCGGGAACATCATCGAGCGGCAGATTGGGAATTTCCGCCAGCGCATCATTCAACGCCTTAGAGACCCCCTTCTCTTCTGCCTCCATTGCCGGAATCGATTCCTTTAGCGCGGCGACCTCGCTCAGCAAGCCCTTGGCTTTCTCCTCATCCTTGTTCTTCTTCGCCTCTCCGATTTCCTTCGACGCCGCGTTGCGGCGCGCTTGAGCGGTTTCGAGTGCGAGAATTTTCGCCCGGCGTTGCTCGTCGAGCGCGATCAGCCGTTGCGCCTGCGGCGGAAGCCCGCGCCGCGCCAGCGCCTTGTCGAAGGCGTCGGGATTGTCGCGAATGAATCGGATGTCGTGCATGCATGAATTCCGTCATCCTGAGGTGCGCGCCAAAGGCGCGCCTCGAAGGATACGGCCGAGGCGCTCGGGCCGTCGCCCTTCGAGGCTCGCTACGCTCGCACCTCAGGGTGACGGAACTAACGGCCGATGGATTGCCGGGTCAAGCCCGGCAACGACTAAATGGCTTTATTCCGCCGGCTTGGCCGCCGCAGCCGCGGCGCGCTCGGCGGCAGCGCGCTTTTCGACGATCTTCACCGACCAGACCGAGCCCTCGTAGAGGGCGAGCAGCGGCAGCGCAAGGGACAATTGGCTGAGCACGTCGGGCGGCGTCAGGACGGCGGCGATGACGAAGGCGATGACGATGAAGTAGCGGCGCTTGGCCTTGAGCTGGTCGGAGGTGATGATGCCGACACGGCCGAGCAAGGTCAGGATCACCGGCAGCTGGAAGGCGATGCCGAAGGCCAGCATCAGCTTCATCATCAGCGACAGATAGTCCTCGACCTTGGGCAGCAGTTCAATCGTCGCCTGCCCCGGCCCGCCCATCTGCTGCATGCTCAGCGAAAACCGCGCCAGCATCGGCCACACCACGAAATAGACCACCATCGATCCCATCAGGAAGAACACCGGCGTGGCGATCAGGTACGGCAGGAACGCTTGCTTCTCGTTGCGATAAAGGCCGGGCGCGACGAACATGTAGATCTGCGTGGCGATGACCGGGAACGCGATGAAGGTGCCGCCGAAGGCGGCGATCTTGAGCTGGACGACGAAATATTCGAGCAGGCCCGTATAGATGAATTTCGAATCCGGGCCGGCGACCCAGACGTAGGGCCAAGTGAGGATGTTGTAGATCTGCTTGGCGAAAAAGAAGCAGCAGACCATGGCGATGATGAATGCCGCCGCCGCCTTGATCAGCCGCGAGCGCAGCTCGATCAGGTGATCCATCAACGGCGCCTTGGTGGCCTCGATTTCCTTCTCTTCGTCTTCGTGGCTCATGCCGGACGTTCCGTGCTGTCCGGTGGTGCGGCCTCCGCGGCGGGCTCGGTCTTTGCCGGCTCGGCGCCGGCAGGCTCGAGGTCGCTGCGCTCCACGGCCGCGACGGGCGCGGCTATTTCGGCGGCGGGCGCGGCATCGCTCACGGCAAAGCCACCGTCGAGCGGCGGCTCGGCTTTCGGCTCCGGCTTGGCCTCGAGTGAACGTTCGATATCTTTGCCAGCGGTCTCGAGGTCGCTGCGCACGTCCTTGAGCGGATCGAAATTCTTGACGTCATGGGCCAGGTCGTCGACCTGCTTCTTTAGGTCGGCCATCTCGGCCTCGCGCATCGCTTCCTGGAACTGGTTCTGGAAGTCGGCCGCCATGCCGCGGACCTTGCGCGTGTACTGGCCGAGCGTGCGCAACACGCCGGGCAGCTCCTTCGGCCCGATCACGATCAGCGCCACGACGCCGATCAGCAGGAACTCGCTCCAACTAATGTCGAACATGAAAACTCTCCGGACGCCTCGACCGCCCGCGGCTTGCCTGGCGGGCCGCGGCGATCGGCACGAGGGCGCGGCGAGCGCTTAGACCTTGCTCTCGGACTCGGCGCGCCGCTTCATGTCGGCGGCGGCCTGATGATCGATGGTCTTGATCGGCGCGTCGGATTTGGGCGCGGCTTCCGCCGTTTCGTCCTCGGACATGCCCTTCTTGAAGGCTTTGATGCCCTTGGCGACGTCGCCCATCATGTCGGAAATCTTGCCGCGGCCGCCGAAGACCAGCAGCAGCACGGCGCCGACGATCAACCAATGCCAGATGCTCAATGAGCCCATGAAAACCTCCGTCCGCAACGGCACCGCCACCTTGGGCCCGCGGCAACATGTCGATTTCGCCAGAACCTAGGCGCCAAGGGCGGCAAAAACAAGCACGGCCGGAATGCCCAACAGCCGCAGGGCTAATGCGGCTGGAGTTAACCCTCGGATGACCGTTTTCCGATCACTTGATCGGCACGGGGGCGGATTTATTCCTCGCTGCGGCCGGCGGGCGGCACCAGGCCGAGGTCGAGATCGAGATCGCCCGGTTCGAGCGGATCTTCGTCGTCGCGCAGGGCCGGATCGTCCGACGGCACCGGAACACTGAAGCCCGCGGGCAGCGACGGCTCGATCAGCCCGGCGCCCTTGAGCTCGTCGAGGCCAGGCAGGTCGTTGAGCGCCTCCAGCCCGAAATGGGACAGGAACGCCTCGTTGGTGCCGTAGGTCACCGGCCGGCCCGGCGCCTTGCGGCGGCCGCGCAGCCTGATCCAGCCGGTCTCCAGCAGCACGTCGAGGGTTCCCTTCGACGTGGTCACGCCACGGATGTCCTCGATCTCGGCGCGCGTTACCGGCTGGTGATAGGCAACGATGGCGAGCGTCTCGATGGCGGCCCGCGACAATTTGCGCGTCACCGTCGCTTCGTGGGTCAACAGCCAGGCCAGATCGCTCGCGGTGCGCAGCGTCCATTTGCCGGCGACGCGAATGAGGTTCACGCCGCGTGGCTCGTATTCCTTCTGCAATTGCGTCAGCAGGGCGCGCACGTCGACGCCGGCCGGCAGGCGCTTGGCCAGAACTTTTTCGTCGAGCGGGCCCTCGGCGGCGAACAGCAAGGCTTCGAGAATGCGCAGCTCCTCCGCGCGCTCGGTTTCCCTGTCCTTGTCTCCGACGATTACACGCATCTCCGCCACATTCCCCATGGGTTAGATCTCCCTCTTACCCATTCCCCGTTTCGGCGGCCACGCCGCCGTTTTCCGTCTTCTGCCGCTTGCGCACGTAAAGCGGCGCAAACGCCGCGTGCTGGTTCAGCTCGAGGTGGCCTTCGCGCACCAGTTCGAGCGTCGCGGCAAAGCTCGATGCCATGACCGTCGCTTTCATCGACGGCTCCACCAGATATTCCGCGAGATATTGATCGAGCGGGCTCCACTCCATGGAGAGGCCGATCAGCCGTTCCAGCGCCTCGCGCGCTTCGGCGAGCGACCACACCGTGCGCTTGGGCATGCGCACGAAGGAGCGCGCCTGGGTCTGCCGCCGCCCGGCATAGGCCGTGAGCAGGTCATAGAGCGTCGCCGACCATTCCGGATGTTTGATCTCGGCGATCGGCTCGGGCGCGCCGCGTTGAAAAACTTCGCGGCCGAGCTGCGGCCGGTTGAGCAATTGCTCGGCGACATTACGGATGGTTTCGAGCCGGCGCAGCCGTTGCGCCAGCGCGTTCGCCATGTCCTCGGCGCTCAGCCCGTCGGGCGCGTGCTGCTCCGGCAACAGCAGGCGCGATTTCAGATAAGCGAGCCACGCCGCCATCACCAGATAATCGGCGGCAAGCTCCAGGCGCAGCTTTCGCGCCGCTTCGATGAAAGCGAGATACTGGTCGGCCAGCGCGAGAATTGAGATCTTCGCCAGATCGACTTTTTGCTGGCGCGCGAGCGTGAGCAGAAGATCGAGCGGGCCTTCAAAGCCCTCGACGTCGACGACCAGCGCCGGCTCGTCGGTGGCGCGCTCGGGCAGATCGCCCTCGAACTGAAAATCGTCGGCGTTCATGCGACCACCTCGGCCGGCGGCCAGGTGCCTTTCATGAGACGGGAGAACTCGGCCCGGCCCGCGGCGACATCGAAGGGCGCCGGCGGGCGCTTCATTGACAAC
>JBAUYI010000306.1:0-7361 GCA_049584715.1 Xanthobacteraceae bacterium
AGGTCGATGTCGTGCACGGCGAGATCGATGACGACGCCGACATTCGACATCCGCGGTGGAAACGGTCCGACCCGGGTGACGGCGATCGACAGAATGTTTTGGCCCTTGATCGCCCGCTTGATCGCCTCGACTGCCGGATTGAAACGCTCGACATGGCCGGCCATCAGGGTGACGCCGGCGCGCCGGGCGGCGGCGACGATGGCATTGCCCTCCTCGATGGTGGAGGCGATCGGCTTCTCGACCAGGATATGGATGCCGCGCGCGGCACAGTCGACGGCAATGTCGCGATGCAGGTGGGTCGGCGCCGCGATGGTGACGGCATCGACGCCGCGCGCGATCAGGCTGTCGAGGTCCGCAAACGCGCTGCAGCCAAGATGGCGGGCGACGTGTTCGCGCTGCTTGCGGTCGGGATCGACAACGCCGACCAGCTTGACGCCAGGCAGTTCCGACAGCACCCGCGCATGGTTCGACCCCATCACGCCGACGCCGACCACGCCGATCCGCAATGCGCCGTCCGCGCCTGGCTTTACCGCCTCACTCATAAAGGTCCCCTCACCCCTACGCCCTGCCTTCCCCTAGCACGGACCGGGCCAACTGGCGACCCGAGCCGGCGCGGAACCCGAACACGTTTGGATTCAATTCGTTGCAACGCCAGCGCAATGCTTTGCACCGTGAGGTAACCGCGGGGCGTTTGTCAAGCATATGATTTGTATAGTGAATTAATGAAAATCGCGCCGTTTTGGCTCATATCTCGTCGGGCTGATAGATGACGATTTTGCTGCCGTCGGTGTCGAAACCGACATTGACATGGATCAGCTTGCGCAGCCGCTCGCGAACCTGGGCGCGCTTTTCCGGATCGACCAGGAGCACCATGAAGCCACCGCCGCCGGCGCCCAAGAGCTTGCCGCCGACGGCGCCGGCGTCGCGCCCGGCCTCGTAGATGTCGTCGATCTGCGAATTGGAGACGCTCGAGGCGAGCTCGCGCTTGATCTGCCACGACTGGTGCATCAGCTCGCCGAGCTCGCGCAGCGGCGTCTTCGGATCGAGCAGGATGTCGGCGGCGCTGTCGACCAGGCTGCGGATCATGCGCAGCTGGTTCCTGCGGTTGTTCATATTCTTGATCTGGTCCTGGGCGAAATCGGTGGCGAAGCGTGAAAAGCCGGTAAAGAACAGCATCAGCGATTGCGCCAGCTCGGTGCGCCGCGCCGGCGGCAGGATAAACGGCAGCACCGAGAAGGTGCCGTCCTGGTGAAAGTCGATGCGGTTGAAGCCGCCATAGGCCGCCCAGATCTGGTCCTGGCAGCCGACGTCTTCCTTGAGCACCTCCTGCTCGATGCGGATCGCCTGGCGGCCGAGATCGCGCTTGGTGACCATCCGGCTGTTGAGCGCGTAGAGCGCGTTGAGCAATCCGACCGTGAACGAGCTGCTCGAGCCCAATCCGGAGCGTGCCGGCAGATCGGCGTCGTGATGGATCTCGAGGCCGTCCGTCACTCCCATGTCGGTGAGGATGCCGCGCACCGCCGGGTGCTCGATCTCGGACGTCTCCTTGACCAGCTCGACCTTGGAATAAACGATCTTCGACTTGTGCTCGAAGAACGGCGGCAGCCGGCGCACGCTGATGTAGCAATATTTGTCGATCGCGGTGCCGATCACCGCGCCGCCGTGCTCGCGAAACCACGTCGGATAATCGGTGCCGCCGCCGAACAGCGAGATGCGAAACGGGGTGCGGCTGATGATCATGCGGGCCGGTGTTCGAATTTGGCGGCGAAGACGCGTTCGGCAAGCTTAAGCGATTCGGGCGTGCCGATGTCGATGAAGGCGAACGGCCCGGCGAAGGCATCAAGCGAGCCCGAAGCCGCCCGGCCGAACACGTCGCGCTCCAGAGAGGTGGCGCTGCCGCCGGCAATCTCGTCGAGCAGCGCCGCCGAGAACAGATAGACGCCGGCGCTCACGGCGCTCTTGCCGTGGAAGTTCGGATCCTTCTCGATGAAGCCGGCAATGCGGCCGTCGCAGTCGATCTCGACTCTGCCGTAACGGCCGGCGTCGTCGACCTCGGCGCACAGCAGCGTGGCCTTTGCCTGGGCGCGCCGGTGGTGTGCGACCAAGGCGCAGAGATCGGCATCGGCAAAACTGTCGCCATTCATCACCAACACCGGATCGGTGCGCAAATTCGGCCGGGCGAAGCGGATGGCGCCGGCGGTGCCGAGCGGTTCAGGCTCGGTCACCGTCACCACGGTGAGATCGCCATACGAGGCTTGGTTGCGCTCGAGAAAATCGATCACCGCCTGCGCCCGGTGTCCCAATCCGAGCACGATCCGCTTGGCGCCGAAGCACCGCAGCCAGTCCAGCAGATAGGCCAGATAGGGCCGGCCGCCGATCGGCGCCAACAGCTTTGGCGTGTCGCCCAAAGTCGATTGGATGCGAGTGCCAAGCCCGCCGGCGATCACCAGAACATCGAGCGTCGCGAGGCACTGCGCCGGCTGCGAGGTGGGATGAGTCACGCGACCGTCAGAGCACACCGCCCCCTCCGCTGGCACGACTCGGCGACACGACCATAAAGACCCGCGGTCCATGCAAGGTCAATGTTCCGGCGCCATGGTTTTGTGCATACGCCAGAGCATGATCCGGAAAAGTGGAAACCGGTTTTCCGAAATGATCATGCTCCATCAAAATGCTAGAGCGAAATCGCTTCAATCTGAAGCGATTTCGCTCTAGGGAGGGGCCGGGGGAATGACGATGATCTCATAGCGATCGAGCGGCGAAGCGAAGCCGAAAAAGCGGCGCGACACCACGGCGTCCTCATCGGCGACGACGGGAAAATGCGCGGCGAAACCACCCAAGGCGCGCATGCAAAAAGCTTCCGTCTCGGGACAAACAATCGCTGCGCCCTCGCGCCGGATGCGATCGTCGCTGACCCACGGTGTCAGCTTCGGATTGTCGACATCGAAGGTCGACGGCTGATCCTTGAAATAGAACACGATGCCGTTGACGAACGTGGTGCTGCCGACGATGCGCAGCGGCTTGTCGGTGTGCGCGCGCCAGACGCGCTCGACCGCCTGGGCGACGGCACGGTAATCGCTGCCGTAATCCGGCACGCCGCTCAGTTGTACGCCGAGCGCGACCAGCGGCGAGACGGCGAGCATGCTCAAGGGAAAAACCACCGCGAGCGCCAGCAGGCGGACGACGGCCAGGCGGGGGATCGCCACCAGCGGCGACGACAGCAGCACGATCGGCAACAGCGTCATCGCCGGCGTGACCCAGATCGATTCGATGGCAACCGTCAGCAGCACCGCGATCAGCACGGCGAAGGCAAACGGCGCGGCGAATGCGATGAGGAGCGTGCGGCGCACCGCGTCCGACGGCCACAGCGTGTCGCGGATCGCGGCCCAGCTCGGCCGCGTCGCCAACACGCACAAGACGATGGCCGCTACCGCATAAGCAAGCCCGTTGCCGGTGAAGATGAGCGCCGAGAACAGCGCGAATGCCGGCGTCCCCGAATGCGCTTCCATCGCATAGGTGAACGGCATGAAAGCGTGCGTCGTCAGCCAGTAGATATTCGGCGTGAGCAGGACCGTGCCGACCGCGAGCGTCACATAGGGCGCCGGCGAACTGAAATAGGCGGTGCGGCGCGGATCCGTCAGCGCGGCAAGGCCGAGCCCGGCAAGAAGCGTGATCGACCAGTATTTGGCCAGCATGGCGGCGGCGGCGGCAATGCCGGCAAGCACTGCCCATCCGAGCCTGCGGGTTTCGAACGAGCGCAGGAACCACCACGTCGCCAGCGCCCAGAACGGCGTCAGCACCGTATTGGCGTTGAATTTTATGGCGTGAAAATTATAGAACGGCACGAATGTCAGCAGCACGATGCCGGCGACGCGTTTGTCGGGCGGCAGATAACGCGCCGCAAGCCGCCACGTGATCCACAGCGCGACCGTCGGCAGCAGAATGGCGAAACAATAATAGGCCCAGTCCTCGCGCGGAAACACGCCGAACCAGGCGCGCAACAACCAGGCGCCGAGCGGCGGATGTTTCGGCGTGCCGAGACCGGCCTCGCGCGACCACGCCACGAACTCGCCCATGTCGGTGTGGATGTCCTGGCTGCTCTTGGCGATGGCCGCGTAGAGCGACCAGACGGCGAAGTAGCAGGCGAGCACGACGGCCATGGTGCGTTCGCGGCGCGCCGGATCGACCAGCGCGTCGAACAGACGCTCGAAACGATTGCATGCCGAGAGAACGAGCGCGGTCATCGCCGTGACAATATCGTACTTTCCCTATGACGGGGCCGCCACAGGGCGGAGCCGGCAACGGCCTGTTTGGCGACGTGATAGACGAATCAAGCAATGGCAACGGTATTGCTTTTGCAGGTGCTGAAGAAGAAAGTGCCGAGTCATGCCACAGGATGAAACCGGAGCTTCGCCGTCGGCAACGCCGGCCAGGTATCGCAGCTGCCGCTTTATCGAGCGCGGGTTGGTGTTTCAGCCCTCCCGGGTCATCAGTCCCTGTTGCATCAATCCGGCCACCAAGGGACATCCGGTCCTGGCCCCCTTCGACGGCTCGGAACTTTCCATCGATGCTGCGTTGGAGGCGCGGTCCGCCCTTATCGCCCGCCACCAAGCGGGCGACACCGAGCCGGCATGCCAAGGCTGCCCGAAGCTGCGGGAGGGCGATTGGGCCGGTGAGATGTCGCCGTATGCCGTCGATGAAATCACGATCATGCCGTTCTCCAGTTGCAACATCCGATGCAATTATTGCTACACGCTGGTCGAGGGCCCGTGGATATCGCCGCTGTCGACCGCGCCACGCGTTCTTCCGGTTATTCAAGCGCTCATCGACCGCAAGCTGCTCGACCCCCATGCGACCGTGCGGTTCAGCGGCGGCGAGCCGACGCTCTCGCCGGAATTCGATCCGTTGCTGGAACTGTTGACCACATACGGGGCGCGCTGCGTCATCTATACGAACGCAACCAAGCGTTCCGATGCCATCATGGACGCGTTGCGGCGCGACAAGGTGGAATTGGTGCTCGGCATCGACGCCGCGAGCGTGGAGGTCTACAAAGCCATCAAGAAGATGAATTACTGCGAAAAGGTCTGGAAGGTCGTCGCCGATTATTGCGCCGCCGTAAAACCCGGCGCCGTCAACAAGGTTTGGGCCAAGTTTATTTTTTGCGTCGAGAACTATCATGAGGCGGCGCCGTTCGTGCGCCGCGCCGAAGCCGCTGGCGCAAAACACGTCTATTACTCTATCGATACCAGCCGGGGTCCACAGCGTTTGCGGGAACACCTTGGAGAGCTGCCGGACATTGTTACCGACTACATAGCAATCCTCCGCCACGAATGCGCCAAGCGGGGCATCGTGGCTGAACTCGGCCAGTTCGGTCCTCCGTGGCTCACGCCGGAGCGGACCGAACGCATCGAGCGCGAGTTCGATCGGCTCAATCGTGCGGATGACTCGACGGCTCGATTTACACCGCCCGTTCCGGGAAGGAACGCTGCGCCGCCGCCTCGGTAATCCGCCATCGCCGTGACGTTACTGTCGCGACGACAAGGCTGCTGGGCGGAGAGACAAGGTCAGCGCGATCCCGGCGCGGCGCTCAGGCTGCGGATTTTTGTGGCGGAAATCGCCTCCGTCTCCTCGTCGAGCACGATGCGCTCGACCGCATAGCCGACGTCGCGGCCGTAGAACACATTGGTGATGTTGGGCAGCGGCACCACCACGAAGCGCCCGGCATAGGCGGACAACGCGGTTTCGATGCGCTGCTTGACCGCGAAGAACGGCAGCGGATTCTTGGCGTCGGTACCGTGAGTGTCGCGCACCGCCACGCACACCTGGCCGACCCGGCGCAGCCCCTCTTCGATCAGGCGCTGGTGGCCGCCGTGGAATGGCTGGTAGCGGCCGATGAACAGCGCCGTCGGCTTTTGCGGATCGAAGGCCGGGCGCAACAGCGCCAGCGCCTGCTCGGCCCAATATTGCGCCGTGCCGTCCGGGCCGACGTGCAGATCGTACTTTTCAGGCGCAACGAACATCCGGTTGGTGTCGGCGAAGCGCCCGGCGTCGATGCGGTCGAGCCAGATCGTGAACGCATCACCGAACACCGAACGGGTCTGCTCCGTGGGGCAGATGAAATCCGCAATCACCGTGCCGCCGGCTTCGATCACGCGATCGCACATCCAGCCCATGCGGCGCGCATGCTCGACGCGGTCCTCGTGAGAAAAGCCGAGGTCGCGCGAAAGATTGGCGCGCACCGCATCGGCATTGAACACGACCGCATTGAGCAGCGGGGCGAGCGCGTTGGCCAGCGTCGTTTTGCCGGCGCCCGGCAAACCCATGATCAGAATCTTCCGTTTCACTGTGGCTCCATGACTTTGGCTCAATGAATTGGCAGGCGGTAGCGCTACAACGAGTTCAGAGTTGGCGCAACTGGAACCGGCGCATGAGCTGGACGCGCTGGCCGGCGTTATGGCCTTAAGCCTGCGGCCGGCACCCTTGCGGCGATCCGGCCCGTCCCTTCCGGCAAGCTCAGGGTCGTGCGCTCACTCGATAAATCCCAAAATTCTCGTCGGTCGAAGCATTGGTGAATGATTTGAGGAGCGTCGCCGAAAGGTGCGGCGCGACCGCGCTGAGGTCTTCCACCGTCACCGGCCGGCTGCGGATCAGAATAGGATCGCGTTGCCCGGCCAGCGTCACGGCTGTGGCCAGTCGCCTGGCGAACTCGTCGGCGTCGAGCGTGCCGCGCCGGGTGGGGTCCCAAATGCCGAACGGACGGAAACATTCACATTCGAGATAATAGATCGGCCGGCCGAGATAGCCGGCGACGGACGAGACTTGGGCATCGTGCGATCCGATGAGGAAGGCATCGGCGAGATTGTTTTGCTTGATCCACGCGGCAGTCTCGTAGCTTTCTGAAAACGGCCGCAGTTCGGAGGCCAGCGACAGCACGCCGCCACAAGCGTTGACCAGAAGAATTGCTCCGAACAGCCAATGCGACCAAATGGCAGACGGCCGGCGCGCCCACGCCGACCAGACCGCGGCGACAAAGGCCAAAAAGACGACGCCGTGATGGGTGGCTCTGCCGGGAAAATTCCAGATATTTTCGAACAGCACAATGCCGAGATACACCAGGGAAAATTCCAGGACGAGCAGCCAATTGCATGTGACGAGCCAGCAGGCGGCGACCGGCGCGGCAAACACCAGGATCAATCTGATGGGATGACCAGTGTCGGCGTGGGTCAGCAGGACAAAATTGGCGGCCGCACTCGCACCCCAGAAATCCGGAACTGCCCCGAGTCCCGGGTGCGCGATCCATGCGACGGCCTGTTGGACGGCGCCGGGACTGAACGGCACGAAGGCGCCGATCGGCGTATAGA
>JBAUYI010000307.1:0-3289 GCA_049584715.1 Xanthobacteraceae bacterium
GCCTGCCGGCCCATCGCGGCGAGGAGGTCACCGACGAGGTGATCGACGGCCCGCAATCTGTGGTGTTCGACGAGGCCGAGAACCGGCTGCACGCGCAGAAGGGGATTTTGACGTGGTGCCTGGAGGCTGACGGGCGGTAAGCCAAGCCCGGCAAGCCGAGCCAAGCGCCGCCGAGGCCTCCAAATTCCATCTGCCTTGCCTATATTCAGGCGCGATGACCAATCCCGACGTCGACATCCCGGTCCGCGAGCCTGAGCAAACCGGCAGCGACGACACCATCCTGCCGTTTGCGGTGAAGGCGCTCGACCTGCGCGGCCGCATCGTGCGGCTCGGCGCCGCGGTCGATACCATCCTGACTGGCCACGATTACCCGACCCCGGTAGCGAAGCTGCTTGGCGAAGCCATCGTGCTCACGGTGATGTTGGGCTCGGCGCTCAAATTCGAGGGCCGTTTCATCCTGCAGACCAAGAGCGACGGCCCGGTGCGCATGCTGGTGGTCGATTTCGCTTCGCCCGGCACGGTGCGGGCCTGCGCCAGTTTCGACGCCGAGCGGGTCGCAGCCGCGGTCGCCGCCAACGCGGCGGAGCCCGGCAAGCTGCTCGGCCACGGCCATCTCGCCATGACCATCGACCAGGGCCCCGACATGAGCCGCTACCAGGGGCTGGTGCCGCTCGAAGGCGGCGACCTCGAACAGGCCGCGCACGAATATTTTTCGCGCTCGGAGCAGATTCCGACCCGGGTGCGGCTCGCGGTCGCCGAAGAGTTCCGCGCCGGCGCTGGCGGCCCACGCCGCCACTGGCGTGCCGGCGGAATTCTGCTGCAGTTCCTGCCGAACTCGCCCGAACGCTTGCGCCAAGCCGATCTCGATCCCGGCGACGCACCGCCCGGCACCCAAGCGCACGTTTTGCCCGAGGACGATGCCTGGGTCGAAGGCCGCTCCCTGATCGCCACCGTCGACGATATCGAGCTGATCGATCCGGCGCTCTCGAGCGAGCGCTTGGCCTATCGGCTGTTTCATGAACCGGGCGTGCGCGTCTTCCGCGCCGCGCCGGTGCAGGCGAAGTGCTCGTGCTCGCGCACCAGCGTCGAAACCATGCTGCGGAGCTTTTCGCAAAACGACCGCGACGACATGGTCGAGAACGGCCGCATCACCGTGACCTGCGAGTTCTGCAACTCGACTTACGTCTTCCAGCCGGACGAAATAACGGTGCCAAACACCACGGCGTCCTGAGCATGATCCCGAAAAGTGGAAACCGGTTTTCGGATAAGATCATGCTCAAACGAAAATCCTAACGCGCGCTCTCAGAAGCGGCGCGGCCCGAATAGGCCGAACACCGGAGCCGGTGCCGGGGTTTGCGATGGCTCCTGATTGTAGCCGAGCGCGGCCGAATATTGTTGGTCGCCGCTCTGCCGCGCCAATTGCTCTTGCTCTTTGCGTTTCTGGTAGCGCGCCTGCTTCAGCCGTTTGGCTTTTTCGGCAGCCGCCGCTTGTGCCGCGGCGAGGCGGGCATCCTCTTCGCTCGCCGCCGCATCCGCTCCCTCGTCGGCTTTATGAATGACCGCCGGACCCCACGCTCCAAGTTGTTGCACGCCAGGTTGTTGCACTGGCGGCGCAGCCAGCGTCACGGCGCCGATCGGGCGCGGTTGCTGCCGCACCGTTTCCAATTGCGGCGGCCCGACCACGTGGTGCCAAACCACCACCAGCGCGGCGAAAGCCGCCACCATCGTGCCGATATAGCCGAGCAAAGCGATGAACATGACAAATCCGCGCCCGCGATGCGCCAAGCGTACAAGCCAAGCCTTTGGACGCTGCCAATCGAGCCTGGGTTCAACGCGGCCACGGACCTGCTGTTCCGCACAATGATTTCGTTTGGTTTTTCCGCCCCCGCGGATGGCTAACGCTTCCTTTTCGTCCCGGGCCGATCGCAAAATGGAACTTCTCCGAGCGCCGGTTCCGAAACAAGGCAGTGAATAGCGGGAGTTCTGTGGATAATCCGAAAATGGCCGCGCAACCTTCGTACAATGTCAGCGCGGTACCTATAAAATTCCCCTGGAACAGCCTGTCACAAGTTACCGAAAGGGATAACAAGATGTCGTCAGCCGTGGACTCGATGCCGGACGCGAGCAGGCTCTATATCGGCGAGGGCGTGACCATCAAGGGCGAGATCAGCGTGCCTGACACCTTGGTGGTGTGCGGCTCGGTCGAAGGCGACGTCTCGGTCGGCAATCTGGTGGTCGGTGAAACCGGCGTCATCAAAGGCAGGATCATCGTCGCGCAGAACGCCGAGATTTCCGGCAAAGTCTTCGAGAAGCTCGACGTCAAATGCCTGATGATCCTGCGCTCGACCAGCCGGGTCGACGGCAATGTCAGCTACGGCATGCTGCAGATCGAACAGGGCGCCACCATCGCCGGCGGCATCTCGTCGAGCGAATACCGGCCTGAACAAAAGCCTGCCAAGTCCGAACAGCCGGTCAGGCAGGAGCCGAAGCCGCTGCAGTCCCCATTGGGAAATGGCACGCGGCTCGGCAAGCAGCCCGACCTGTCGGCCTTGGATGCGGCAACGAGCCCGGTGCAGCCACCGGTGCGGTAGCTCATAGCGCTATTCTGCAACGTCGGCGGACACTGAATTCAATTCAGCGTCCGTTTCGATTCGACGCTGTCGAGCGAAAACGCCGGCACCTCGATGTCGAAAAGCTCGCCGCCCGCGCCGACCATGCCGTAGCTGCCGACCATGAAGCCCGACGGCGTCTGCAGCGGCACCCCGCTGGTATATTCGAACTGCTCGCCGGCCTTGAGCACCGGCTCCTCGCCGACGACGCCGGCGCCGCGCACCTCCTGGCGGCGACCGTTGGCGTCGGTGATGCGCCAATGGCGGGTTTTCAGCTGCACCGTCTCGTCGCTGTTGTTGGTGATGGAGATGGTATAGGCCCAGAAGAAATAATTGTTCTCCGGCGACGACCGGTCGGCGACGAACCGCGGTTTCACCACGACCTCGATATTGCGGGTGATGGCACGATACATGGTGACGGTCCTGGTCGTGGTCTTGGCAGTGGTCTTGGCAGTGGTCTTGGCAATGATCTCGGCAAAGCTCTGTCGCATTTCCGGCGCCGCTCCGCCAAGATCAAGCACGGGCCGGCGCGGCCGACTTAAAACCTCATAGGATTCCACGCATAAGTGAATAGATTCGCGCCCGTTGTTGCAATAACCGTGCGGACGCGCAAGCGTGCCCTGGGGCTGATTTGGGCGCTCCGGCCGCGCTTGCGACACGGCGGGCTGCGACATTGCGGA
>JBAUYI010000308.1:0-6495 GCA_049584715.1 Xanthobacteraceae bacterium
GGTGATCTACGCGTTTCTGATGGATTACTACATCGCCGGCCTGACCTCAGGCGCCACGAAAGGCTGACCAAGATGGCGGAAGTTGCGTTGCGTAACGTGGTCAAACGCTTCGACAATGTCGAAGTCGTGCGCAGCATCAACCTCGACATTCCGGATAACGAGTTCGTCGTGCTGGTCGGCCCGTCCGGCTGCGGCAAGTCGACGACGCTGCGCATGATCGCGGGCCTCGAGGAAGTCACCTCCGGCGACATCTCTATCGGCGGCGAGGTCGTCAACGACCGGCCGCCGAAGGACCGCGACATCGCGATGGTGTTTCAGAATTACGCGCTCTACCCGCATATGTCCGTGTTCGAGAACATGTCGTTCGGGCTGAAACTGCGCAAATTCCCCAAGGAAGAGATCCGCAAGCGCGTCGACCATGCCGCGCGCATCCTCGACATCACCGAGTTGTTGGACCGCAAGCCGAAAGCGCTGTCCGGCGGCCAGCGCCAACGCGTGGCGATGGGGCGCGCCATCGTGCGCAATCCAAAGGTGTTCCTGTTCGACGAGCCGCTGTCGAACCTCGATGCCAAACTGCGCGTGCAGATGCGCACCGAGATCAAGCGCGTCCATCAGTTGGTCAAGACCACCACGGTCTACGTCACGCACGACCAGGTCGAGGCGATGACGTTAGCCGACCGGGTCGTGGTCATGAACAACGGCCGCATCGAGCAAATCGCGACGCCGCAGGAGCTCTATCATCATCCGAAGACGCTTTTTGTCGCGGGTTTCATGGGCTCGCCGGCGATGAATTTCATGCGCTGCCGTCTCGAGCAGAACGGCGTCGGGTTGCGGGTGCGCCTTTCCGATGCCGTCAGCCTGCCGGTGCCGGCATCGCAGTCGGCCCGCTACCAGGCGCTGACCGGCAAGGAGCTGGTCTTTGGGCTGCGCCCCGAGCACATCACCGAGCCGCGGCGCAACGATCGCGACCTGCAATGCGAGTTCGCAGCGACGCTGGACGTCGTCGAGCCGATGGGCATGGAAACCATGGTGTATTTCACCGTCGACGGCCAGGAGGTCTGCGGCCGGGTCGATCCCGGCAGCGCCAGCGGTCCGGGCGAGCAGATGCGGCTCTACGCCGACATGGACCGCATGCACCTGATCGATCCGCAAAGCGGCGCGGTGCTTTAACACGCACAAAGCAAGAGCCCGGTCTCAGCGTTGCTGGAACCGGGCTCTAAGCTTTTTTGCGGGCGAGCCATGACGCTCGCCCGGAAGACCGTCTGCTAGTCCTCGCTATAGGCGTCGTCCGATATGTCCTTGCCGGTATAGTCCGGCATCATCGACGCCGATACGAAGCTGACGACCGCGCAGGCCGCGATATAGATCGCGATCGCATAGCCGGTGTGATAGGCGGCGAACAAGGCGAGCGCAATGCTTGGCGCCGGACCGCCGGCGACGATCGAGGCCAGCTGATAGCCGAGCGAGGCGCCGCTGTAGCGCAGGCGAGGCGTAAATGACTCGGCAATCAGCGCCGCCTGCGGCCCGTACTGCATGTCGTGCGGAATGAGCGACAGCACGATGGCGATGAAGATCACCGACGGGATCCCTGTCTCCAGCATTCCGAAATACACGAACCCGAACAGTCCGACGGTCACAACGCCGATCAGGTACATCTTCTTGCGCCCGATGAGGTCGGAGATGTGGCCGGACAGCGGGATCGTGAAGAACGAGACGCAGGCCGCCACCGACACCGCGAGGAGGATGAAGCCCCGGGTCATATGCAGGGCGTTAACCCCGTAAAACAGGATGAAGGTGGTGAAGATGTAGAACGGCGCCTGCTCCGACATCCGCAGCAGTGCCGAGTAGAGGATCTGCCACGGCTGCTTCTTGAACACTTCGACGATCGGGGCCTTCTCGATCTTGTCGGTGTCCAGGAGCTGCTGGAACACCGGCGTCTCAAGAATGCCAAGGCGGATCCACAGGCCGACGCCGACAAGGATGATCGACAGTGCAAACGGAACGCGCCAGCCCCAGGTGTAGAATTCGTCGCCCGACCATGTGCTGAAGGCAAAGAACGCGAGATTTGACAGCAATAGCCCGCAGGGCACGCCGAATTGCGGCCACGACGCCACCAGACCGCGTTGGCCGTGGGTGCGCGACCATTCCATCGCCAGGAGGACGGAGCCGCCCCATTCGCCGCCGACGCCAATACCTTGAAGCGTGCGCAAGACGGTCAAGATCACCGCTCCCCAGATGCCGATCGACTCGTAAGTCGGCACGAAGGCGATGGCGAACGTCGCAAGCCCCATGAAAAGCAGCGTGGCGATCAGCGTCGCCTTGCGCCCGATGCGATCGCCGTAGTGGCCGAAAATCGCGGCGCCGATCGGGCGTCCGACGAAGCCGATGAAATAGGTCGAGAACGCCAACAGCGTTGCCGTGACCGCCGTCTGATTGGGGAAGAAGAGCTTGCCGAAGACGAGACCGGCGGCGGCGCCATAGAGAAAAAAGTCGTACCACTCGATCGCCGTGCCGACCGTCGAAGCGATGACCGCTTTGCGCAGTTGCCTGCTATGCTCTGCCTCGGGCAGCACCCCGATCGTCGTTGCCATAGCCATTTGGCTTCCCTCCCCGTTTCCTCGTTGTCGCGGAGCGGGCTTGTTGTCGCCCAGTCTCCCTCAACCACGATACGTCAGGCCGGCGCCGATGGCTATAGATCAAAGGTCGCGCGCCGCGCCCCTGGCGGGACGCGGCCGATTTGGCGCTTTTGCAGTGCGGCAACCGGAACTTTCAGCGAGACTTATTGGCTCGGCTTGTTCGACGCCATCACGGTGACCGGCGTGTCGCGATATCGGTCGGCGAACAGCCGCTTCAAATTGCCGACTTTCGGCTGGTCGTTGATGACGATGTACGGATAAGTCGGGTGTAGCACCAGGAAGTCCTGGTGATAGTCCTCGGCCGGATAAAAACCCTTGAAGGCTTCGAGTTTGGTCACGATCGGCGCCTTGAAGACGTGAGCCTGATCGAGCTGGGCGATATAGCTTTCCGCAATCCGCTTCTGCTCGTCATTGGCGTAGAAGATCGCCGAGCGATAGGACGGGCCGGAATCGGGGCCCTGGTAATTGAGCTCGGTCGGGTTATGCGCCACCGAGAAATAAATCTGCAAAATCTTGCCATAGGAGATTTGCTGCGGATCGAACGTCACCTGCACCGACTCGGCGTGCCCGGTGCGCTCGGTGCCGACCATCTCGTAGTGCGCCGTTTCCTTGGTGCCGCCGGAATAGCCCGCGACCGCGCTGGTGACGCCCTTGGTGTACTGAAACACCGCCTGCACGCCCCAGAAGCAGCCGCCGGCGAGTACGACGGTCTGCGTGGCGGCACCGGCCGGAGCGGCTGCGTTCTGCGCCGGCGGCGGAATGGATACGGCCGGCTCTTGCGCCGACGCCAGGTTCACCGCAAAGCCGAGAATCGGGATCAAAAGCAGCGCGCCGGCAATCGTCCACTTGCTGGAAGCCATGGATTTCCTCCCTTGCGCGCATGCGTCGCGCCGTCTCCAGATGGGCTTTTAGGCCGCTTCGCGCAACACGCGCCAATCACAAATGCCGCCGCCCGAGCGCGCGGCGCAATCACGGCATCGTGTACTACTCGATTGTCTGATAGCCGCGGATGACGCGCTCGGAGCCAAATCCCCAATAGTTGCGCAGCGTGTCCGGCCCCCACACTTTCGGCCGCTGCGGCCGGTCCTGGTGCCATGGTCGCGGATCGAAATAGCCGAGCGCCTCGTCCTTCATCTGGTCCATCTCGCAGAAGAACTCGACGCGCACCTTGTCGGCATTGCGGTGATAGATCGCGATATTATGGCCGATGATGTGGCGGCCCGGGCCCCAGACCAGATGGATGTCGTGGCGGGCGAGCGTTTCCGCCGCGCGCTGGATCTCCGCCCAGTCCTTGACCTCGAACGCGATGTGGTGGAGCTGCGGCTCGGCGTCGTGGACGAAATTGACGGTGTGGTGGTCGGTATTGCAGCGCAGGAAGGCAAACGTTTCGTCGCGCCAGTCCGAGACGCGGAAGCCGAGCACGTCGCAATAGAATTTCACGGTTTTCTGCACGTCGTCGACCCGATAGGCGACGTGGCCGAGTTTGAGCGGCATGATGCCCGCGGTGCGGCCGTCGTCCTTGGCGAACACATAATCGGAAAAAATCTCGATTTTTGTGCCCTTCGGATCGGCGAACACCAAACCCTCGGCGACGCCCGGCGACAGGCCGCTCGCCCGCTCGGCCGTCACGCCGTCTTTGGCGAGGGCGTGCAAAACTTCGCCGAGATCGGTCTCCGGCGCGACCTGGAAAGCCAGCCGCGACAGCGCATTGCCCTGGCCCGGCTCGAGCGCAATCGCCTCGAGTCCCATCTTGCAGGCAAGAAAGGCGCGATCCTTGGTCCGCTCGACCAGAGTAAGGCCGACCACTTCGGTGTAATAGGCGATCTGCCGCTCGATATCCGGCGTCGTCAGCGTGGCGTGTCCCAGTCGTTTGACGCTGATCACCATTACCCTCCCGACGCGGCGCGCGGCTGTTGTGGCGGCTCGGCGTAGCGGCTTGCCGGACGCTTGAGGCCGAGATTTTCGCGCAAGGTCTTGCCTTCGTATTCGCTGCGGAACAAGCCGCGCCGCTGCAATTCCGGGATCACCAGATCGATGAAGTCGTCGAGCCCGCCGGGCAGGAATGGCGGCATGATGTTGAAACCGTCACAGCCGTCGTTGCGGAACCATTCCTCCATGTAGTCGGCGATGGTTCGAGGCGAGCCGCGGATCACCGCCTTGGCGCGAGCGCCGGCGACGCGCGTCGCGACTTGCCGGATGGAAAGCTTTTCGCGGCGCGCCATCGCGGTGACATTTTCAAAAATGCTCTGGCTCGCGTTCGAGCGCGGCAGATTCTCCGGCAGCGGCCCGTCGAAGGGATACGGCGTCAGATCGACATTGCCGAGCACCATCGAAAGAATTTCGCGCGCCACGATGGGATGGATGAGCGCGTTGAGTTTTTCGTAGTTCTCCTCGGCTTCCGCATCGGTGCGGCCGATGACGCAGCTCAAGCCCGGCATGATCTTCATGTCGTCGGGCGAACGGCCGTAAGCCGCGAGCCGGCCCTTGAGCGTCGCGTAAAAGCTTTGCGCCGCTTCGAGCGTCAACGGCGCGCAAAAAATCACTTCGGCGAATTCCGCGGCCACCGCGATCATGTCGTCGGAGCCGCCGGCCTGCACGATCACCGGGTGGCCTTGCGGCGAGCGCGGGATGTTGAGCGCGCCGAGCACGGAAAAATGCTCGCCGCGGTGGTTGAGGTCGTGCAGCTTGTCTGGATGAAAGAACTGTCCGGTGTCCTTGTCGCGGACGAAGGCATCGTCGTCCCAGGTATCCCACAGGCCAAGGACGACGCGGGCGAATTCCCGCGCCCGGTCGTAGCGCTCGCCGTGCTCGTAATGTTTTTCGCGGCTGAAATTGCGCGCCTCGTTCTCCTGGCCCGAGGTGACGAGATTCCATCCAGCCCGGCCGCCGCTCAGATGATCGAGGGAAGCGAATTTGCGCGCGACGTGGAACGGCTCGTTGTAGCTGGTGGAGGCCGTCGCTACGAGGCCGATATGCGTGGTGTGGGTGGCGAGCGCCGACAGCAGCGTCAGCGGCTCGAAATTGGCGATATATTGCGCCGAGCGGCTGAGCGCCTCCATGTGCGCTTGCCGCACGCCGAGATTGTCGGCCAAGAACACCATGTCGAACTTGCCGCGCTCCGCCGTGCGGGTGATTTCGAGATAGTGCGCAAAATTGATGCCGGCATCGGCCTGGGCGCGGGGATGCCGCCACGACGCCACATGATGGCCGGTCGGATTGAAGAAGGCGCCGAGCCGCATCTGGCCTTTGCCGTTCATCGATGTCTCGCTCTTACGTCATTGCGAGCGCAGCGAAGCAATCCAGTACTGAGGCGCCGCCTGGATTGCTTCGTCGCTTCGCTCCTCGCAATGACGATCGTTGCGCTATTGCGTCCGCGTCCCGCTGTTGAGGAGCGGAATGTCGCTCACCGCCTTCGGTTCCGGCAGCGACTGTAGATAGGCGTAGATATCGCCGAGGTCGTCGTCCGAAAGCACCGGCGCGCGGTACGGCGGCATCTGGCCGTTGGTGGTGCGTACGAAATTCACGAACGCATCGAGCGGCAGCTGCGTGCGCGCGATCACCTTGCCGTTGCTGGTCGCGACCGAACCTTGGCCGTTGTAGTTGTGGCACTGCCAGCAGCCGTTTTGGATGAAGGCTGTCTTGCCCTTTTCCGCCGAGGCGGCGAGCGCACTGCCCTGCCCTGCAAAACCCATCAACGCGACAACGGCCGCGGCCGAAACTTGAACCAAACGCATCGACATTCTCCTCAGCGCGGCTGCGTCAGCACGTTGACCAGCGCCGGCTGGCCGGATTTGACCACGGCGACCGCTTCCTTGATCGCCGGCCCGAGATCGGCCGGATCGGTGATCGGCCCCTTGGC
>JBAUYI010000309.1:0-12384 GCA_049584715.1 Xanthobacteraceae bacterium
TGGCGCTGATCGCGATGTTGCGAAGCGGCGCGCCGCGGCCGGAAAAACTCGCAACTGCGGCATTGGCCTGTCTGGCCGCTGCCGGACTATTGGCGTCTTGGCTGCTGGTCGGCACGCTCGGCGACAATAACGATCTTGGGCTGCGCGCGGTGTTGCCGGCCGCTTCGGTTTTGATCGCGGCAGCGGCGGCGGGATTGATGCTCTTGCCGCGGCGCGCCGTGATCGCCGCAACGGCGCTCGGCGGGCTCATCCTCAGCCTGCCGGATACCGCCGCGATGATCCGTTCCAACGTTGACGGCACGCCGACCCCGGACGGCGCGGTTTTCGCGCAGGCGCCGGAGCTGTGGCAAGCGGTGCGCCGTTACGCTGCGCCAACCGCGCGCGTCGCCAACAATCCGCTGTTCCTGCAAGATTTGACGCCGTGGCCGGCCAACATCTCCTGGGCGCTGCTGGCAAACCGCAGTTCGTGCTTTGCCGGCCGCGAATTGGCGCTGGCGTTGGCGCCTCTATCGAAGGAGATGCTCGAAACGATCAATGCCAAGTTCATTCAGGTTTTTGCGGGCGAGGGTACGCCGCAGGATTTGAGCGACATGGCAAAAAAATACGCCTGCGACGTCGTCGTCGTGGTGCCGCAGGACAAGGCCTGGACCAACGACCCGTTCCCCGCGAGCCCCGATTATCGCTTGGTGGAAAATCGCGATGGACGCTGGCGAATCTACGTGGCGGTCAAGGCCGATCCCGCCGCGCGGTAGGCAAGCTTCAAATCCCCGCGAACCAATTAAATCCCTGCTTGCTCCAGAACGTCTCGCGGAAATCGTTCGTCACTTCGATTGCCTTGATCCACTTGGCGTTCTTGTAGCCGAGCTTGGTCGAGGTGCGCAGCCGCAGCGGATAGCCGAACGGATCGGCCAGCACGTCGCCGGCATATTTGGTGGCGAGAATGGTCTGCGGATGCAGCGCCGTCGCCATGTCGATACTTTCGGTGTAGTCGTCGTTGCAGATGAAATAGATGTATTTCGCTGAAAGATCGGCGCCGACGCGTTGCAGGAAATCGCGCAGGTTCGGGCCGGACCATTGGCCGATATAGTCCCAGCCTTCGACGCAGATGTGCTTGATGATGATGTCCTGCTCGGGGAGCTGATAGATCTGCTGCGCGGTCCAGGGTTGTTTGTTGTCGATGCGGCCGGCGAGCTCCAGTTTCCAGGTCGCGCCGTCGATCGGCTTGACCTCTTCGATGCTGTAATAGGCGTTGAAACGCGGCGGTTTGACCACCTGCGACGCGCTGTAGGTCCGTGCCAGATGGTGCGGCCGGAAGATCGCCGCCTGGACGCGATCGTTCCACGCCGACACCGTGCGCAGCACTTTCTGCACCGAATCGTCTTCGCTGACGTCGCAGCCGGTCAACAGCGACAGCGCGCCGAGGCTGACGGCGCCGCGCAGCACGTTGCGGCGATTGATGTCGTCGACGAGCGATCGGTTCTGCGTCAGCACGTTTTGATCGATGCTTTTGCGCGGACGGAAAATGGATGGCGAGCGCGTTGGTATGGACATCTTGGCCCCGCGTCAGTGGGTTGCTTCGGCTTCGACTGCAGTCTCAGGAGGGGGCATCTCGGCGGGATGCGCCGCTCCGTCATCCACCACGGGTCCGCCGGTGACCATGGCGACGAGGCTTTGCGGCACCAAAAGCGCAAGCGAAACGTGCACCAGCAAGAAGCCGACGATCGCGGTCATGCACAGGAAGTGCACCACCCGGGTCGCCTGAAAACTGCCGAACAAGGCGGCGAGTTCGGAGAACTGCACCGGCTTCCATAGCGCGAGGCCGGAGATCACGATCAGAACGCCGATCGCCATGACGCCGAGATAGAGAATTTTCTGCACCGCGTTGTAGTGAGTGAGATCGTCGTGGGCGAGGCGAAAGTGCAACGCGTCGCTCACGGTCGCGAGGACTTCGCGCAGCGACACCGGAAACAGTTTTTGCCGAAATCGTCCCGTGGCGATGCCATAGGTGAGATAAGCGAGCCCGTTGAGGACGAAAATCCACATGCCGAAGAAATGCCACTGCAGACCGTATTGCGCCCACTTGCCGATCACGATGCTGTCGGGAAAACGCAGCCAACCTAAAATCACATCGTCGTTGTAGATCTTCCAGCCGCTGCCGATCATGATGAAAATGGCGACGGCATTGATCCAATGCATGACGCGCACCGGCAGCGGATGCAGGCGGCGCTCATGGTGAGTTGATTTGACGGCCGACATTGTCATTGGTGACGGTCCACGATCGATCGTACACAGGCAAGCTACGGTGTGGTCGTGGTGGCAAAGAAGCCGGCGTAAGCTGGTCGCGCAGAGTCGATTCGCCCCGTCGGTCGCGCGTAATGGACCCTACGGTCGCGTGTTGTCCTTCGCAAGCAAGCTTGGTTCACAAATTCGCGTGGCGGTTTTGATCGACAGGATTGCGGCATGAAGTTTTTGCTTACGGCAACGGCTTTGCTCGTCGGCGCCAATGCGCCGCCGCGCCGCCCCGGCAGGACGCGACGGCTCTGCCGGGCGATGCGCCGATCCGAGTAGCGCTGGGCCGCAATTGAACGATCACGACTTGGTGAAGCGGATAACTTTTTGGTGTTTCCCGACTTGTACTGGGTGAGGGGGAAGTGATTGGCGCTTTGCCAAGCGCCGGGCAATTCTCCGTTTATTGCGTTGTTTGTTATTGGGGGCACATCGCATGGATCATGCGAACCGGTTGGACGGCAAGTCTGCAGCTTCCTGCGATCCGGCTCATGCAACGGCCGCCGCGGGCTGCGGCATCGCCTTCATGGCCAAAGCGTCGGCGCCCGGCCGCGCCAAGACGCGGCTGGTGCCGCCGCTGACCTTCGAGGAGGCCGCGGTGCTCAACACCGCGTTTCTGCAGGACGTGGCCGACAACGTGCTGCTCGCCGCCCGCGATGCCGAGCGCCATGGCGGCATTGCCGGTTACGCGGCCTATGGCCCGCCGGGCTCGGAGGATTTTTTCAGCCGCACCTTGCCAGGCGGCATCGGCTTGATCGAGGCTTGGCGGCAAAATTTCGGCGATTGCCTGTTGCATACGATCGAGGAGATTTTTGCCCGCGGACACGCGTCCGCCGTGGTGCTCAATTCCGACAGCCCGACATTGCCGACGGCGTTCTTGGTCGAGACCGCGGCGGCGTTGGCGCGGCCGGGCGACCGTGCCGTGCTCGGTCCGTCGAGCGACGGCGGCTATTATCTGCTCGGGCTGAAGGCCGCCCATCGCCACATGTTCGAGACCATCGCCTGGAGCACCGAGCAGGTCGCCAAACAAACGCTTGAACGGGCGCGCGAGATCGGTCTCGACGTGCACCGGCTGCCGGTCTGGTACGACGTCGATGACGTCGACGGTTTGCGCCGGCTGCGCGCCGAATTGTCGCCCGATGCGCAACGGCGCCGCCCCGGTAAGAACCAGCCGCACCACGCCGTGCACACGGCGGCATTGATGAATAGCCTGTGGCAAAACCACGAATTCAATCGCCGCGCCGCGGCGCTCGTCGAAGCGGAATCGTTGCGCGCTTAAGGCACGCGACGCTTACGTTCGTCAGATGGAAAAACAGGGACGGCAATAATGGCAGTAGCGGCGGCAAAACGTCCGGTCGATCCGAAGCGCTACTTCGAGAGCGTTGACGCGGCGAGCGAAAAGCCTGAGCACGAGCCGGTCTGCCTTTATCTGGAGACGACCAACCGCTGCAATCTGCTTTGCACCACCTGTCCACGCACCTACGCGGAGCTCGAGCCGCCGGCCGATATGAGCTGGGACCTGTTCACCTCGATCGTCGATCAGATCCCGCGCCTGCATCGCGCCGTGTTGCATGGCGTCGGTGAGCCGATGCTGGTGAAGAATTTGCCGCGTATGGTGCGCTATCTCAAGGACCGCGGCACCTATGTGCTGTTCAACACCAACGGCACCGTGCTCAATGAGCGCAACGGCCGCGCGCTGATTAAAGCCGAGCTCGACGAACTGCGGGTGTCGTTCGACGCCGCCACTGCCGAGTCCTACCTCGCCGTCCGCGGCAAGAACTATTTCAACCGCATCCTCAAGAACGTGCGCGCGTTCCGCGAGCTGCAGGAGCGCGAAGGTCACGCAAAACCGCGCGTCTCGGCGTGGCTGACGGGCCTGCGCGAAACCATCGAGGAATTGCCGGATTTTGTACGGGTCGCCGCCGAGACTGGCGTCAAGGAAGTGCATTTGCAGCGGCTGGTGTTTTTCAACGACAACGCGATCGGCAAGGCGCGGCCGGACCAGGCGCTCTACGAGCAGCTCTCCGGCGAGGAGGCGGTGCATATCGACCGCGCCGCCGCAGTCGCCAAATCGCTCGGCGTCACTTTCAGCGCGTCGGGCGCCGCCGCCGAGCCGGGCATGAGTCTCAAGCGCAACGACAACGGCTCGCCGTGGTCGCTGTGCCGGCGGCCGTGGACGGTGATGTATTTCACCGCCAATGGCCGTGCGCTGCCGTGCTGCATCGCGCCGTTCTCACAGCGCGGCTACGAGAATTACACGCTCGGCGACGCCACCCAGCAAACCCTGCGCGAGATCTGGACCGGCCCGGCCTACAGCGATTTCCGCAAGGCGCTATTGTCGAACACGCCGCCGGACGCCTGCGCCAGTTGCGGATTGCGATGGAGCCTTTAGCGAAATGTTTCCCTCCCCCCTTGTGGGGGAGGGTAGGGTGGGGGGTCGGGAGGATTGGCAACGCGCGTGACTAACCTTCCGACCCCCACCCCCAACCCCTCCCCGACAAGCTTGCACTCGGGCGCGCGCGAGCGCGGCCCGGGTGGGGGAGGGGGACATGTCGTCGTCGTCATTCCCACGTTCAACGAAGCGGAATCGATCGCGGCCGTCGTCGCCGAGATCCCGCGCGACGTCGTCGGCCGCGTCATCGTGGCCGATGGCGGCAGCCGCGACGGCACCGAGGAGATAGCGCGCCGCGCCGGCGCCGAGGTGATCGCGGTCGGCCGCGGCTATGGGCTGGCCTGCCTCGCAGGCGCGCAAGCAGCGCTTGCCGGCGACATCGTCGTCTTCATGGACGGCGACGGCGCCGACGATCCGGCCGCCATCGCGACACTGGTCGCGCCGATCCGATCCGGCGCCTACGACTTCGTCATCGCCTCGCGCGCTCGCGGCGCGCGCGAGCCTGGCAGCATGGCGCGGCACCAGCTTGTCGCGGGCCGCATTGCCGGTGTTTTGACCCGGCTGCTCTACGGCGTGCGCTATACCGACATGTGCGCGTTCCGCGCCATCCGCCGCGACACGCTGCTCGCGCTCGGCATGCGCGAGCTCACCTATGGCTGGAATCTGGAAATGCAGATGCGGGTGGCACGTGCGGGCTTGCGCGTCTTGGAGGTGCCGGTCGCCTATCGCCGCCGCCTCGGCGGGCAATCCAAAGTGGCCGGAAGCTTGCGCGGCACGGTCAAGGCCGGACTGAAAATCATCTCGACCTTCGCGCGCGTGGCGATGGAGCCGGCGCGCGGGCGCGCTTCTTAGCGCAACTACATCGCGACTTTACGCAAAAAGCCGTCGACGCTGCCGCGCAGGTCGGCCGCGGCCTTCTCGACGGCTTGCGACGCCGTCAAGACGGTGTCGGCCGAGCTTTGCATGTCCGCGATGGCGGTGGAGACCCGTTGCAGAACGGAAACCACCGATTTCGTGCCCGATGCCGCCGCGGCGACGTTGCTCGAAATCTGACTGGTCGAGGCGTGCTGCTGCTCGACCGCCGACGCGATCGCCGCGGTGAACTGCTCGATGTCCTGGACGCGGCCGCTGATGCTGCCGATGGCGCGAACGGCGCTCTGCGTCGAGGTTTGCACCTCGGCGATCTGTGTGGCGATGACGTCGGTGGCTTTGGCGGTCTGCACCGCAAGCGCTTTGACCTCGGAAGCGACCACCGCAAAGCCCTTGCCGGCGGTGCCGGCGCGCGCCGCTTCGATGGTGGCATTGAGTGCCAGGAGATTGGTCTGCCCGGCGACGCTGTGGATGAGCTTGATGACGTCGTCGATCTTTTGCGCCGCTTTCGCCAACCCAGCGATGTCGTCGTTGGTCGATTGCGCCTCGGTCGTCGCCGCGCGCACCACCTCGGTGGCGCGGGCCAGCTGGTGGTTGATCTCGGCGATCGATTTCGACATTTCCTCCGCCGCATTGGCGGCGGTCTCGACGCTCTCGAACGCGTCGCCCGACGTCTTGACCGCGCCGGCCGTGTGCGTGGTGGTGTCGTTGGAGATAACCGACAGCGCCGATGCGGTCGATCGCATCGCCGTGACGCTGTCGCCGACGGTCGTCAAGACGCCTTCGACGCTTTCGCGGAACTAGGCGATGGCCTCTTCGATGACGGCGCGGCGGGCTTCCTGGGCGCCGAGCAGGGCGTTTTTCTGCTCCACCCTGCGGCGCTCGGTGATGTCGTGGTGGGTTCCGATCCAGTACAAACCGCCGGGGATCGCGTGATTGACGACCGCAATGGAGCGCCCGTCGGGCAACTCGGAGACGAAGCTGACAACCTTTCCGGCCGCAATGATTTCCATGAGGTCGGCGACGTATTTGTCCGGATCGTCCGGCAGGCTGCCGGATCTGGCGCGCATTCGGACGATGTCGGCGAGCCGGGCGCCGGGCTTTACGATGCTCGGCGGCAGATCGTAGATTTTCAGATAGCGGTCGTTGCAAACGACGAGGCGCGCTTTGGCGTCGAACATCACGACGCCTTGGGTCATGTTGTTGAGCGCAAGCTTGAGCAGTTGTCCCTTGTCGCTCAGCCTGCCGGCCTGCAAGCGCCTGAAACGAAAAATGGCAATGCCGGCCAGGAGACAAACCAGGCACACGGCAGCGGCCAGGCGCCAGTCGAGCTCCGGCGTCAAACTGTCCAAAACCCGCAGCATCGCGACCGTTGGCTTATTTGCTGTTCTGCTTGCCTAACAGGTAACCGACATCCATTTACGTTTCGTTAATCAACGGCCGCCGCCCGGGATTCGCAGGCCGCGCTCACCCTTCCAGGATGGCCTTATTAGGATCGATCCAGAACGCCCAAATGCCTGCCCCGACGACGAGAAGGCATGCGGCAACGATGAACGGTGCCTGCCACTTGTCGCCGTAGGCCAGGTAGCCGAACACGATCGGCGAGATGGCGGCGCCGGTATTGCCCGCCATGTTCATCATGCCGGAGACGGTGCCGGAATATTTGCCGCCGGTATCCATCGGCACCGCCCAGGACGGGCCGATGGTGCATTCCAGGAAGAACATCGCGGCGGTGAGGCAGCCGACCGCGACGTAAGGATCCTCGGTCAGTGCGGCCGGCACGATGAACACGGCGCAGCCGAGCAATCCGGTGATGGCCACGCTGCTGCGGGCGAGCCTGACGTTGCCGGTCCGCCGCAACAGCCAATCGGTCGCGAGGCCGCCCACCGTGTCGCCGACGACGCCGGCCCACAGCGGCAGCGAGGCCAGCAGCCCGCCTTTGAGCAGCGTGAAATGCCGCACGTCGATCAGGTACTTCGTCAGCCAGGTCAGAAAAATCCACAGGCAATAAACGTAAGTGAAATAAGCGAGCATGATCGCCCACATATTCGGCGAGCGCAGCAACGTGCCCCACGGCACCTCGGTCCGTTCGGCCACCGGCGGCGGATTGATGTCGCCGTTCGGGCCGCGGCCGCGAATGGTTTCCAATTCCGCGCGGTTCACCAAAGCGTGCTCTTCCGGCACGTTGCGGTAGCTCAAGCTCCACCATGCGGCCCAAAGCAGCCCGAACAAACCGCAAATAAGAAAAGCGCTGCGCCACCCGAGCGCCGGCATCGAAATGGAAAAATTCAGGTACGGCAGGTTCAACTGCCCACCGAGCATGATCAGCAGCACCAGCGGCGGTGCAATCGCGGCGCCGGCGCGGCTGGCGCTATGGGTGATGCCCTGCACGAAGCCGCGTTCGCTGCGTGGATACCAAAGCTGCATGGCGCGTGTGGCGCCGGGGAAGGCGCCGGCTTCGCCGACCCCGAACAGGAAGCGCAGCACGATGAACGAGGTGGCGCTGAACGCCAGGCCGGTCGCAGCCGTCATGACCGACCAATAGGCGACGATGGTCGCCAGCACGGTGCGCGCGCCGAAGCGGTCGCTCAGCCAGCCGCCGGGAACCTGGAACAGCGCATAAGACCAGGCGAAGGCGCTGAAGATGAAGCCCATGGTGACATTGTCGAAGCCGAATTCCTTGCTGATCGCCGGCGCCGCGGTCGAAATGTTGACGCGGTCGAGATAAGTGATGAGGTACATCACGCTGATCAAAAACAGAATGTACCAGCGGCCGCGACTCGGCTGCGTGCCTACGGGCTCCGCCATGTGTTTGCTCCCCAATCCCTCGCCCGCCTTTGCAAATCGCGAGCTTTGCTGCGGCAACTTGCCTGTTTATCGGGAAGGCGGCAAGAGAAGGGTTGCCGCGGGTGGGTTCTACAAGCCGCGTGCGTTATAATCCGCAAAGGTCAATGTCGGGCACGCCACATGATCAAGCGCTACAGCGACCACGCCGCCAACGAGCGAACGTTTCTCGCCTGGGTCCGCACCGCCATCGCGGTCATGGCATTCGGTTTCGTGATCGAGCGGTTCGATTTGTTTATCCAGGCTGCGGCGCCGCAGTTGGCGTTGAAGCAATTGGCGCCGCACGGCCAGGCCTTCGCCAATGCGGCCGGATTGGCCTTTATCGGCATCGGCGTGGTGATGATCGTCATCGCCGGCTTGCGCTTCCACAAAACGGCCAAGGACATCGAGACCGAGGACGACGTGCCGAGCGCCGGCGAGCGCTTCGATCTCGCGCTCGCCGTTTTGCTCGTGCTGTTGGGCCTGGCGCTGCTTCTTTATCTGTCGCGGGCCGTGCTGCCGGCGATTTGATTGGCCGGCTGACTTGCGAGACGGCGCACTTCGCGATAAACGGATCATCGCGCGCCACCCATCGCGCCGTAAGCGTTCACGTCAACCAACGCGCTCCTCCGACGGCCGGCCGCATTCCGCGCCGGACGTGCCGGGAGCGTATGGAGCTTTGACGTGAAGCGATTTTTCCAAATCCTGGTTTCTGCGCCCGTGACATTTGCGCGCGCGCCGCGCCCGGCACAGGTCGGCATGGCCTTGTTCTTTGCCGCCGCGGTGGCGGACGGCATTCTTATGCCGTTCTTTGCGCTGTGGGCGCACAAGGATGCCGGCATCCCCATCGAATATATCGGGCTGTTGCTCGGCTGCTATGCCGGCGGCGAGCTGTTGGCGACGCCGTTCGTCGGCGGCATTGCCGACCGGGTCGGCCGCCGTCCGGTGCTGCTGGTGTCGACCTGCGGCGTCGGCTTTGGCTTCCTGCTGCTTTATCTGGTCCATGGCGCCGCCGCTATCGCAGCCGCGTTGATCGTCATCGGCGTGTTCGAGAGCGTGTTGCATCCGACCGCGTCGACGGTGATCGCCGACGTAGTGCCGGCCGAAACGCGCCGCGAGCATTTCGCGGCGCGGCGCGTGATGTCGAGTGCCGGCAGCATGGCAGGACCCGCTTTGGGTGCGCTCTTGGCGCTGCATTCGCTCGGCTTGGTTTTTCTTGGCGCCGGCGTGACGATTCTTGTCGGTACGCTGGTCGTTGCCATCTTCCTCACCGAGACCCGCCCGCCCGCCGCCGCGCCCGGCGAGGAAGACGACGAGGATGAGTCGCTGCTGGTGCTGACGGCGGTGTTTCGCGATTCCCATCTCGCCGGACTGATCGTTCCGGTGGCGCTCATGGAGATCGCCGCGAGCTGGATCGCCGCCATCACGCCGCTCTATGCCGACACCGGCGGCACGCTGACGGCGTCGGGCATCGGCTTGCTCTTCACCTATGCGGGGGCGCTCGGGGTGGTGCTGCAGATGCCGATCACGCAGGCGAGCGAGCGTATGGGCGGCTTTTCGATCGTGCTGTGCAGCGGCGCGGTGCAGGCCATGGCCTTTGCCTGCCTGTTCATATCCGCAGGCCTGCCCTGGCTCGTCGCCGCGGTGACGCTCTTGGCGCTGGCGCAAATGCTGTCGGGCCCGCTGGTGCAGACGATCATCACCGAGCTCGCGCCGCGCACCGGGCAAGCGACCTATCAGGCGGCATTCGGCGTGGTCAACGATCTGAAAGATGCCGCGGGGCCGGCAGTCGGCACCTGGCTTTATGCGCTCGCGGCCGGACTGCCATGGGCGAGCGGCGCTGTCATATCGCTCGGCGCCGCGCTCGGCTTGGCGGTGGCGGCGCGGCGGCATGACAAACACTGATGCGTCGGGAGAAATTTTTCGACCAAACAAATGGATCGGCCGGCCTCGCCCGATGATTCGTATGGCAACGATTATCCGTTGATGGACCGGCGCCGCGGCGTGATCGAGTCGCGTCCACACAGCCGCTCCGCTTCGAGCCAAGCCATTTCCAGCAGGTGCGCCAACAGGATGAAATTTTCCGCCGCCGCCATTTGCGCCAGTTGCGCCGTCACAGTGGAAATATAGTCGGCGATTTCATGATTGGACTTACCGCTTTGATCATTCATGGATTTTGCCCCCCAGCAAAACCGTAAACGCGTCACGCCACCAGCATGGCGCAAGCCCGGGCGCATGGGAAGCAAATAGAATTACTTGATCCATCCATTTCGCGGCGTCCGGCGTCGATCACGCCGTCAGCCAAGCTCTGCACGACGATACCGTGTGCAAGCGCATGAACGATGCCGGCGTCAAACACGATCCCATCGGCCTATCGGCGTTCGTCGACCGCATCCGTAGCGGCGACACCGCCCGCTACGATCAAGTCATCCAGCAGACCTGCATCCGGGTCGAACAGTGAGGTCGAAACGTGGAGAGGGAAATCCTGCGCGACTCCCTCCTTTGGGTGCCGGCAGTAAGTGCTGAGTATC
Source organism: Xanthobacteraceae bacterium (assembly GCA_049584715.1). Lineage (GTDB taxonomy): Bacteria > Pseudomonadota > Alphaproteobacteria > Rhizobiales > Xanthobacteraceae > BOG-931. The sequence goes on from JBAUYI010000309.1 coordinate 10,903, forward strand.
GGTGAGCACCGGCGAGTATCAGTCAGCACCGTGATTCCCAGCGAGCACAGCGATTCGCGCCTAAGTGCCCGTAACCATTGATCTTAAAAAATAATCGCCAGCGCACCCCGATGGCGGCTTGACGGGTGATCCTGCATCTGGACAACTCTATCGACGGGATATCTTGCCATCTATGGGGTGAGCAGAGATATCTAAGACATTGAAAACAATACGTTTTCAATATAAACTATGAACAGTCGCTGGTTTCCGCCCCTCCCGGCGTCCAAACCCGGTGAGACGGAAACCTACCCTGGCGGGGGTGTCAGCGACGACAGGGCCGGGAAGCGGCTGGGTCTCCAAAACCCAGTGCGCCCCGGTCCGCACCGTATCGGAGAGCAACATGACCACATTTCCCGGCTTTATTGTGAAAAAGCCGCGCAAGAAGATCGCTCAGCGCCAGCTCGAGCTTCGCAAGACGCTGTGGCCTGACGTCACGCCGGAATATCTCTGGACCCGGCAGACTCATCACGGCTTCACGACGCTGCCGCGCTGCATGCCGCTCATGATGAGCATCATGGACGATCTGGCGAAGGGGCAGCCAGTCTCCATGACGTACTTGGAGCTGTGGTGCCGGACCTTCGACGAGAACTTCGTCGTGCTGTCGAAGCCGCAGAACACCGCCTTCCATGCGGGGTTCGCTGGACAACGCGCCGAGCGCACATGGCGCGGCCGGCTCACGATCCTGAAGAAGCTGAACTTCATTGATCTCAAGGAAGGACCGTCGGGTCCGGCCAGCTACGCGCTGCTCTTCAATCCGTACAAGGTCATTGAGTGGCACCACATTCACAAAACGCCAGGCTTGCGCGAAGACAAATGGAACGCGCTCGTTGAGCGCGCGGGTGAAGTTGGCGACGAAAGTCTCACGCCTCCTGAGCCGCCGCCCGCGCCTGTTGCCGCAGCTACGCCTGCCGCCGCGCCTGCGGAGACCGACGCCAAGCCAGCGCCCGCGACCACCTAGGTCTTCTGGCGATCATTCTACGTCTCGACGATGAACTTGGCCATCGCGCCCGCCACATTCACTGCGAGTTGAGCCTGGCTCGCCTTTTGTATTGAAAATCCGCAATCCGAAGTCGGTTTGAGCCGGTGAGCGGATGCCATATGTCGGGAGTAGGGTCCCACCCGCTCGCCTGCGCGAACATGACGCTTACCGCAATGGGTTCGAGCTTATAGAGCCAGCCGGCGAGAACACCCCATTTGGTCGTCCAGCATTTTAGATTTGATCGGCCAATACCGTCATCGTACTTACCAAATTGCAGATAAACTTCTGAATGTGGGCGGCCAGACATGATAGCTGTTGAGAACGGTGCAATATCAATTGGCAGGTCGTAACCATTAGCCTTGGCTTCACAAATCATACAACCAAATAGCTTCAAAAAGTAGAGATGGACATTTCTCATCTCTTTTCGGGTGTAGTGCGGAAAAATTCTGTTACCGCGTTGTAGG
>JBAUYI010000310.1:0-15979 GCA_049584715.1 Xanthobacteraceae bacterium
GTCCTTGAGATCCCGCTGCCGGCGCGCCGGCGCCTCCCGGCGGCTTGCCGTCGAGGGTGGAAACGTTGACGTGCACCCCTTCGCGCAACCGGTCGGCACCGTCGGTGACCACGTGATCTCCGGCCGACAGCCCGGTGGTGACGGCGGTCATGCTGCCGTCTGTAGGACCGATGCTGATCGGTCGCACCGATACGGTGTCGTCGGCGTTGACCACGTAGACGTAGGAACCCTGTTGTCCGTTGGGCGAGCCGCGCTGGATAGCAACCGTCGGCACCGTGACGACGCCCGTCAAAGTCCTGATCAGGAGCTGCGCGTTGACGAACTGGTTCGGAAACAGCGCGCCGTCGGCGTTGTCGAACTGGGCGCGGATCTTCACCGTGCCCGTGGTGGTGTCGATCTGGCTATCGACCGCCGACACTTTGCCTGTCGCCAACAGTTTGACGTTGGCGCGATCGTAGGCGGTGACCTGGAGCGCAGTGCCGGCATTGTATTGCGGCATGATGTCGGGGAGATTGTCCTCGGGGACCGTGAAGATCACCGTGATCGGCTGCAACTGGGTGACGACGGCGATGCTGCTCGCGCTCGACGTCTGCACGTAGTTGCCGGGATCGACCAGGCGCAGCCCGATGCGGCCGGTCACCGGCGAGACGATGTGGCAATAGGCGATATTGAGCGCCTGCGCATCGACCAGCGCCTGATCGACCTTCACCGTGCCCTTATATTGCTCGACCAGATACTCCTGATCGTCGGCCTGCTGGCGTGCGATCGAATTCTGCGCCACCAGCCCTTGATAGCGCTTGAGGTCGGTTTGCGCTTGCGCCAGCAATCCTTGATCGTGCGCGAGCTGGCCCTCGGCTTGGGCCTTGGCGATTTCATAGGGGCGGGCATCGACTTGCGCGAGGAAGTCGCCCTTGTTGACCAATTGCCCTTCGGTGAATGCGACTTCGGTCAATTGGCCGCTGATCTGGGTTTGCACGGTGACGGTGGCGAGCGGGGTCACGGTGCCGAGCGCGTTGACGATGACGCGGATATTGCCGGGCGCGATCGTCGCCGCGCCGACCGATTGCAGCCCGCCCGCGGCAAAGCGCGAATTGGCCGGCTGCGGCGCGCGGGCGGTGTGAACGATCACATAGGCCGCGACGACGAGGCCTATGGCAATGGCGAGGTAGAGACCGATGCGCAGTTTCGAATAGGGCCGGCTGATGACAATCGGTTCGGGCGTCGTCCGGCGAAGATTGGGGCCCAGCTCGTCGTCGCTTGTGCGTGTGCGTTCGTCCATCTTGGCGTTCAATATCCCGGCATTTTCCGCATAGTAATGGGCGCCCACATCGCCCGCCTAATGAAAATTCGCTAATGCGGGCGATGGTTCGGGCCGCCGGGTGACCCGGGCGGGCAGGGCGGTCGAGCCCATGATGCGGTGATGGTCGAGTTCCAAGCGTCAGTCTTCTCGGATTCTGCCGCCGAATCAACCGTTTGGCGAAACCCGCCAGGCATCGTCCAAGCCACGGCCGATTGGCGATGCCGGCTGTTACTGGGTGACTTGCGGCGGGCTTTGCGGGTTGCGCTGCGTCGTATCGGCGGGTGCTGCTTCGAGCGCGGGCGGCGTCGATTCGAGTTTTGGCAACAGCGAGAAGCCTTTCATCAACTGCACTTGCGTCGGCAATAACGTCGTGTCCCAGCCGCCGCCGAGCGCCTCGATCAGGGTGACGCTGGCGAGAAACAGATTTTGCCGGACGGCGAGCGCGGTTTCCTCCTGGCTGAGCAAGTTCGTCTCTGCCGTCACCACGGTGGTGAGGTCGACGATCCCGGCGCGGTATTGATTGGTGAAGACGCGCACCGCTTCGCGCGCGTTCTTGACCGCCTGCAGCTCCACGGCGAGTTGCTTGGTGAAGATGCGGATCGCAGCGAGCTCATCCTCGACCTGCTGAAACGCTGTGAGCACGGTCTGCCGGTAATTGGCGACGGTTTCCCAGTAGGCGGCTCGCGCCGCATCGACCTGAGCGCCGATAAGCCCGCCATCGAACAGCGTTTGCGTAGCGCTGGCGCCGATCTGCTGGATCGAGCGCGCGGCGCTAAACGGCAGCGGAATGGGACCGATGAACTGGACCGCGGCCGAGAGCGACACGTCCGGGAAATAGGCAGCTTCGGCGACGCCGATCAGGGCGTTGTTGTTCTGCATGGTACGCTCGGCCGCCGCGATATCGGGACGTCGTTCGAGCAGCGCCGAAGGAACCGCGACTGGGATATTTGGAATCTTATAGCCCAGCAGACGCGGTCCGATCGTCAACTCGGCAGGGGGCCTGCCGATCAGAACCGCGATGGCATGCTCGAATTGCGCCCGCTGCACGCCGACGCTCAATTCCTGGGCTTCGATGGCGAGGACCTGCGATTGGGCCAGCGCCACATCGGCGCTGGTCGTCCCCGTCGTGGCGCTGGGCCCGTAGCCGGCTTTGTATTTGTTGAGCGTGATCTCGTAGGTTTCGCGGAATTGCGCGGCGGAGCGGTGCAGGAGATCGCGCAGTGAATCGGCCGCGAGCAGGTTGAAATAGGCGGTGGCGAGCTGGGCCTGTGCCGACAGTTTGGCGTTGTCGAGGTCGGCGGCGCTGGCCTGCGCCAACGACGCATCGGCTTCGATGGTGCGCCGGACCTTGCCCCAGACGTCGAGGTCCCAGCCGCCGTTGATCGGCGCGGAATATTGCGTCGTGTATCGCGTGCCGAGGCCGAAGCCGACGGCGCTGCCGCCGGTGGTGCCGGCGAGTGCGCCGGTGCGCGTGCGGGTGACGCTGTAGCCGGCGGTCGCGGTCGGGAACAGCGCCGCTTGCGCTTCGCGGACGATGGCGCGCGATTGCTCGTAGGCGGCCGCCGCCGCCGCCACCGTCTGATTGGAGATTTCGACTTCGCGCAGCAGCGTATCGAGCCGGGAATCTCTATAAGGCGCCCACCAATTACCGCGATCGGCGGCATCGTTGGGATTGGCGAGCTTCCAGCCTTTGAGTTCCTTGAACGTCGTCGGAACCGGCGCCGGCTCGCGGGAGTAATCGGGGCCTACGGTGCAGCCCGGCAGCAATAGCGCCAAGAGCATTGCCGAAAAGGGCATTGCCGAAAAGAGCATTGCCAAAAAGAGCATTGCCGGAGCGCAGACCTGTCGGCGAAACGCCGCGACGCGCCGCACCCAGCCGTCCTGTCGCAATCCAGCATGGGCCAACGCATACACTGCCGCAAACCCGCCGCTGCAGAACCCCAATCAGGAACCCGGCCAGTCTGGGAACGATGCTCACGCCCGCCGGCGCGTGCCAGCGGGCATGGCTGTGATCCTACGATCCCGGCCCCCTGACGATCGCGTTAACCATAACCATGCCCGACGCATGGTCAACGCCGCAACCTCTTTGCCAACAGGCTCCGATCCGATCTGCGGCACGTGTGATATTCAAGCGACAGTGCGCGCGCCGCGAAGGATCAACATCGGCCCCGTTGCTTGAAGCGTCGTGGCGCCGCCGCGCGAATTTGCATTCGGGTTTTGATCGCGCATCCAGCGCGCGTGCAATTGCGTCGGGCGATGAAGCCGCTTCCGCGCCGCTACGACCGCATTTTATTCTTGCGATCGTGATCGCGTGTGAAAAAATTTTAAGCCGCAGAGGTCTAGCGCGCCTGCTAGATTACCCACATGTCAACTGGTGCGTGACGTGCACTACGGTGACGTGTGCATTGCAGCATTGCGAGCTTCGGCTCTGCCGGAACGGACCGAGCGACCCGGCGTTTGCTTTCGGCGTTTGGCCCCGATGAGGACGTCGTATCATGTGGAAAATCGCAACAAGCGCGGCCGCAATAGGCCTTTCCCTTTGTTTGGCGACCGTTGCTGATGCCAGAGGCGGCGGCGGTTTCGGGGGCGGCGGCGGTGGTGGTGGACATTTCGGCGGTGGCGGTGGCGGCGGCGGTCACTTCGGTGGTGGAGGCGGCGGTGCTCACTTCGGTGGCGGTGGCGGCGGCATGCGTATGGGCGGTGGGGGCGCCATGCGTATGGGCGGCACGCATATTTACAGCGGCCGGATCGGCAGTGGCGCGCACCTGAATTCGCACCTGAATTCGAATTTGGCCTCCCATGTCGGTCATCCTGGCCGATCGTCATTCAACGCCGCGATCAACGGCAGGCACGGCGCCGCGCTCAGTCGCGGCGCGACACCGGCATCTGCTCGCTCGAGCTTGGCCGGCGCGCGCTTGACTCACGCCAACGCGGGGTTCGCCGGCCGAGGGTCGTTTGCCGCGCATCGGCAATTCGCCGGCGCCGGCGCTTTCCATCCGTTCTGGAACCACGGCTGGCATTGGCACAACCATCTCGGCTGGGTCGGCCCGCTGTTCTGGCCCTTTGCCTACGGCGATTTCTTCTATTACGCGCTGTGGCCCGACGACTATGCCGATGTCGATCCGTTCTGGGTCTATGGCTACGGCGACATCTACGAAGGCATTTTCTCGCCGTACCTCTACGACGAATACGTCCAAGGCCCGGGCGCTCCGGCGCGGATGGCCGCGCTCACCCAGAGCATGGCGCAGAGCTGCAGCGACGAAGCCGCCGAGGTCACCGGCTGGCCGATCAATCAGATCAGCGATGCGGTGCAGCCCAATGCGCAACAAAGCGCGCTACTCGACGATCTCGGCAACGCCATCGTCAAAGCCAGCGAGGTGATCAAATCCCATTGCCCGACCACCGTGTCGTTCACCCCGACCGGGCGCCTCGACACCATGCAGCAGCGGCTGCAGGGATTGGTCCTGGCGGTCAACCTCGTGAGCGAGCCGCTGAGCAAATTCTATGTCTCGCTCGACGACGAACAGAAGGCGCGCTTCAACAGCATCAAGCCGACGACCGACAAGAGCGCTGCGGCAAACCCACCGGCTGCCAATGCGACGACGCCGAAATCCGATTGCGACGCGTCCGTCATGGCGTGGCCGACCGACCAGATCGATCAAGCGGTGCAGCCAAACGATACACAGCGCGCCAAGCTCGACGCCTTGAAGTCGGCCGCCGCGAACGGCGCCGACATCATCAAGGCGGCTTGTCCGAGCGAGACGCCGAGCACGCCGCCGGCGCGCCTCGCCGCTGCCGGCAAGCACCTGCAAGCCATGCTGCAGGCGGTCGACGCCATCCGCCCGCCGCTGCACGATTTCTACAATTCGCTGAGCGACAATCAGAAGGCGCGCTTCAACACGATGGGCAAGCAGCTGTTTGCGCAGAGTCAGTAGGGTGGGCAAAATCGCCCGCGCTCCCGTTCGTTAAAACGCACCGCCCGCGGGCGATTTTGCCCACGCGGTGCTGCGCTCATTCGCTGCACAGCGTGGGCTTCGCTGCGGTTAGCCCACCCTACAAGATCAATGAAACAACTTCGGAAACTTCGCTCGGAGCTTTGTCCGCAATCCGGCGCTGACGTCGACCACCGGCGGGAATGTGCCCTTGAGCTTCATGTCATAGGGGATGCAGGCGTCGATCAGGATGCGGTTGTTGAAATTACCGGGCAGGAAAAGCGGATCGCGCTTTGACGCCCAGGCCTTTTGCACCAGATCGATATCGACCTTGGGATCGAACCGCGTGCACATCGCCCACAGCACGGCATCGAGATCGCCGGCGTCGATGTCGTCATCGACCACCACGGTCCATTTGCCCGCATAGGCGCCGCCCTGGCAGGCGCAGGCGACGTGCAGCGCCTGGCGCGCGTGGCCGGGATAGCGCTGGCGCAGCTGGATCGCGGTGAAGCGCGTCGCCGGGCCGGCCTCGTGATTCCACACGCCGAGCACGTCGGGCACGCCGCAAGCATCGAGCGCCCGCCAGATTTGCGCGGCGCCGGCGATGCCCTTGAGGAGGCCGGTCTCGTCGACCGGCTTGTGCTGCGGCGCGCAAGTCAGGATCGGATCGTTGCGGTGCAGGATGGTTTTGACGTTGACGTAGGGCCGGTCCTGGGTGTCGTCGGAGTAGTAGCCCATCCATTCGCCGAACGGCCCTTCCGGCCTGGTCTGGCCGGGCACGGTCTCGCCTTCGATGGCGATCTCGCAATCGGCCGGGATCGGGAAGCCGGTATAGGGCCCGCGCACCACGTCGATCGGCTCGTCGCGCAAGCCGCCCGCGATATCGAGCTCGCTCACTTCCGGCAACGGGCTCGACGACAGCATGAACAATAGCGGGTCCTGGCCGCACAGGATCACCACCTTCATCGGCTCGCCGCGGGCGAAATATTTGTCGCGGTGGATGCGGCCGTGCTTGCCCTCGGTGATCTGGCAGCCGACGGTCTTGCCGTCATAGACCTGGCTGCGATAGGCGCCGAGATTGTACCAGCCGGCGTCGGGATCCTTGGTCATGACGCAGCAGGCGGTGCCGATGAAGCGCGCCGTGTCGGCCTCGTGATGGCGCGGCACCGGGAATTTCAACACATCGATGGCGTCGCCCTCGATGACGTTCTCGAAAATCGGCCCGTCATTGACGAAGCGCGGCGGCAGCGGCTTTAGATCCTGCATGCGCGCGTGATAGCGCTGCACGATGTCGACCTTGCGCTCGTAGTCGAGCGGCAGGCCGAGCGTCAGCGCGATGCGCTTGATCGAGGAGAGCTGGCCGTAGAGCGTGCGATAGCCTTTGGCGTAACCCGGCACGTCGTCGAACAGGATCGCCGGCGCCTGGCCGCGGCTTTTTTCCGTCAGCATATGGGTGACGGCGCCCATCTCGACGTCCCAATCGGCGCCGGACACGCGCTCGAGCTCGCCGAGTTTGTCCACCGTGTCGAGCCAGCCGCGCAAGCCGCGATATTTCTGGCGTTGTCCCGAGGCCGCGCCTGCGCTCGCCATGCTGGTCTCCAACTATCTCAATCGGCTGAAAACCGGGTATGAATGCCGGTCCCGAACGTGTCAAGCTGACGCGGTCTGTTCCTTCCGATCCGGAGTCCACGGTGGCCATTCCCAAACCCAACTACAACCCGCCCTTCAACATCACGCGCGCCAGTCATTCGGTGCTGCACGTGAAAGATCTGGCGAAGAGCCGCGCCTTCTATGTCGATCTGATCGGCCTGATCGTCAGCGACGAGGACAAGGACACGATCTATCTGCGCGGCGTTGCCGAGGTGTGTCATCACTCGCTGGTGCTCAAGCGCGCAGCCGCGCCGCAAGCCGAACGCGTTGGCATGCGCTGCTTCACCGAGGAGGATCTGGCAAAGGCAAAATCCTATTTCGAGAAGGCCGGCCTGCCGGCGCAGTGGGTCGAGCGGCCGTATCAGGGCCGGACGCTCCATGTCAGCGATCCGCTCGGCCTGCCGCTCGAATTCTGCGCCACCATGACCACCAAGCCACGGCTGCTCACGAGTTTTGAGCATCACCACGGCGCGGCGCCGCACCGCATCGATCATTTCCAGGTGCTGGTGCCCGACGTGCAGCGCGAACTGGAATTCTACATGGGGCTGGGTTTTCGGCTGTCCGAATATATTGCGCCGGACGGCAGCGACGATCCGCTGTTCGTATTCCTGCAGCGCAAGGGCAACCCACATGACATCGTGTTTGCGCCCGGCGCCGGGCCGCGGCTGCATCACGCCGCGTTCAGCATCGGGGAATCGTATCACTTCTTCTATGTCTGCGATCTCGCCTCGAATCTGGGTTTCGCCGAAAATATCGAATTCGGTCCGGGGCGGCATGGGCCGGGGCTGGCGCTGTTCGTCTATATGCGCGACCCCGACGGCCATCGCATCGAATTGTTCAACACGCACTATCAGTGCATGGACATCGAGGACGAGCCGGTGCGCTGGGACGCTTCCGTCGCCGGCCAGCGGCGTTGGCAACTGCCGGCGCGGGCGATGTGGTTTGCCGAAGCCAGCCGCTTCGCCAGCGTCGAGCCGCGCGAGCCGGCGCATAAGGGCAATCCGATGACGCTGGAGAGATACGTCGCTGCGAGGTAGCCGCGCTTACACTTTCCGGTGCAGCCGGTGCTCGATCCATAGCAGCAGCGCGTTGGCGATTGCGGCGAAGACGAACAGGATGATGGCGACTGTTACCATGTCCTCGCTTTGGGCGAGCGACATGTCGCTCATGATCATGGAGCCGAGGCCGAGCTTTGAAGCGAACATCTCGCCCAGCAGCACGCCGAGCAGCGTCACGGTGAAGCCGATGCGCAAGCCAGTAAACACTTCCGGCAATGCGGCGGGCAGCAGCACGGTCGTGATGGTCTGCCAGGGCGACAAATGCAGCGTGCGCGCCGAACGCAGATAGACCTGCGGGATGGCGCGGATCGCGCCCATGGTGAGCAGCGCGACGGGCAAGATGCCGTGCATGGCGCCGAACACCACCTTGCCCGAGATGCCGAGCCCGAAGATCAGCAGCACGACCGGATAGAGCGTGATCTTCGGCAGCGAATAGATCACCACCAGGATCGGCTCGCCGACCGCGCCAGACAGCCGGTGCGCGCCCATCCACACGCCGACGGCAAGGCCGATTCCATAGGCGAGCACGAGTGCCAGGCCGAACGCCTGCAGCGTCGCCGCGGCGTTCTCGGCAAACCGCGTCGTCGGCACCAGGTGCACGAGATACGCCATCGTCGGGAGCGGCGCCGGCAGCGCCGTCGAGCCGGCGATCTCGTGCAAAATCTTCCAGACCACGAGCACAACGGCAGCGATGATGAGCGTGTCGGTGGCGCGCCGTGTCGCGGTCACGTCCGGCCTCCGCTGCGCCGCTCCGCCCAGCGCACGTCGAGCGCATGCAAGACCGTGTTGACGACGGTGGCGATGATGAGCAGGAACAGGATCAGCGCATACATGCGCCGGTTGTTGAAGTCGGAATAGGCGTCGGCAATGTCGCGGCCGAGGCCGGCGGGCGACAGAATGAACTCGGCTGCGATGACGGCGATGAAGCCGTAGGAGACCGAAAGCTTCACACCAGTAAAGAGATACGGCGCGGCGGCGGGAAGCTGCAACGTCATGGCCGTCGTCACGGCATCCAGGCGATGCACCCGCGCCACTTTGGTGAGCACGCGCGGCACGCGATCGAGGCCGTTGAGCGTGGCGATGATCATGGCGACCACCGCGGTGGCGACGCCGATCAGCACGATGGGGATCGGGGACAGCCCGAAGATCGCGATCAGCACCGGATAGAAGATGAAGATCGGCACCGCATAATAGGTCGCGAACAGCGGATCGAGCGCCTCGCGTAGCCGCGGCAGCGCATGAATGACGAGGCCGAGCGCGAAGCCGAGCACGATCGAGACCGCGATCACGATGACGATGATGCCCAAGGTGCGCTCGATATCGGCATTGATGGCGCCGGAGGCCAGCAGCGCGTAAAGCGACGTCGCCATCTCGGACGGCGCAATGATGGTTTGATGCCTGATCAAGCCGGTCCGGCAGGCAAGCTCGAGCGCGCCGATCATCGCCACGATCACCGCAAGCCGGATCAGGCCGATGCGTGTCATCCCGCGGCCGTTGTCGTCATGCCCGCATGGCCGAGCGCCTTGAGCGATTCACCGCGCAAGCGATCCCACAGCCGCGCGGTGATCTCGCCGAACGCCGGCTCGGCGACGATCTTGCTGTCGCGCTCGCGCGGCCAGCCGGTGTCGATGATCTCGATGAAGCGGCCGGGGCGTGCCGACATGGCGCCGACCCGGTCCGCCAGCATCGCCGCTTCGTCGAGCGCGTGGGTGATGAGGAGCACCGTCGCGCCGGTCGAGCGCCACAGCCTTAAAACTTCGTCGCCCATCAAGAGCCGCGTCTGCGCGTCGAGCGCGCCGAACGGCTCGTCGAGCAGGATCAGGCGGGGCTGCAGCACCAGGGTGCGCGAAATGCAGACGCGCTGGCGCATGCCGCCGGACAATTGCGACGGGTAGGCGCGGGCGAAGTCCTTGAGCCCCATGAAGGCCAGCGCGTCATCGACGCGGCGGCGTATCTCGGCCTCGGCGACGCCGCTGCGGCGCAGCCCGAACGCGGCATTGTCCCATACCGTCAGCCAGGGGAAGCTGGCGTCCTCCTGGAACACGACGCCGATACCTGCGGCGACTTCGCCGCTCACCGGCTTGCCTTCGAACGTCACCGTGCCCGCAGTCGGCTTTTGCAGGCCGGCGAGCACTTCGAGAAACGTCGACTTGCCGCAACCCGATGGCCCGACCACGGCGAAGAACTCGCCCTTGCGCAGGTCCAAATCGATAGGCCCGAGCGCGTTGACCGGCGGCTGATTGCCGGCGCCGGGAAAGACGCGCGTGACGGCTGCAAGCTGCGCGTGGATATCGCGCGCGACGGCGTTCATTTCACTTGCTGCAAATCGCTGGGCAGGAACGAGGCGTCGATCATCTTGGCGAGATCGGGATCCTTGTCGATCATGCCGACATATTTCATCGCCCGCACCGTGTTGACCAAAAGCGGCATTTCGATCTGGCCCTCGCTGTAGAATTTCGCATCGACCAGCATCTGCATCAGCGTATCGACGTCCTTCGGCGGCAGCGGTGCATAGATCGGCTCGAGAATCTTGCTCGCTTCGGCGGTGTGGCTATAGAGGAATTTCACCGCCTCGCGGCGGCCAGCCAGGATGGCGCGCAATTTCTGCGGATTTTTCTTGATCAGGTCGCCGGTGGCGATGCCGACCGCGGGCGGCAATAGCGGCAGATCCTTCGGCCCGACGAGGACGCGGTACTTGCTTTCGCCGCCGCGCGCCAGGAACAAAACGCCCGGAATGCTGGTCGCCTCGACCACATTGTTTTCCAGCGCCGTGAGCGCGCCGGACAGATTGCCGAGCGCGACGCGTTGGATGTCGTTGGGGTTCATGCCGGCATTTTCCGCCGCCAGCACCGCCGTCATCTCGCCCAAGGATTTCGGATTGGAGATGGCGAACTTCTTGCCCTTCAGGTCCGCCATGGATTTGATCGGCGAGTTCGGCATCACGATGATGACATTGCTCGCCATCGACCGCGAGCCGATATCGACGATCTTGATGTCCTGGCCTTCGTTGATGGCGGCGATGATGCCGGCGGGCGAGGTCTCGCCGTAGCCCAGCTCGCTGGCAAGCACGGCGCGCACCGACGAGCCGCCGCCCTCGCCGGAAATCACGCCAGTGATGTCGACGCCGGCGGCCTTGAAGAAGCCCTTGTCGATCGCCACGCCGTAAGGCGCGCCGGACGGATCGGCCTTGTACTGGGTGACCAGGATGTCTTCGGCAAAGGCCGGCGCCGCCGCGCAAGCCAGGACCAGCGCTCCGAATATGGTCTTGGCGAACGCGCCGGCCGAATTGTTGTGGTGCAGCATCCTCATCTCCCCTGGTGACCGTCGCATTATCGCTCGCCGCAGCCGGAATGGGAATGCGACCAGTTCTCAGTTTTTTAATGCGCCGGGCGTTTACTGGAGCGCCAACGTTTGCATTGCCGGTGCTCCGATGGAAGAATCCTTGACCAAGGCGGGCAGCCGCCCCACAGCCGCCATGTGGCCGGAAAGCAATGAACTCATGACGCTCCCAGCGGAGAGCGCTCCGCCCCTGGCGCCGGCCGGCATGGTGGATCCGATCTGGCTCAAGTCCTACCCGGCGGACACGCCCCAAACCATCGATCCGGACAGCTATCGGTCGCTGCACGCCGTGCTGCTGGAATCGTGCCGGCTGCACGCCGGGCGGCCGGCCTTCGAATCTTTGCGGGCGCGCATGACCTTTGGCGAGTGGGATCGCGACAGCCGCGGCTTTGCGGCGTTCCTGCGCGAGGAATTGGCTTGCGCCGACGGCGACCGGGTCGCGATCATGCTGCCGAACATGCTGGCCTATCCGGTCGCTCTCCTGGGCACGCTGCGTTCAGGCTTGATCGCGGTCAACGTCAATCCGCTCTACACGCCGCGCGAGCTCAAGGAGCAGCTCAAGGATTGCGGCGCCACAGTCATCGTCATCATGGAGAATTTCGCCCATAAGCTCGAGCAGGTCATCGCCGAAACCGACATCCGCCATGTCGTGGTGGCGCGGCTTGGCGATTTCGTGCCGGTGCTCAAGCGCTGGGCGTTCAATTTCGCCAATTCTTATATCCAGCGCGCCGTGCCGGCTTGGCACTTCGAGACTTTCACGATGCTGCAGGACGCCTGCAGCCGCGCGCCGAGCGCGCGTTACGCCGATGCGGACACCCAGGCGAGCGACGTGGCGCTGCTGCAATATACCGGCGGCACCACCGGCGTGCCGAAAGGCGCGATGCTCACCCACCGCAATCTGATCGCCAACACGCTGCAATGCCTGGCGTGGACCGGAGCCCGCGCCAAATACGAGAACGAAACCACGCTGACGCCGCTGCCGCTCTATCACATCTTCTCGCTGACGGCGAACCTGTTGTCCATCGCGGTCGTCGGCGGCTTGAACGTGCTGGTCATCGATCCGCGCAATCTCGACCGGCTCATTCGCACCATGCGCGATTCCCGCGTCGCCGTGATGTCGGGCGTCAACACTTTGTACAACGCGCTGGTGCATCGGCCCGATTTCGCCGCGTTGGATTTCAGCGCGATGCGGCTTCCGCTCGGCGGCGGCGCGGCGATCCAGAGCGAGGTGGCGCACCGCTGGCACGAGCTCACCGGCACCGACCTGGTCGAGGGTTACGGCCTGACCGAAGCGTCGCCGGTGGTGTGCATCAACACGGTGGTCAACCCGAAGCTCGGCACCGTCGGGCTGCCGGTGCCCTCGACCGAGGTGAGCATTCGCGACGATCACGGCGCGATCCTCGCCCCGGGCGATCATGGCGAAGTCTGGGTGCGCGGCCCGCAGGTGATGAAGGGTTATTGGCGCCGCTCCGACGAAACCAAAAATGTCCTCACCGCCGACGGTTGGTTGCGCACCGGCGATATCGGCACGCTCGATCCGCAGGGTTACCTAAAACTGCTCGATCGCAAGAAGGACATGGTCATCGTGTCCGGCTTCAAGGTGTTTCCCAGCGAAGTCGAAGACATCGCCATGCAGCACCCCGACGTGATCGAGGCGGCGGTGATCGGCGTGCCGGACGAGCGCACCGGCCAGGCGGTGAAGCTGTTCCTCGTCAGGAGCGACCCGGCGCTCACCGAGGCGCAGTTGAGCCAATTTCTCCACGAGCGCCTGGCGAACTACAAGGTGCCGCACATTATCGAGTTCCGCGACGCCTTGCCGAAGAGTAATATCGGCAAAATTCTGCGCAAAGAGTTGCATTAAGGCCATGCGCTAGGCGCTGCCGACCCGCCTTCCTGCTCCGATTGCGGCATGCTAACCGTAAGCCGCAATCGCAATAGGGGAGGACGCCGGACCAATGGCAAAATTGCAGCTTTCGTTCGCGTGCGGGCTCTACGATCGGATGCAGCCGCTCTATACGGGCGAGGTCGCGCCCGACGGCATCGATCTCAATTTCATCGCCATCGATCAGCCGCGGCCGATCTTCGACCGGATGTCGGGCGGCGAGGAATTCGACGTCTCGGAATATTCGCTTTCCGAATTCAGCCAGCGGTTCACGCGCAAGGAATGCCCGTTTGTCGCCATCCCGGTATTTCCGTCGATTGCCTTCCGCATGGGCTACATCGCCGTCAACAAGAAGTCCGGTATCAAAACGCCGAGGGATCTCGAGGGCAAGCGCATCGGCGTGCCGCTCTATACGATGACGGCGGCGATCTTCATCAACGGTATCCTGCATCATGAATTCGGCGTCGATCTCACCAAGGTTCGCTGGGTGCAAGGCGCCATGAACGAAGCGGGGTCGCACGGCAGCCCGACGGTGCTGCCGCTTCTGAAGAGGATGTCGATCGAGAACAACAAGACCGACAAGACGCTCGGCCAGTTGCTGGCCGCGGGCGAGATCGACGCTACACTCGGCACGAGCCTGCCGGAAGAAATCAGAACCGATCCGAATGTCGCGCGGTTGTTTCCGAATTTCGTCGATGTCGACAAGGACCTCTACAAGCGCAAGGGTATCTACCCGATCATGCACACCGTCGCCATCAAGAAGAGCGTTTACGAGCGCTACCCGTTCGTGGCGACGAGCCTGTACGACGCGTTCGTGAAATCGAAGCGAATCGCGCTGCGGAAACTGTTCAATCTACGCGCCGTACGCTACATGACGCCGTTCCTGATGCGCGAGATCGACGACATCTGGGACGTGTTCAACGGCGATCCGTGGCCCTATGGCGTGGAGCCGAACCGCCGTACCATCGAAGCCCTCATCACCTATCAGCAGACACTTGGGCTGACGGACCGGGGCGTGAAAGTCGACGACCTGTTCGTGCCCACCTACGGCTGATTGATCACTCGGAAAGAACCATCATGAGCCAACTCGACGATCTCCTGCGCGACCTCGTCGTCGCCAACCGCATTCTCTCCAACGAAGACGTGGTCGATGCCTACGGCCATATCAGCCTGCGCCATCCCGACAATCCGAAGCGCTTCTTCATGTCGCGCTCGCTGGCGCCGGAACTGGTCGAGCACCACGACCTGATCGAGTTCGACCAGATGGGCGAACCGGTCAACGACAAGCGGCAGCCTTATCTGGAGCGCTTCATCCACGCCGCGATCTTCGAGGCACGGCCCGATATCGTGGCGGTGGTGCATGCTCATGCCGAGGACACCCTGCCGTTCGGCATCGTCTCAAAGCCGCTCGAGCCGGTGATCCATTCCGGCAGCTTTATCGGCGGCAAGGTGCCGGTGTGGGACATCCGCAAGAAATTCGGCGACACGGATTTGCTGGTGCGAAACATGGCGCAGGGCCGCGACCTGGCGAAGTGCATGGGCAAAGGCAGCGTCGCGCTGATGCGCGGTCACGGTTTCGCCTCGGCGGCGCGCTCGATCATCGAAGTGGTGCGGCTTTCGGTCTATCTGCCGCGCAATGCGCGGGTGCAGATGAACGCCATGCGCATGGGCGGCAAGCCGAAGCCGCTGTCCAAGGGCGAGATCGCGGCGCGGGCGGCGGGCTACAAGCCGAACATGCCGGAAACCTGGCGGGCCTGGGAATATTGGGCGACCCGCGCCGGCTGCGGCGACAAGATAGGCACGCCGCACGATCACGCCCATAAAGATCACGACCATAAAGGGTGACAAGGTCGAATCGATCGGCGACGGCCTGTCATTCGTCCTTAGTCCACTCGCGCTAAGGTTTGGCGCATGCCATTTCGACCACATTCCTGTGGCACTTTGCCTAGCTAATCCATAGGCGCTGCTTACCTAGCTAAACGATAGGCGCTGCGGCGCTCACTCAAAGGGAGGCTAATTATGGGTCTGATGGATGTCCTCAACGGTATGCAGCATGGGCCGCGCGGCCCGAGCGGTCCCAGCACCGGAAGCGGCGGCGGCATGTCGCCGATGACCATGGCGATCCTGGGCCTGCTTGCCTACAAAACGTTCAAAAGCTTCACGAGTCAGACGACTGCTCCCGCCGCGCCCGCGGCACCGGGCACTCCTGGCCGCGGCCAGGCCGCGAGCCCGGGCGGCGGCCTCAGCGATATCCTGCAACATGGCTTGGGGACCGTGCTGGCCGGAGGTGCCGCGGGCGGCATCCTCAGCGGCGGTCTCGGCGATCTGCTCAAGCAATTTCAGCAGAGCGGGCATGGCGACGTCGCCAAGAGCTGGGTCGACAACGGGCCGAACAAGGCGATTTCGTCCGACGATCTGGCCAAGGCGCTGGGCAGCGATCAGATCGAAGCCCTCACGGCGAACACTGGATTGTCGCGCCAGGATTTGCTAGCGGGTCTAAGTCAGTATTTGCCGGAGGTCGTCAACCAGCTGACGCCTGACGGAAAGTTGCCGACGGAACAGGAATTGTCGCGGTCGCTTTAGCCCGGCCGTCGCAACGGCCAGATCTTTCAAAGACGCCACAACGGAGGAACATAGTCATGACAATACGTTATGCCGCGATCTGCGCGGGCGCGGTGCTCGCCGCCATCGCCATGCAAGGCACCTCGGCTCAGGCGCTGACGATGACCGAGTGCAGCGCAAAATATAAAGCCGCCAAAGACGCCGGCTCCCTCAACGGCATGAAGTGGAACGACTTCCGCAAGGCGCAGTGCGGCTC
>JBAUYI010000311.1:0-1965 GCA_049584715.1 Xanthobacteraceae bacterium
GGCGGGGCGTCGTGGTCGCCCTCCCTCTTGGGGAAATGCTCTCCCGACGGTGTCCACAGGCTGCTCATGCTGGTACCCTATGCTCCTTGACTACATGGAAGCGGGGCCCCCACTGAGCGGCCTCCACCTGGCCACCACCCCGCCCACGCGGGGCGCAGCGTGCGCCAGGTCGATCTCCCCTCGGGCGCGGGCTCTGCCCGTTGGTCGGCCTCGCTCCACCGATTGGCTTGCGGAAGGACCGCCGGCCCGAGTGAGAGGTGTGATGTCGCATCGTCGCTGAAACCACAACTGAGCACCGGATCAATGACCGAATCCGTGCCCGTGAAGTCCGGCTCGTGGACCCCGATGGTGTGCAACTAGGCATCAAGCCGCTCCCCGAGGCCCTGGCGATCGCCAAGGAGCTCGATCTCGACCTCGTCGAAGTCGCACCCATGGCCAACCCGCCCGTGTGCCGGATCATGGACTTCGGCAAGTTCAAGTTCGACGAGGCCCAGCGGGCCAAGGAGAGCCGCCGCAAGACGGTCCACGTCGGGATCAAGGAGATGAAGTACCGGCCGAAAATCGGTCCGGGAGACTTCGACACCAAGACCCGACAAGTGGCCAAGTTCCTGGGCGAAGGGCACAAGGTCAAGATCACGATCATGTTCCGAGGCCGCGAGGTGTACCACCCCGAGCACGGGAAGCGGATTCTTGACCGCATCGCCGAGCAGATGGAGGGCATCGCCAAGGTGGAGGCCGAGCCCAAGCTCGACAACCGCAACATGATCATGGTGCTCGCCCCCGACAAGCGGGCCCGTCAGGCCGCCCAGTCGAGGGAGAAGGCGCAGCAGCGCACCGACAAGCCGGGCGCCGGCGCTCCGCAAGCGTCTGCCGATCCGGCAGCCGGGAACGGGGCGGGCGGCGAGACGGCCTCTCCTCCGGAGGGGAACGGAAGTGCGCCGGCGGCCGGTGGGACCAATGGAGTCAGCGAAGTCGCAGCATCAGCCGAAGAGGGATGACGCAATGCCGAAGATGAAGACAGACCGGGGCGCCGCCAAACGCATCAAGGTGACCGCCTCCGGCCGGTTGCGCCGTCGCAAGGCCTTCCGCTCGCACATTTTGGAGAAGAAGAGCAGCGTCCGCACACGCCGGCTCGGCCGCGAGGCCGACATCTCCAAGGCGGACGAGCGGGCGACGCGCCGGATGCTCGGCATCTGAGCGCAGGCGATCATCACCGCGCTCCGGCGCACACCCACCCGACACACCGAGACCTTGATGAGAGGAGCACCCCCATGGCCAGAGTGAAGCGGTCCGTCCACGGCCGCAAGCACCATCGCGCTGTCCTCGAGCAGGCGAAGGGGTACTACGGAAACAAGAGCCGCTCCTACCGAGCGGCCAATGAGCAGCTCATGCACTCGATGCAGTACGCCTTCCGGGACCGTCGCGCGCGCAAGGGCGACTTCCGCAAGCTGTGGATCCAGCGCATCAACGCCGGGACCCGGCAGCACGGCATGAGCTACAGCCGGTTCATCAACGGCCTGCACCTGGCCGGCGTGGAGGTCGACCGCAAGGTCCTGGCCGATCTGGCCGTGAGCGACGCCGAGGCCTTCGGTGCACTCGTGGTCACCGCGCAGGACGCCCTGTCCAATGCGCCCGTGGCCGAGGTCGCTTCCTGACCCAGCGGCTGGCCTTTTCGCACCGGCGGATCCGCCGGCTGCGCGGGCTGCTGCAGAAGCGTTCGGCTCGCTGGAGCGAGCGCGCCTTCGTCGCCGAGGGGGCGGAGCTCATACGGAGCGCGTTCGATGCGGGCGTTCCCGTCGAGTCCCTCTACGTCGCGCCGGACGGCGACGACGACCCCACCGTGCAGGACGCGTGCCGGCGCGCCGAGGCTGCCGGCGTGCGGGTGTTCCCCCTGGCCGACGGCGTCCTCGAACGGGTGGCCGACACGGTCACGCCCCAACCGGTGCTCGCCGTGCTCCCGATGCT
>JBAUYI010000312.1:0-14113 GCA_049584715.1 Xanthobacteraceae bacterium
ACTAACATCCGCCCCCGCGATAGCGGGGGAGGGGGACCACCCCGAAGGGGTGGTGGAGGGGGCGCGGGCCTCAACGCGACGCAAGAGTCTTGGTGATGTCCAAACATTTTCGCTCGCTCGCTATTTCTTGCGAAGAGATTCTTCCGCGACGAAAACGAAGCTCCGCGTCCGGCGCCCCCTCCACCACGGTTCGCTCGCTACGCGAGCTCCAGTGGTCCCCCTCCCCCGCTTCGCGGGGGCGGGAAGATGAAGGAGCTGAAATGTCCGAACCCGGCTGGTCGCTGCATTCTCAGCTTGCCGCCGACACGGTGCCGATCTGCGATCTTGCTTTGTCGCGGCTCCTGGCGATGAACGATGCCAATTTCCCTTGGATCATCCTGGTACCGCGGCGCGTTGGCACGAGTGAGATCATCGATCTCGGTGCCGAGCAAACGCTGTTGATGGATGAGCTGGCGCTGGTGTCGCGCGCGCTGAAAGATGAAACGCGCTGCGACAAGTTGAACGTCGCCGCGATCGGCAATGTGGTGCCGCAGCTGCACGTCCATATCGTGGCGCGGCGCAAGGACGACGCGGCTTGGCCGAAGCCGGTCTGGGGCGCCGTGCCGCGGCGCGATTACGCGGCGGATGCCATGAAGCGCTTCGTTGCCGCGATCCGCGAACGCGTTTTGTAGGTGGGTAGAGCGCAGCGAAACCCACCATGCAGCCGCGAGGAGCGATGATGGGTTTCGCTGCGCTCTACCCATCCTACGAGAGCTCGCGCCCGACGTCGTATTCGTAAAGCCAGCCGACCTTGAACGCGGTGTTGTCTTCGCCGCCGAAGCGTTCGCGCAGCTTGAAGGTCAGGTCGCGCCTGAGCCGCGCCCAGGGCGAGGCGAGATGATTTTCCTTGGCGCGGGCGCGGGCGCCGAGTACGGCGGCCTTGGTGCGCGGCACGCGGGCGCGCGCGTAGCTCAACAGTGCCGCGCAGAGATCGTCGCCGCCGCGCGCGATCTCGGCTGCGAGTACGCAGGCGTCTTCCAGCGCCATGCCGGCGCCGGTGCCGAGATAAGGCAGCATGGCGTGGGCGGAATCGCCGAGCAGCGTGGCGCGGCCGACGCTCCATTGCTCCAGCGGGTCGCGGTCGTACAGCGCCCATTTGTACCAGCGCTCGCTGCACGGATAGAGTTTGGTCAGCGCCGGATGCCACGCCGCATAGGTCGTCATCACTTCGGCAACGTCGCACTGCCGCGTCCAGGATTCTTCCGTCCAGGCATTGCTGTCGACATGGGCGACGATGTTGAGAAGCTCGCCGCGGCGCACCGGGTAATGCACCACATGGCCGTGTGGGCCCATCCACAGGGCGCCGTTCTTCATGTCGATGTCGGCCGGCACGGCGTCCGCCGGCACCATGCCGCGCCAGCAGATGCAGCCGGTGAAGCGTGGCTTGTCGGCGCCGAACAAGCTTTCGCGCACCGCCGAATGAATGCCGTCGGCGCCGACCACGACATCGGCCTCGATCGTACTGCCGTCGGCAAAGCGCGCCGTGGCGGAACGCGTGCCGCCTTCGACGCCGACGCAGCGGGCGCCAAAGCGCAGTTCAGTCGTCTTGAGCGCGGCGCCCAAAACTTCGAGTAGGTCGGCGCGATGCACGGACAAATTCGGCGCGCCGAATTTTTGCCGGAAATCGCCGCGCTTGGTACGCGAAATATAGCGGCCGCTTTTCCAGCTGCGGATGTTCAAAAAATCGGTTTCCGCAGCGATCGCCTGAACGTCCTGTTCGAGGCCGAGCGCGCGCAAGGCCTTGACCGCGTTCGGCGTGAGATTAAGCCCGGCGCCGATCTCGCTCAGCGCGGCCGATTGCTCATGCACCAACACGTCGGCGCCGCGCCGCTCCAGCGCCAGCGCCGCGGCCAGTCCGCCGATGCCGCCGCCGATGATGGCGATGCGAGGCGTGCGCGGCATGGGTCTTTCCTTTCGTTTTGCCGACGTTGGTCCGGGACCCCTGTCCGGGTCAAGCATTGCCAAGGTCGAGTCCGACTTGACCTTATCGAACGCCGCGGCTTCAATCCGCCACCGAGAGGAAGCCCCGGAATTTATGGGGAAAAGCGCGATCAGGAGCCCGCAATGACCTTCCGCATCGCCATTGTGCAGCCGATTTCGCACCGTCCCGGCGAAGATGAGCGCAATGTCGCCGACGCGGTCAGCGCGATCGAGCACGCCGCCCACGAGGGCGCCGATTTCGTTTGTTTCCCGGAAACCTATCCCGGCCCGTGGCGCATGCCGGCGACCTTCGATCCGATCGGGGCCATGGCGGAGGCGGCGGCGACCCATGGCGTGCACGTGGTATTCGGCACCATCGAGCCGATCGATCGCAAGGCGGCGACCGCTTACAATCTCATCGTCATGGCCTATCCCGACGGCCGCGCGCCGGCGCGCTACCGCCGCACCCATCCGAACGGGCCGTGGATATATACCGGCGGCAAGGATTGGGAATTCCAGTACACGCCGGGCAACGATTTCCCGGTGTTCGACACCACCCACGGCAAGGTCGGGCTCGCCATGTGCAGCGAGGTCTATATGCCGGAAGTGTCGCGCGCGTTGGCGCTGCGCGGCGCCGAGTTGATCTTCATGCCGGCGGGCACGGACAAGAACCGGCTGTGGGCGACGTGGCGGACGCTGATCTGGGCGCGCGCCATCGAAAATCTTGCCATCGTGGTGACGACGCAAAATCTGTTCGATCATGGCCAGCGCGGCCTTGCCATGGTGGCGACGCCGGAGGAGATCGTGTTCGAGAGCACGGTCGCTGGCATGAGCCTGGTCGATGTCAGCCTCGAGCGCGTGCGCCAGCTGCGCGCCGGTCGCGACCAGGTCGGCTCGTCGGCCGGCTGCGGCGCCAAGCAAGGCGTGCTCGGCCCGCAATGGCAACGGCCGGAGCTTTACGACGCGATCTATCCGCGGCCGTTGCGCGAAGCGGCTGAGTGATTGATTGATCCCCGCATCGTGCCCGAACGCCCCGAACTCGGCCCGCGACCACACCTCGGCTACACGGCGAGCGCCATCGATCGTGCCGCCGACCGCCGCACCGACGACGCGGCGCTGGCGAAATTTTTGCAAGACGATCGCGCCGGCGGCTACGTCGTCGGCGGTGAGCTCGTGGTGATGAAACAGCGCGGCGAGGCCATCGAACCGCTGTTCTCGCCGGCCGAGGCATCCGCGTTCGGCAGCGCGCGCGAAACCATCTTCCTCGGCCTCTTGGGCGAAGTGCCCCGCTTCGGCTTCGGCCTCGATCCGGCGGCGATCGAGCCGCTCAAGGCGCGCGACGATCTGAAAATCACCGATCTGCGCACCATCGCGGTGGAGGGTTTGGTGGACCCCGCGCATCTGCCGCCGCTCGCCGAGGCCAAGGCGCTGATCGGCTGGCATGCGCGCCACCGCTTCTGTCCGAATTGCGGGACGCCGACGCAGGTGATGCAGGGCGGTTGGCGGCGCGATTGTCCGTCGTGCAAAGCCGAGCATTTCCCGCGCACCGATCCGGTCGTGATCATGCTGGCGATCGCGGGCGATCGCTGCGTGCTCGGCCGTTCGCCGCGGTTCGCGCCGACCATGTGGTCGGCGCTGGCCGGTTTCGCCGAGCCGGGCGAAACCATCGAGGAAGCGGTGCGGCGCGAGGTGCTGGAAGAAACCGCCATCCACTGCGGCAAGGTCACCTATGCCATGTCGCAGCCGTGGCCGTTTCCAAGCTCGCTGATGATCGGCTGCCACGCGCAGGCGCTGTCGGACCATATCGTCATCGACCGCAGCGAGATCGAGGACGCGCGCTGGTTTTCACGCGACGAATTGGCGCTGATGCTCGGCGGCCGCCATCCCGACGGCTTGACCACGCCGCCATCGGTCGCCATCGCCCACCATCTCATTCGCAGCTTCGTCGAGGATGGCTGCCAGGTGCTTGATTAACATGTCCTCGTCTGAGGCGCCGCGCATTCTCTGCACCGGCATCATCGTGCTCGACGAGGTGTTTCGCGTCGAGCAATTCCCGCAGCCTGACGGCAAAGTGCAGGCGACGGGATTTTTCGTCGTCAACGGCGGCTGTGCGGCCAATGCGGCGGTGGCGATCGCCCGCCTCGGCGGCCGCGCCTCGCTCGCCGGCCCGATGGGCGGACCCGCGGGCGAGGACGCCAACGGCGATCGCGTGCTGGCTGCGTTCGCGCGCGAAAAGATCGATTGCACGTTCTGTCAGCGCGTCGACGGCTTGGCGACGGCGCTGTCGGCGATCTTCATGGATGCGCGCGGCGACCGCACCATCGTGACCTATCGCGATGAAAGAATCGCCACGACGACGCCGGCCGATCCGGACCAGATCGTCGCGGCAGCGGACGCGGTCTTGGCGGATAACCGTTATCCGACATTCGTTGAGCCGATCTGCGCGGCGGCGCGGCGGCGCAATCTGCCGGTGATCCTCGACGGCGACCGGCCGACCG
This sequence comes from Xanthobacteraceae bacterium, assembly GCA_049584715.1. Lineage (GTDB taxonomy): Bacteria > Pseudomonadota > Alphaproteobacteria > Rhizobiales > Xanthobacteraceae > BOG-931. The sequence continues at coordinate 4,458 of JBAUYI010000312.1, forward strand.
ACGAAGACGATCCGCTGTTTCGCCTCGCCACTCACGTGATCTTTTCCTCGGAATGTTTGCGCGCCACCACCGGCGCCGCCGATCTCGCCGCTGGGCTCGAGCGCATTGCGCGCAAGACCGACGCCTTTCTCGCGGTGAGCAACGGACCGAACGACATTTTGTTTTTCGAAGGCCGCAAGCTCTGCCAATTGCCGGTGTTCGAAATCGCTGCCGTCGATACGCTCGGCGCCGGCGACGCATTCCACGGCGGCTTCGCGCTGGCGCTGGCGGAAGGGCGCAGCGAGGTCGGGGCCATGCGCTTCGGAGCCGCGGTCGCCGGCATCAAATGCAGCCGGGTCGGCGGCTCGGCGGGCTCGCCGACCCGGGCGGAAGTCGAGGCGTTTTTGATGGGACAGCCTTGATTTGGAATAATCTTCTATATATAGAGGATGGTCGTTGCAAATTTGGAAGATTATTCGCCACTATGGACGCCATTGACCGGAAAATCCTTGCGGTTCTGCAGGAGAACGCCGCGCTATCGGTTGCCGAGATCGGCTCCCGGGTCGGCCTGTCGTCGACGCCGTGCTGGAAGCGCATCCAGCGGCTGGAATCGGAAGGCGTCATCCAGAAGCGCGTCGCGCTGGTCGATCAGGACCGCATCGGGCTCGGCGTCACCATCTTCGTCTCGATCGAGACCGGCGATCATTCCCAGGACTGGCTCGACCGCTTCGCGCAAACGGTCGGCGCCATGCCCGAGGTGATGGAATTCTACCGCATGGCCGGCGACGTCGATTACATGCTGCGCGTCGTGGTGCCCGACATTGCCGGCTACGACACGTTCTACAAAAAACTGATCGCCGCGGTGCCGCTGAAGAACGTCACCTCGCGCTTCGCCATGGAAAAGATCAAGTCGACGACGGCGTTGCCGATACCGGAGGTCAGATGACGGACGACGGATTAGAAAGTCATCCGTCCTACGTCGTCTGATATCACGACGCCTTCCGCGCCACCGAGCTCGACTGTCGCGGCCGCATGTAGATCTGGTCGCTGAGGGTCAGCGTGCCGGTGACGACAAAACCGTAGGTCGGATTGTAGCTGTACTGCGCCTCGCCGAGCAGCAGATAGGTGTTCGGCACCGCCAGATTCGCCGGGATGTTGACGACGGTACCGACCGTGCGCGCCGTGCCGTTGAGCGTATCGCTCCAGACCACGGTCGCCTGGCCGTTGGCGTCGATGGCAAGCTCCGACACCACGGATTTGAGCTGGGCCGCGGCGTAGGGCGCGATGATGTCGGACGAGGCGTTGAGGATATTGGTCATGTCGGCGTTGGTGACGGCGGTGAACTGGCTCGGCAGGTCGGCAAGCGCGTGCGCGGTCAGCGTGACCTTGCGCTGGGTGGCGACCGCCGTCGTGATCTCGACGCAGCCGAGATAGAGCGTCATCATGATCGGCAGCAGCATGGCGAACTCGACGGCAGCCAGCCCGCTGCGCGCCTTGGCAAAGCGCGTGACGCTGCGGGACATATTGCGAGCGAGAGCGATCATGGCCCGTCTCCTCAGGATGCCGCGTAGGGTTCGTTTTTGAAGACGGCGGTGGCGGCCAACAGATTGTAGCCGCCGTTCAAGCCGCTCAGGTTGAAGCCGAACAGATCGACATAGACCGGATATTTGTAATACAGCCGCACCACCACGATGTCGCCCGGGCCGCCGGGATTGTAGCCGAGGCTCCCGCTGTTGAAGGTGCCGCCGCTGACCGGCATGCCCAGCCCCACCGCGGCAAACGACGAATAGGTCTCGACGTCGACATAAACGCCGCTCGCGCAATTGAACAGGCCGGTGATGACGCTGCAGACCTGCGACTTGAATTGCGCCGCGGTCCAGCCTTGCGTCTGCGCCTGGCCGGTCAGGACCAGCCGCGCCGCCGTGGCTGCCGCGGTCTCGAGCGACTGCCCGGCGAAGAACAGGATCGCGGTTTGCAGGATCGCGAAGATCAAGGCGACGAACGGCGCCGCCAGCAGGCCGAACTCGACGGTGGTCGATGCCCTGTTTTGCGAAACGAAACGGCGCGGCAGCGGCGACCACAACAGCCGGACTGCCCGCGCTGAAATTTTTGGTTTCAGCTGCTCGAACATGTCACCCTCACCCAGTGCGGCCCGCGCATCGGCGCGCGCCCACGGTGCAAGCATTAACCCGGCAGCTATTGGCGATAGGTTGCAGCGACCGCCACTAACCGGCGAGCGGCTTTAAGACCTCGTCAACCTTGGCGCGTGCGCTCAGTGCGCTGTGCCGGCTCCGGCAGCCAGAGACTGGGCGTTGCGGGACGTCACTTGGGCGAGTGCGTCGGTGAAGAAGTGCGTGTCGTCGCCGAGCGTAATCCGTGCCGCACATTCCGGCGTGCAGCTGTAAGTCGAACGATTGACGCCGCGATAGACCACGACGATCTTGTCGGTCGACCCTTGGACTTCAACGTCGTGCTCGGTCAGCACCGCGCCGCTCTTGTCCAGGATGATGAGATTGGTGGCGCCGTAGGACTTGCCGGTGACGACGGCAAGGTTGCCGGGCTGGACCGAGATGTCGGCGATCAGCGGGTTGCCGATCACCACCGTGGTCGCCCGGTCGGGCAGCTTGATGATCCGCGCTTCGTCGAGATGGACGACGACCCTGTCGTCGGCGCGGACCGCGGAAGCCGTGAGAAAGAGAGCCATCGCCAGCCAACAAAGCGGTCTGAGCGCCGCGAGGCCGCGCAAGCACAACGCCGTCATCGATACTCTCCGAAACGCTACGCGGATTCGACGACCAAAGAACCCGTACTGTGACCGGTCCACTTGACTGCAAAATAGTGAATGAAGTGCAAATCGGCCGGCCGGAGCGGCGTGGCGGCGCGGTGACGCTCGCTTAACGCCGTTTCACTGCGTGAACGGATGGGCGAGCTGGGCCGGAAACGTCTTGGGAAATTCGCGCTCGGCGATGCCGTAGTGACCCGGCAGCTCGCCGGCCGGCATATAGAAGGTGCCGAACATGACATCGAGCACCGGGAAGGTCGCGGCAAAATTCCGCTCGCCGCCGCGCTCCGCCGCGGTGTGGTGCCAGCGGTGGAACACCGGCCCGGCGATGACGTATTTGAACGGCCCCAGCGTCCAGTCGAGATTGGCGTGTACGAAGGCGGAATGGGCGATGGTCAAAGGCCCGAGCACCAGGAAGACGTTCGGCGAGATGCCGGCAAGCAGCAAGGCGACGTCGGCAAACACGCTGCCGAGGAACAGGTTGACCGGATGAAAGCGCGCCGCCGAGATCCATTCCAGTTCCTCGGACGAGTGATGCACGGCGTGGTACTTCCACATCCGCTCGCCGTGGAAACCGCGGTGCGTCCAGTACAGAATGAAATCTTCGCCGAGGAGGAACAGCACCATCTGCACGGCGATCGGCAGCGCGGCCAGCGGCCCGTGGCCGTTGTCGTAGAAGGCGACGAGGCCGTCGGCCGTGGTGATGCCGAACAACAGCGCGGCGCCGACGATGAGGAGCCCGATGCGCAAGTAACGCGTGATTACCGGGATGAAGAACCAGTAGCAAAGATCGGTGACGATATCGGGCTTCTTCCACCACGGCCGGCCGGGATTGCAGGCCCAGAACGAGGTCAGCACCGTGAAGACGGCGGCCAGCGCCAGCGAGATCCAGATGTTCTTGGTCAACGTTTCGCCAACGCTGTTGAAGAACGCGAGCAGCTCGAGGCCCACGCTGTCGGGGCCCGGTGCGCCGTCTGGCGGCAGAAACATGTGTCGATCCCTGCGTGAGGCCCGCGCGGCGGCGGCGACGCTCCAAGTGATATAAGTGATATCGGTGCGGCCATTAATACGGCGTGAAAGATAATGGCCGCGGAACCGCGTCATGCGCATGGCGGCGATGTCAAACGGCGATTTGATGCAAATTTTGCGTCGCGGGCTTACCCGATCGAAACTGTTGTTTGCTATTCATCATCTCGCGACGGCGGCGTTGCGGAAACGATCGCACCCCGCCGCGTTAATGCAGGAGCTTCAAGGGCTCGCTGCGCAGCAGTGTCGCCGCCCGCCCGATCGCAATACGTTGTTAACTACAAAGCGGAACAGGCGATATACCGCCGGTTTCTCCGAACGATTTAACCCCATTGAAATTTCTCGTTGTTAGCGTCGCCGATGATCTTAACGGCCGGAAAATACGGCCGCTGGGTCACGCTCAGACAGCCACGTGTGGACCTTAAGGAGCCAACTCATGAAGACCCTTTTTGCGCGTTTCGTGAAGGACGAGTCGGGCGCCACGGCCATTGAATACGGTCTCATCGCCGCCGGTATCTCGGTTGCGATCATCGCCGTCGTCCAGGGCCTCGGCACCAACCTGAAGAACACCTTCTCCAGCGTTTCGACCGCCCTCAAGTAAGCATCGTCTTTACTCGGTTACGAGAGGGCTCCGGCGCGTGCCGGAGCCTTTTCGCGTTTCTGGTCGCGTTTCGTGCGTTGCTTTTGCTAACCCGCCTTAAACTTGTGAACGGGTATTGGGACGTCATGTTGACCGAAGTGATCAGATTGACGCTGTTCCCGGCGATGATGGCCTTTGCCGCCTCCAGCGATCTTTTCACCATGACCATCGCCAACCGGGTGTCGCTGATCCTGGTCGGCGGCTTCGTGCTGCTCGCTTTGCTCACCGGGATGAGCGCGCACGACATGCTGATCCATGCCGGCGTTGCCGCGGCGGTGCTGGTGGCCGCCTTCTTGTGCTTCACCCGCGGCTGGATCGGCGGCGGCGATGCCAAGCTTGCCGCCACCACGGTGCTGTGGCTCGGCGTCGGCCATCTCGCCGATTATCTGATCTATGCCTCGCTGCTCGGCGGCGCGCTGACGTTGTTGCTGATCCAGTATCGCGCCTTGCCGATGCCGCAAATCCTGCTCGGCCGGGAATGGGCCGAGCGGCTGCACCGGCCGGATTGTGGCGTGCCCTACGGCATCGCGCTCGCGGTCGCGGCGCTTGTGGTCTATCCGCAGACCGAGTGGATGACGGCGCTCGGCCTGTAAGCGTGGCGCGCGCCCGCAGCGGGCCGAAGCAACGCAAGATTAACGCGATTTGGATACGCCTCATTAACCATGCCTTGACGAATAGCTGGTCAAATCCAGCGATGACGGCGCTTCCCGCCGTCACGTGGGAAGTGAAGCGTAATGAAAGCCGCGCGTCTCGTTGTCCTCGGTGTCGCTCTCGCCGCTGGCGGGATTGCGGCCTATTTGGCCAGTAGCCACCACGAGGCGCCGCCGCCGGCTGAGCCGCCGCCACCGCCGCTCGCGACCGTCGAGATCCTGATCGCCAAGAATGACCTCGGCCGCGGTCAGTTGATCGGCGAAGGCGACGTCGGCTGGCAGATCTGGCCGCAGGTCGCCGCGACACAGAGTTTCGTGAAAAAGACCGAACGGCCTGACGCGATGCAGCAATTCGTCGGCGCCATCGTGCGCATACCGGTCGCCGCCGGCGAGCCGATCCGCGATCCGGCGGTCGTGTTCGCAAAAGGCTCGGGCTTCCTCGCCGCCGTGTTGCCCAAGGGCATGCGCGCGGTATCGATGGAGGTTTCCGCCGAGAACGGCGCTGGCGGCTTCATCCTGCCCGACGATCACGTCGACGTCATCCTGACGCGGCGCGACAAGGGGGCGGAAAAGTTGACCGGCATAGAGAAAATCACCAGCGAGGCGATCCTGCGCAATGTGCGCGTGCTGGCGGTCGACCAGGCGGTCGAGGAAAAGGCCGGCCAGAAGGTCGTGGTCGGCAAGACCGCGACGCTCGAATTGAATCCCGACCAGGCCGACACTCTGGCGCTGTCGCGTCAACTCGGCACGCTGTCGTTGGCATTGCGCAGCCTGGTCGACTCGCAATCGTCGGTCGTCGAGGGCGGCGGCGACGACAGCGACCGGCGCGGCCCTATGAATACGGTGCGTTACGGCGTGAGTACCCTGTCGCTATCCCACTGAACGGACAAAGGGACCTCACCATGGCAACAAGGACAAGGATGCGCGCGGCGGCTCACGCCGGCCTGATCGCCGTGTCATGGCTTGTGCCCTGGCAAGCCGGCATCGCCGGCGACGCGCCGGCGATCCCGCCGCCGATACAGACCATCCAGATTGCCGCGAGCGATGTTTCATCGCACTCCGTGGCGCTCGGCGTCAGCAAGTCCCTTGTCATCGACCTGCCGCGCGACATCAAAGATGTTCTGGTCGCCGATCCTACGATCGCCAATGTGGTCGTACGCTCCTCGCGCCGCGCCTACATCATCGGCATCAAGCAAGGCCAGACCAACGTTTTCATCTTTGACGCCCAGGGCAAGCAGATCGCCAGCCTCGATATCGCCGTGATGCGCGATCTCAACGGCATTCGCGCGGCGCTCAAGCACGTGCTGCCGAACGACGACATCACGATCGAGGGCATCGGCGATGCCGTCGTGCTGTCCGGCACCGTGGCGAGCCAACTGGAGTCGCAGCAGGCTTACGATATGGCGTCGCGCCTGGTCGAAGCCGTGACGTTCTTCGGCACCGTCGCTACCGGTTCGGCGCAACGGGTCGTCAACGCCCTTGTGGTTCGCGGCCGCGACCAGGTCATGCTCAAGGTGACCGTGGCCGAGGTCGAGCGCGACGTCATCAAGCAGCTCGGCGTCAACCTGTCCGGGTCGCTGGGTTACGGCACGGCGGTCGTCAATTTCAACAACACCAATCCGTTCTCGGCCTACGGTCAGTCGCTCAGCGGCTCCGCGATCAACGGCACCTTCAAGTCGGTTACCGCTACGTTGCAGGCCATGGAACAGGCCAGCGTCATTCACACCTTGGCCGAGCCGAACCTGACCGCGATTTCCGGCGAAACCGCGACCTTCATGGCCGGCGGCGAGTTTCCCGTCTTGAACGGCTACTCCTGTTCCCCGGTGTCGAACACGCCGGGCGCGGCGACGACCTGCCAGCCGGCGATCACTTTCAAGAAATTCGGCGTCGGTCTGAATTTCACCCCGGTGGTGCTCGCCGAGGGCCGCATCAGCCTCAAGGTGATGACCGAGGTGTCGGACCTGTCGACCCAGAATTCGATAACCGTCGTCGAGCCCGGCTCCACCGCGTCGGCGACTATCCCGTCTATCCGCACCCGGCGCGCCGATACCACGGTGGAGATTCCGTCCGGCGGCACGCTGGCCATGGCCGGCATGATCCAGGACGATACCAAGCACAACATGAACGGCCTGCCGGGTCTTGCCGAGCTGCCGATTCTCGGACCGCTGTTCCGCAGCAACGACTACATCAATCAGCGCACCGAACTGGTGGTGCTGGTGACGCCCTACATCGTGCGCGCGGTGGCGCAGAAGGATCTGTCGAAGCCCGACGACGGCTTCGCCGATCCGAGCGATCCGGCACAGGTTCTGCTGGGCCACTTCAACCGCATCTACGGCGTCGGCGGCGGTGGCGGAAATCCCGACGGTCCGGACAGCTACCACGGCCGCTACGGCTTCATCCTCGATTGAAGCCGGTGTCAGGAGACGATCGATGCACACCGTCCGCACAATGACTACCGGTCGCCGCGGCAGCGCGGCGGCGGCGTTGCGCGCCGCCATCGTCATCGGCTTCGGTCTTCTGGTGTGCGCCTGCCAGACCGATCAGGTCACCACGGCTGCGCCCGACGTGCCGTACGATTACCGCTTGCGCCATCCGATCACGATCACGGAGGCCGAACGCACGCTGCAAATCTTCATCGGTTCCAATCGCGGCGAGCTCACTGCGGAGCAACGCGCCGAATTGCTGGCATTCGCGCAAACCTGGAAGCAGGAAGCCACCGGCGGCGTGCTGATCGATCTGCCGACCGGCACCGTCAACGCGGGCGCCGCCGCCGGGGCGCTGCGCGAAATTCAATCGATCCTGGCGGCGACCGGCGTGCCGCCGAAAAGCATGATGGTGCGCAACTATCCGGCCAATGCGCGCACGCTGGCGACCGTCCGCATCACCTATCCGAAAATCACCGCGCAAGCCGGCCCCTGCGGCATGTGGCCGGAAGATATCGGGGCGAGCTACAACCGCAATTATTTCGAAAACCAGCCGCACTGGAATTTTGGCTGCGCGACCCAGCGCAATCTTGCCGCCATGGTCGAAAATCCGTCCGACCTGGTGCAGCCGCAGCACGAGACGCCGCCCTACACCATGCGGCGCACCAAAGTGTTGGAGAAATATCGCGACGGCGACAGCACCGCGACGCGATATCCGAATGAAAATGCCGCCAAGATCAGCGACTTTGGCCAATGATGTCGGGACCTGATGGCACAAGCTAGTCAAGCCGCGGAGAGCGCAGTCACGGATAGCGTCGAACGCGATGAGCACATCGCGCCGGCGCCGCGCGTTTCCGTACAGGCGTTCTGCGAGACCGTGGAAACCGCGGCCGCCATCCAGGGCGCCAGCGAAGACCGGCGCATGGCCAAAGCGCATATGCGCATTCAGATGGGCGGCCTGACCGCGGCGGTCGAAGCCTATCAAAGCGCGCCGACGCCGAACGTCATCATTCTCGAATCCGACGACCGCGGCGAGGAGATTCTCGACGGCCTCGACCAGCTCGCCAATTATTGCGACGCCGGCACCCGCCTCATCATCGTCGGCCGCATGAACGACGTCATGCTCTATCGCGAGCTGGTGCGCCGCGGCGTCAGCGATTATCTGATCGCGCCGATCGGCACCTTGCAGGTCGTGCGCGCGGTGTGCGGACTGTTCTCGGCGCCCGATGCCAAGCCGGTGGGCCGCATCGTCGCCGTGGTCGGCGCCAAGGGCGGCGTCGGCGCTTCGACCGTGGCCCACAATATCGCGTTCTCGCTGGCGCGCGATCAGATGCTCGATTCGGTGGTGACCGATCTCGATCTGGCGTTCGGCACCGCCGGCCTCGATTTCAACCAGGATCCGCCGCAGGGCATCGCCGAAGCGGTGTTTTCGCCTGACCGCATCGACACCGCCTTCGTCGATCGCCTGTTGGCCAAGTGCACCGACCATTTGAGTCTCTTGGCGGCGCCGGCGACGCTGGAGCGGGTCTACGATTTCGGCGCCGATGCGTTCGATTCGATCTTCGATTCATTGCGCGCGACGGTGCCCTGCGTAGTGCTCGACGTGCCGCATCAATGGACCGGTTGGAGCAAGCAGACCTTGATCGGCGCCGACGAAATCCTCATCGTCGCCGCGCCCGACCTCGCCAATCTGCGCAACGCCAAGAACCTCTACGACCTGCTCAAGGCGGCGCGGCCGAACGATCACCTGCCGCGCTACTGTCTCAATCAGGTCGGCGTGCCGAAGCGGCCGGAGATCAAGGCCGCCGATTTCGCCAAGGCGCTGGAAGACGAGCCGGTGGCGACCATACCGTTCGAGCCGCAATTGTTCGGCGCCGCCGCCAATAACGGGCAGATGATCGCGGAGATTTCCGCGGGCCATCGTACCGCCGAAACGTTCCGGCAATTGGCACTGCTCCTCACCGGGCGCGTCGAGACCAAGAAGCAGCGCTCTAGCCTGCTGGATAAGCTGTTGCGGCGGCAAACTTAAAAATGCGTTGGAGTTGCGTTCGTGTTTGGCAAGCGTCCCACCGGTAGTTCCACCAGCGTCGAAGAGCGCTCGTCCGCGGCGCCGCGCGCGCTATCGCCGGCGCCGGCGGCATCACCCCCGCCTGCGG
>JBAUYI010000313.1:0-11827 GCA_049584715.1 Xanthobacteraceae bacterium
GTCGTTGCGCGTATAATTTTGCGGCGCGAACATTTGGCGAAGCCGGGCCGAGAAATCCTGCCGGTAGTAACGCCGCACCGTCTCGTCGGCGATGGTGTTGGTGACGTCGCCGATGCGCGCTTCGAGCGCGGCGCGGCGCTCCGGCGTATCGAACGAGCCGGCTTCGCTCTCGCGCGCCCACAGCATTTGCGCCAAGGGCCGCGCCGCGGCGAGCACGTCTTCGATCGCGTCGCGGCCGCCGGAGCGGGCGAGGTCGTCGGGGTCCTGGCCGTCGGGCAGGGTTGCGAGTTTGAGGCTCTTGCCGGGTTTGAGCAGCGGCAGCGCGATGTCCAGCGCCCGGTAGGCGGCGCGGCGGCCGGCATCGTCGCCGTCGAAGCACAGGATCGGCTCGTCGTTGAGCCGCCACATCAGCGCCAATTGCTCGGCGGTGAGGGCTGTGCCGAGCGGCGCCACGGTGCCTTCGTATCCCGCCGTCGCCATGGCGATGACGTCGACATAGCCTTCGACCGCGATGACGCGGGCGCCTTCGTGCGCCGCCTTGCGGGCGGCGGCGATGTTGTAGAGCGTCGCGCCCTTGTGGAAGAGCGGCGTCTCCGGCGAGTTGAGATATTTCGCCGAGACCTCTTTCTCCAGCGCACGGCCGCCGAAAGCGATGACCCGGCCGCGCCAATCGCTGATCGGAAACATGACGCGATCGCGAAAGCGGTCATACGGCACCGGGATGTCTTCACCGGCGACGATCAGCCCGGCCTCGATCATGTCCTCGACCGGGATTTTCGCCGCGCCGAGATGCTCCTTGAGCGCGTATTGCTCGCCCGGCGCATAGCCGAGGCGGAATTTGAGCTGCGTCGCCGAGGTGAGGCCGCGGTCGGCGAGGTAGCCGCGGCCGCGGGCGCCGCCACGCGCGGCCAGCGTCGTCTCGAAGAATTTTGCCGCCATTTCGACGATGTCGTGCAGCGTCTTGCGGCGCTCTTCGCGCGCTTCCGCTTCGGGCGAATAGGCCGGCAGCGGCACGCCGGCCTGGCTGGCGAGCCGCTCCACCGCTTCCGGGAAGCTCACGCCCTCGGTGAGCATGAGAAAGTCGAAAATGTTGCCATTCTTCTGCGACGAGAAGTCGAACCACATCGCCTTCTGGTCATTGACGAAGAACGACGGCGTCTTCTCCTGGTTGAACGGCGACAGCCCCTTCCACTCCCGCCCCGCCTTGCGCAATTTCACGCGCCGCCCGACGACCTCCGAAACCGGAAGCCGCGCGCGCAGCTCGTCGAGAAATTGCGGCGTGAAACGCATGGTGATTCGCCAAGGTAGCGTGGATACGGCGCGAAGATAGGGCGGCGGGGGGAAGCGGCAAGGCCGGCGGGGTTTGTCCTAGTTTTCCACAGGCGCAGAGGCAATTATACGACTTTGACACTCGTCCAATACAAGTGTATATACATGCTCAGCCGAAGTACGGACGAAGCAGGCTTCCGTTTTTCGCGGTGCTAGGCCCTCAGAAATAGAGGCTGAGGAAACCGGGAAAAGCGGTAGTGGTTCATAGGGCTTCGAAACGTCATAGCGAACTCTCGGCGGTACAAATTGTATCGCAACCTCCGTACGGGGGCGGATCGCTATGGCGGAAGACGGCATCTTAGTCCGACGGTTGTTCGAGCGCATTCGGGAAGTCGAATGGAATGAGGAAAAGGCAGCGAGCAACCGCCGCAAGCATGACTTCGACGAAGCGATCGAGATTTTTTACGGCACGAGCTTGCTGCGCCGCTCGGACCGCGACACAGAGGAGCGCTGGCTAGCAATTGGTGAAACGGAAGGCCGCGTCGTCACCGTCGTCTTCACATGGCGCGGCGATACCCTCCGGATCATCTCGGCACGCCGCGCGAGAAGAAATGAGAGGCGAGCGTATTATCAGGAGAAAATGGGGCGAACGGCGGAAGGGCAAAACTGATTGGTCCGACGTCGATGCGTTGACTGACAAGGATATCGAGGAAGCGGTCCGTAACGATCCCGACGCAGTGCCGCTCGACGTCGACTGGTCCGAAGCTGTCCTCGTGATCCCGCCGAAAAAAAAGGCGATCTCGATCCGCGTCGATGAGGACGTGCTCGATTATTTCCGGAAGGAAGGCGCCGGCTACCAGCGGCGCATGAACGCGGTGCTGCGCTCCTACATGCAGCAGAAGCGCAAGAAGCGCGCGTAAGCGCCGTGTTTGACGTTGCGCCAGCGCGCGACTAGCTTCCGCCGGCGATTGTTTTCACAATCACTTTGGGGGTTGCATCATGTGGACCTTTGTCAGGGCGTCGTCGAAAATCTCGACGGCGGCGCTCGCGCTCTTGGCGCTGTCGTCGGCCGGCCCGGCGTCGGGCGCCATGGCGGGCAGCCAGTTCTCGGTCGGCGTCATCGAATATAACGCCAAGGAGAGCCAAGGCGGCTGGACCACCAAATACGACAATGTTCTCGCAAAGCAGATCAAGCTCATCGTCGACAAGATGAACGACAAATCCAATCCAAGCCCGGTGCAGTTCATCGCGCTCGATCAGGCCAAAGCCCAATCGAGAACATGCACCGCCAACGACGATTCGATGATTTCCTGCGCGCTCGAGCACAACCAGCTGCCGGGCTGGACGACGATCATCAGCGATTGCGAACCCGAGCAGATCGAGCTGGCCTATTCCAAGGACTGGACATTGGTCGCCGCCCCGAACACGACGAACCCCCTGGTCGACGGCTACAACACGGACGATCCGACGAAATTCAGGAACGTTTGCTGGGCGGAGAAAACGCATGGCGACAGGGGCAGGCCTTACAACATCGCCTATTTTGAGAACGTTGCCAGCAAGGAGACCGTGCTGTTCGTGATCGTGCACATGCCGCATCAATATCCGGACAATTGCACAGGCCCGAAATGCTATGTCGGAAATTATTATTGGGATATTCCGCAATTCAAGCGCGATGTCCAAACCGTCGTCGGCGCCAACGTCGATCTCACAAAGGTGCATCTCATCGTCGCCGGAGACATGAACGATCTGGGCAACGACGACGACCCGGCGAAATTCGTGTCGATCCTGGGCGACTTCGGCGCCGTCAAGATCAGCGAGCAAACCATCTCCCCGCCCTATACAACCTGTTGCGCGAACGACGGCTACACAGCGGGCTATTATGACAGGATCGTCACCAACAGCACGGTTGCGCCGCAGTATTCGGTGATAGATCCGAACATTTATCCGCTGAACAAACAGCCACTCCCGGCAAACAGGATCAACAAGGAGCACAAGGCGACCTATGGCGAGGTGATTTTTCCCGCCACGCAATAGGCCGGCATGACAAGGATCACTCCGGCTCCATGCCGGCGGCCTTCACCACGCCTTCGGCCACCTTGCGGTCCTCGACGATCAGATGAGCGAATTCATCCGGCGTGTCGGCTGCGCCAACGAGGCTGCGGCCTTTGAGCTGTTTCTCGGCGAAGTCCGGATCGGCGATGATTGTCGCGATTTCCTTGGCAAGACGGTCGACGATCGGCCGCGGCGTATCCTTCGGCGCGAATAGGCCGTACCAGCCGCGCGACGGCGCGCCGGTGTAGCCGGTGTCTTTGAGCAGCGGCACGTCGGGGAAATTCGGCGAACGGACATTGTTCATCATCACCAGCGGCGTCATGTTGCCGGCCTTGATCTGGCCGACGACGTTGCCTTCGCCGAACAGCCCGATCGGCGTCGAGCCGGACAGAATGGCGTTGACCGCCTCGCCGCCGCCCTTGAACGGCACCCGCACCCAGTCGGCGCCGCGCTCCTTCTTCAGCGTCTCCATGTAGAGCACCATCGGCGCGCCCGGCGTGAGATAGGACAGCGTGCCAGGCTTAGCCTTCGACAGCGCGATCAGCTCGTCGACATTTTTGACTTTCAGATCCGCATTCACCACCAGCATGTGGATGAGATCGAACAGATCGGTGACCGGCTGCAAGCCGTTGACCGGATCGAACGGCAAGCTCTTGAACAAAAACTGGTTGTAGATCATCGCATCGGCATTGATGATGCAGATGGTGTAGGCGTCCGGCGCGGAATCCTGGCAGGCCCGGGCGCCGACCATCTGCGCGCCGCCGGGCCGGTTCTCGACAACGATGGGCTGGCCGAGGCGCTCGCGCAGCTTTTCGCCGAGCGCGCGCATGAAGACATCGCTGATGCCGCCGGCGCTGGTGGTGGTCAGGGCGCGGATCGGGCGCGTCGGCCAATCTTCCGCCGCCGCGCCCCCGGAATAACCGAACGCAACGACGGCAGCGAGCAACACCATGCGACGCATCGAAATTTTCTCCCTCTATCGAGCGACGAAACTACGGCCTCGTCATTGTGAGCGGAGCGAAGCAATCCAGCCCGGCGACGCCGCCCTGGATTGCTTCGTCGCTGCGCTCCTCGCAATGACGCCTATTGTCACGTGACGCGATCGCCGTCGGCGGTGAAGCCGAACAGCCGCTGCACCCGGTAATAGCGCGCCGAGCGCGGCGCGGTGAGGCCCCATTGCTCGGAGCGGCCGGGTTTGAATTTCCAGAAATCCGAGTGGCGCGGCTGATAGCCATCGTCGATCTGCAGCACCTCGGCGGCATATTCCAACGGCACCTCGTCAGGCCCGCAGAAATAGGCGAACACATTATTACCCGGCCCGTGACGGCCCGGGCCCCATTCGATCGGATAGCCGTTGTCCTTCATGCGCCCCATGCCGCGCATCACCGAGTCGAAGTCGGGCACGTCGAAGGCGATGTGGTTCAGCGTGGGCAGATCGGTCTTGGCCAGCACGATCGAGCAATGGTCGGTATTGGCGCAATGCAAAAACGTCAGCGGCGCGTTGTCGTCGACCACGCGGAAGCCGAGCGTCTTGGCGAAGAAGGCGAGGCTTGAGTCATGATCGCGCGCGTTGAGATTGGCATGCACGATCTTGCGCGGCCGGTCGGGCTGATCGTGCGTGTCCGCATGATCGGCGCAGCCGCTGACGAACGCGAGGTTGCGCCCGTCGGGATCTTTGCAGCCAAAACCATAACCGCTGCCGGGGAGCGCCACCGGCCCGGGCGCAGTCGCGCTACAGCCCGCAGCCGTCACGGCCTTATGCAGTGTGTCGACCGCTTGCCGGTCGCCGACATCGAACACGATGCGCACCACCGCGGGCTGCGCGCCGCGATGCAGGCCGATGATGTGGTGATAGCCGCCGGTGCCGCGAAAATAGATGGCATCGTTGCGCCGCTCGACCGGCGTCAAACCCCATATGGTTTCGTAGAAGCTCGCCGCCTCTTCAAGATTCGTTGCGACAAGTTCGATGCTGCGCAGGCCGCGCACCAAGCATTGCGGCATTTCCATTCCCCGCTCTGTCACCCGAGTTTGCCATGATGGCACGCCCTAAAACAGAGCGCGTCGCGTGCAATCACGATCACTGGATCGGCGGACGGAACAGCACGGTATAGTCGACGATCAGGCGCAATTCCGGCTGCGGGTTGCGGATATTGCCGGCCTGCCACACGTCCGAATATTGCGCCTTGAAGCGCAAGCCCTGCAGCGGCCCCGAGGTGGGACGATATTGCAGCCAAAGGTTAAGCTCGTTGCGGTCCGCAATGCTCATGCCGTTGGCCGGATTGATGGCGCCCCAGCCCTGGGTATCCCAGACGCCCGCCGTCACGCCGGAAAGACCGTATTTGCCGAACGCGTAGCCGAAGTCGTAGGCCAGGCTGGCGCCGAGCGCCTTTTCGCCGGCGTTGTCGAAGGAAATCTGCTGCATATCGGTGTAGTTCGGCTTGGTGCCGTACGGCGAAAAGATTTTCGATTCATTGCCGGTCGCCGAGCCCGCTGCGAACGCCGTCCATCCGACGTAGGAGGTCTGCACCTTGGCCGACGCCTGATAGGTCTGGAACGGCATGCCGGTGAGCAAGTCCGTGCCCATGCTTTTCTGATCGATCACGTTGGCGCCGAGGATGAAATTGGGAACGTCCTTCGGCCGCCTGAAATCGTACTCGGCCTGGGCGAAACCGGTGTTGATGAAATCGTTGACCTGATAGTCCATCAACACGGTGGAGAGGCCGGGCAGCGGCCGATATTTGACCATGGCGTAGTAAGCGCCGTTGTTGATCGGCGTCGTGGCGCCCACCAGCGCCTGCGACATCGGGACGAATTCGTTCGAGTCGCGCTGCTTGACCTCGGACAAGAAGCCGGCCGAGTAATCGTAGCTGCGCTCCTTGTCCGGCAGCGTCACCAACTGGGCACCCGAGAACGTGTTGGGCACCATGCGGTTGTCTTGCGGATTGATCAGCGGCGTATCGACCAGCTGGCGGCCGCCGCGCAATTCCTGGTCGAGAATCTGCAGGCGCCCGTAGAGCTGGCCAACCACATTGAGGGCGCTCTGGTCCGCCGTCAGCAGCTTGGTGCCGCCCTCGTCGCCGGGCGCGAAGAACGGCTGCGATGTGTAGAGCGCGGCATGAACGCCGAACATGTCGCCGATCAGGCCGGAACGGTACGCGAGCCAGCCGCCGCCGGTCCACGCCTGCGACGTCGTACCGTTGGAATTGAGGCGGTCGAGGTAATAGCTGCGGGCGACGATCTGCACCAAGGAGTCGCGGAAAAATGCCGGCATGTCCGGCGCGTACGGCCAATAGATCTCGTGCATGTACTGCTGCGGCGGCAGCTTCTGCAGCGTCCAGATCCGAGTGTCCTCGTCGGCGACCTCTTGACGGTCGGCCGGCACCAGCGATTGCGCGAGTGACGGTGCGATCGGCGCAAACGAGGTCAGACAAAATCCGAGAGCGCCGGCAATGAAGCGCCGCCGCGCCGGGCCGGCCGGCAGATGAAGCGACCGCAAATTCGACGAACACACTGAACGCATCTTCGCCCCCGCGTCGGTGCTTGCTGTTTCGCCTCGCTTATTTTGAGCTCTTCAGTCCAACCTCGAATCCGCTCTCTATGCTTCTTTGTATTGGCCGATTCCGACTGCATCTCTGCGTTGCCGTCAAGGCGGCCGCACGTTCTATCGAATGAGTCGATGCGATTCGGCGCGGCTGTGACAAATTTGCCCGCGGCGCCGCGTTGCAACTGCGCTTTGATTCACCACGGTTTTTTATTGCAAGCATCCGCTCGCGCGGCGAGCAGCGCTGCGCCGGTGGGAAAGCTCCAAATACGGCGGCTTGCGCGCGCCGCACGCAAGCCGCGGCTATTTTTTCGCCGCGGTTTGCGTCGCCTCGTAAGTATCGCGATAACCGCGAGCGATGGCGCGGACACCGCGCGCGATGTCCTCGTACGCCTCGTCGGAAAGGTTGGCGAGCGACACCCGCAGCGACCATTCCGGCGCTTCGAAGCCGCCGCCGTTGAGCAGCACGATGCCGTGCGCCTCGGCCAGCCGGAACGCCAGATCGAGCGGATGAATGTTCTTTTTCAGATACTCGGCCGCTTCGTCGCCGAGATTCTTGCGCGCCCAGAACTCGAAATCGATCAAGCCGTAATAGGCGTCATAGCTCGGGTTCGGCTGCAACTTGTCGGCAAGCCCGAGACCCTCGACCAGGTTCTGGATGCGGCGTTGGACGATCTCCCTGCAGGCCTTCTGGTAGTGCTTTTCCGTGTCCATCAGCTCGCTCAGCGAGAACAGCGACATCATCACCTGCTGCGGCAATGACAGCCCGGCGGTGTGATTGAGCGCAACGTCGCGGCTGTCGGCGACGATACGGTCGATGAATTTGAGCTTGCGCGGCTCCAGCGTCAGCGGCCCGTAGCGCTTGTCCAACGCCTTGATGTCAGCATCGGGCAGCTTGGCAATCATCTTGTCGTAGATGTTGTCCTGGTGGACGGCGATGACGCCGAGCCGCCAGCCGGTACAGCCGAAATATTTCGAGTAGGAATAGACGCCGATGGTGTTGTGCGGCAGTTCGCCGAGCAGCGACCGGAAATCGTTGACGAAGGTGCCATAGACGTCGTCTGTCAACAGCATCAGGTCGGGTCGCTTGGTCTTCACCAGCTTGGTGATCTTGCCGATCGTCGCCCGGTCGATGGCCATGCCCGACGGATTGCCGGGATTGACGACGAAGAATGCCTTGATCTTCGGATCTTCCAGCTTCTTGATCTCGTCGTCGGTGTACTGAAAGCGGTTTTCCTGCGGCGCATGGATGCTCACGACCTTGAGGTCGTAGTCCTCGAGGTGCGTCATCTCGACATAGGGCGTGAAGATCGGCGTGCCGAGCGCGATGGTGTCGCCGGCATGCAGCAGGCGATTGGCCTTCAACGACTTGAAGATGTAGCACATGGCTGCAGTGCCGCCCTCGACCGCGTAAAGGTCGAACTTGCCCGCCGGATGCGGATCGCCGCACACCGCCCACTGCAAATATTCGTGCACGATGCGCTCGTTGTGCACGAGCATGCGGTCGGGCACCGGGTAGTTGTCGCCGATGATGGAATCGACCAGCTCGTGGACGAACGCATCCGGCTCGAATTTGAAGGTCTTCACCGCATAGGGCACCATGGCCTTGAGGAACGCGGCGCCCGGCATGTCGGCGTGCTTGCCCAGCCACGCGTCCAGGCGGCCGGCAATGCCATTCGCCTGCGGCATGCCGCCGACGCCGGCAGGATGCTCCATCACGCGGGTGCTCTCGGTGATGGCGAACTGCCCGAGCAGGAAGAAGCCTTCGCGCGGCGTCGTGGCGATCCAGTTCGGATTGCCGCGGCCGGCATTGAGGAACGCCGATTGCGTGGTGCGCGAGGCTTTCTTGGCGAGACTGATCAGCTCGTCCTTGATTTCAAACGGGCTCAGGGTCTCGAATTTTTTCAGAGTAGGAAGGTCGGCCATCGCATGACTCCCGGTTACTTGGTTCAGGCATACAGCAGCACGATCACCAGGCCGAAAATGATCAGCACGGTGTTGCCAATGGCGTAGGGCATGCCGTAGCCGAGCGCCGGCACCTTGCTCTTGGCGGTTTCCTGGATCATTCCGAGTGCCGCCGTCGTCGTGCGCACGCCGGCGCAAACGCCGAACAGGATCGCGGGGTGGAACTTGAACACGTAGTGACCGAGATAGACCGCGATGATGAGCGGAAGCGACGTGGCGACGATGCCCCAGATGAACAGGCTGATGCCCACTTCCTTCAAGCCGGCAACGAAACCCGGACCCGCCGATATGCCGACCACGGCGATGAACACGTTCAGTCCCAGCGTGTTCAGCAGAGCCAACGCCGGGCCGGGAATCCGGCCGAAGATCGGACGGATCGTGCGCAGCCAGCCGAGAACCAAGCCCGAGAGCAGCGCACCGCCGCTGGTCGACAGGCTGATCGGGACGCTGCCCCACTTGTAGCTGAGCGCGCCAACCAGGCCGCCGAGCAGGATACCGGCGCCGAGAAACGCGATGTCGGTTGCTTCGACCGGCCGGTCGGCATAGCCGAGCCATTTTTCGGCGGCGGCGATGCTGGCCGTGCTGCCGACCAGATTGAGAATGTCGCCGCGGTCGATTTGCGTCCCCGGCAGGATCGGTAGCTCGACCATGTTGCGCGAAATCTTGCGCAGGAAGACGCCGTGGGCCGCGGGCGACTGGGCCAGCTCTTGCAGCGTCTTGCCGGCAACGGCTTTGTTGGTGACCAGGATATCGACCGCCTCGACGGGAACGTCGAGCAGCGCCTTGTCTTCGACCTCCTTGGCCTCGCCGAGCAGGTTGACGATGAGCTCGCGGGCGCCGGCGACCGCGACGACATCGCCGGCCTGCAGCACGAAGTCGGGATTGGTGTCGGAAATCTGCTCGCCGCGGCGGATACGCTCGATCAGCAGGCGGCCGTTGGTCACGCTGGCTTCGGTCTGCGCGACGGTCCGGCCGATATAGGGCGAATCCGGTCGTATGACGTAGGCGCGCATTTCCCAGTTGCGCCGCGCCGACAGCACGTTCTCGCCGCCGGCGCTGCCGCCCATCTGCGCTTCGTACTCGGCGCAAGCCTTGGCCAGATCGATGCCGAGCAGCCATGGACCGAGCTTGGCCAGGATGATCGCCGAGCCGATCGTGCCGTAGATGTAAGTGACGGCGTAGCCGATCGGAATCTTGTTGGCGATGCTCTTGGCCTGATCTGCCGGCAGGCCGAGCCGCATGATCTGATCGGTGGCGACGCCGATCGCCGCCGAAATGGTCTGCGAGCCGGCATAAAGGCCTGTGGCGTAGCCGAGATCGAGGCCGGCTGCTTTGGCGCAGAAGTACGGCACAATGAGGCAGAACGCCAGCACGATCAAAGCAAAGCCGATCTGCTTTGGTCCTTCGCGCGCCAATCCTTGAAAGAACTGCGGTCCCACGCCGTAGCCGACCGCGAACAGAAACAACAGGAAGAAGATCGATTTCACGTTCGGCGAAATGGTGATGGCCAACTGGCCGATCACGACGGCGGCAAGCAATGTCGCCGTGACATTGCCGAGGCTGAAGCCGCCCAGCTTTTTGGGGCCGACCCAGAACCCGATCGCCAGCGACAAAAATATCGCAAGCTCCGGATAGCTACGCAGCGTGGCTACGAACCAGTCGATCATGACTGTCCTCCTCCCGGCGCTTATGCCGCGCTTTTTATTATTCTGTTAAAGAAGACCTCCTCGTCTTGGAAAGCATCGCCCACTTGAAGTTCAACAATCGCGGCGCTCGGCCGCGGTTCGGACATTATGGACAACCTGAAGAACCCATGGCAAGCGGCGTGCGGATCAAATAATCGTCACAGGGTTGTCGCATTGTCGCAATCCGCACATCAGGCAAACGCCGCATCGCGCGCGGCCACGGCGGTGGCGAAGGCGCGACGCAGCCGCGCCGGGTCGGGCGTGACGCCGGTGAGTTGCGCAAACACCGCGACCGCCTGATGCACGCACATGCCGCTGCCGTTGAGCGTGCGGGCGCCCTTCGCGGCGGCGGCTTTGAGGAATTCGGTTTGCAGCGGCGTGTAGATGACGTCGGCGGCCCAATGGGCGGCCTTGAGCGCCGCGACCGGAACCGGATTACCGGGAAATCCGCGCATGCCGACCTGGGTGGCATTGACGACGCCCGTGGCCGCCGCGATGTCGCGCGCCAAATCCTGCGCGAGCCGGCAGCGCGACGGACCGTAATGCCGCGCAAGATCGGCTTTCAGCGCATTGGCGCGCGCAGTGTCGAGGTCGTGCAGGACGAGATCGGCAACGCCAAGGTCCATCAAGGCAAAAGCGACAGCGCGTCCGGCGCCACCGGCGCCGATTTGCACCACCGTGGCGTCCTTGGCGCCGGCGCTGCCGATGCTTTCATCGAAGCTGCTACGCCATCCGGCGCGATCGAAGTTGTAACCGGTAGAGCGGCCATCGGGCGCGAACATGACGGTGTTCACCGCGCCGACCTGAGCGGCGCTCGGGTCCACGGCATCGAGCAGCGCAATGATCTCCTGCTTGAACGGAAACGTGACGTTGGCGCCGATGAAACCCGCGGTCTTGATCGCTTCGTATAGCTGCGGCAGCCGCCCCGGCAATCGATCGGCGTCCAACAGATGATAATAGCCATCGATCCCGGCCGCCGCGAAAGCATCGGCGAACAACGCGGGCGACATCGACCCTTGGATGTTCGCGCCAAGGAGCCCGACCAACATCCTGCGCTTCGACATGACACTTACTCCGGTTGAACGCGCCCGCCGCCGAGAAAGCGCGGGGGCGAGGATTCTTGCCGTTGCCGCGGCTCGGCACGTTTACACATGCGCCGGAAGGGTACCGGCCTTTGCCGAACCAGCTAATCCGCCCGCGGGAGCGAAAAGGCGAGAGCCGAATGGCGCTTAAACGACACAATTGACAAAAACGACACAACAAGTATGTTGTGCTGTAAATGAGCGTCGGCTTCGATTCTCTGACGGGCTACCTG
>JBAUYI010000314.1:0-35545 GCA_049584715.1 Xanthobacteraceae bacterium
TGGGTGACGAAGATCACCGTGAAGCCGACGTCGTCCCACAACGCGACCAATTCTTCCTGCATCTTGCGCCGGGTCAGCGCATCGAGCGCCGCGAACGGCTCGTCCATCAGCAGCACCGCGGGCTCCATGGCGAGCGCCCGCGCTATGGCGACGCGCTGCTTCATGCCGCCGGACAGCATGTGCGGATAGACGTTCTCGAAAGCGCCGAGATTGACCTTGGCGATGACTTTTCGGGCCTGCTCGCGCGCCGCGGCGCGTGCCATGCGGCGGTTGACCAGAAGCGGAAACATGACGTTGCCGAGCACCGTCTTCCACGGCAACAGCTGGTCGAATTCCTGAAACACCATCATGCGGTCGGAGCCCGGCCGCTCGATCGGCTTGCCGGCGAGATGGAACGAGCCCGACACCGGCGGCAAAAAACCGGCGATCGATTTCAGCAGCGAGGATTTGCCGCAGCCCGACGGGCCGAGCAGCACATAGCGGTCGCCCCGATGGACCTCGAACGACACCTTCCAGGTCGCGGTGACCAGATGGTTTTGCGTCTTGTATTGCAGCGTGACCTGGTCGGCGACGAGCAGCGGCTGGCCGGCGACCGGCAACGGCTGGTTCGCAACCAGCGGCTGGCCATGTTCCGTGCCGTTCCCCGCCGAATCGGCCATAATTTCCCTTTTGGGCATCCGCCCTGGTCGCGCCGCCGCTTCCGGCGACCCTAGCCGCTGGTGTATGATCCGCTCAAGGGAACGGACGGATTTTTGATGTGGGGTAGAAAGCGCAAATCCGATGCGCCGGCGGCCGCCGCCGCACCGCCGTCGCCGCTGACGCAGGCGATGCATCAGGCGCGCGTCGAGGCGGCCGAGCGCACCAGCGTCGTGGTCGATCTGCGCGATGCCGAAGTCGCACGCCTTGAGCTTTTGAACGAGGCGCTCGATCCACTGTTTGCCGAACTGCCGCCCGAGGTCGAGCTGTTCGACCGTGGCGTGAGCCGTGGCGACACGCCGCGGTTGTGGATCGATTCGGTCGCCCATGTCGCCATGGGGCGCGACAAGCGGGCCTATCGCTTCCTGCACGACACCCGCGTCGGCCGCCGCGTGCTCGCCGAGTCCCACGACATCCCGGACATCGTCCAGGCGGTGACCTCTTACGTCGCGCGCCGCCTGGTGGAACGCCAGCGCGCGCTCGACGAGGATCCGGAATTCGTCACTCGCGTGACCCGCGGCGAAGCCGGCCGTGAATATCGCCGCCGGCGCTGGCGCACTTTCGGCACGCTGGTGGTCGGCTTCCTGCTGGGGATCGTGACGTTGATCGCGGTCGCGCTAATTTTGGCGACGAAGTCCTAAATTAGCGTCTGCCGCTCGACCTCGCGCATGACGCCATCGGCATCGCGCTCGCGCGCGGTCATTTCGCAGCTCCATTTGCTCAACGTGCCGTCGATACGGAATAAATTGTAGCCGGCGGCGTTTTCATCACCGTGCTTGCCGCGCGCCGACGCCGACGGCACGCCGACCGCGGGGATTTTCTTCTGCGGCCCGTCGAGCCAGATCACCGCGCGGTGGTGATCATGGCCGTGCAGCAAAAGCTCGGCGCCCTTGTCGGCGAGCACGCCGCGCAAGTCAGCGGCATCGACCAGGCGCCGCAGATAACGTTGGGTCAGCGGCGGATGATGGATGAGCACGATGCGGAACGAGCCGCGTGTCTGATCGAGGATTTCCAGCAACCGCGCCAGCTGCCGTTTGCCGAGCCGGCCGGTCGCCAGCAACGGTGCCGTCGGCAGCGCCGTCGACAGCCCGATCAAGGCGACATTGCCGCGCCGGCGCACGAACGGAAAGCGGTCGAGGCCGTCGTCGCCGCGCATGTAATCCGCCCAGTATTGAGCCGGCGATTGCTGGACGCCGGGGACATAGATGTCGTGATTGCCGGGGACCAAGGTGACGTCGCGGGGGGAGCCAAGCGTTTGCAGCCAGCCGCGGGCGCGATTGTATTCGTCGGGAAGCGAAAGATTGACCAGGTCGCCGGTCACGGCGATGTGGTCAGGCGCGGATGCTTTCAGATCGTGGATGGTGGCGTCGAGAACGTCCGGGCGATGGATTTTCTTGCGGGCGCGATGCCAATTGATATAGCCCAACCCACGCTTGCCGATGAGCTCGGACGGCGCCGGCCGCGACGCGAGGTGCCAATCGGACAGATGGGCGAGGGTGAACATGGCCGTATCATGCGACGTGAAATCTTGAGAAAGCGTGCAGCCGCGCCGTCACGAGCTGCCGATCAGGATGCCGGCAGCGAACACCAGTACGCCGCCGACCACAACCTGGAAGGCGGCTTGCAGGAACGGCGTGTCCATATAGCGCATGCGGATCCAGGAGATGACCGCGAGTTCAATGGCGACGACCACGAAGGCGAGCGAGGTGGCGACGAAGAAATTGGGAATGAGATAAGGCAGCGCATGGCCGAGCCCGCCGATCGCCGTCATCGAGCCGGTCACAACGCCGCGCACCACCGGCGCGCCGCGGCCGGTGAGCGAGCCGTCATCGGACAAGGCCTCGGCGAAGGCCATCGAGATGCCGGCGCCGATCGCGGCCGCGAGCCCGACCAGGAACGTCGACCAGGTATTGTGGGTGGCAAAGGCCGCGGCGAACAGCGGCGCCAATGTGGAGACGGAACCGTCCATCAGGCCGGCAAGTCCCGGCTGGATGTATTGCAGCATGAACAGGCGCTTGGCGGTCTGGTCCTCAGTGGCGCGCGTTTTTGGCGAAATCCTGTTGCCGAGTTCTTGCGCCAGCTCTTCGTGCTTGTCCTCTTCGGCAGCGAGCTTGGTCAACAGGTCGCGCACGGCGGCGTCTTTCGCCGTTTCGGCGGCACGCCGGTAGAACCGCGCCGTCTCGAGCTCCATCTCCTCGGCGAATTTGCGCGTGTCATCGATGGCCAGCGGCCGGTTGAGCCAGATCGGCCGGCGCTCGACAAAGCCTTTGACGTTCTGGCGGCGGATCAGCGGCAAAAAATCGCCGAATTTCTTGCGGTACAGATCGAGCAGCATGTCGTGATGGCCGATCTCTTCTTGCGCCATCTTGTCGTACATTGCCGCCGTGTCGGGATAGGATTGGCGCAGCGCGTCGGCGAAGGAACGGTAGATGCGGTTGTCTTCGTCTTCGTTCGCGATGGCGAGCGCCAGCACTTCCTGCTCGCTCAGTTCGGCAAAGCGTTTCACGGGCTACACCTCGTGCTTTCGGTCCGCGCGGCGGCCGCAGGCCGGATCGAAGCATATTAGAATGCTTCTAATCTTGTGCCCAGCGGGGATTTAGCCATGAATTTCGATGCTATTCGCCGTTTCTTCGAGCCGGCAATCCGGCGCGTGCTGCATTTCTATTGGCGCTTTTCGCGCGGGGTGACGCTCGGCGTGCGCGCCGTCGTCATCGACCACAGCGGCAAAGTATTTCTGATCGTGCACAGCTACGTCCCCGGCTGGCATTTGCCGGGCGGCGGCGTCGAGATCGGGGAAACGGCCGCCGTGGCGCTGGCGCGGGAATTGCGCGAAGAGGGCAATATCGAACTGGTCGATCGGCCGACGCTGTTCGGCGTCTATTTCAATCGCCGCATCTCGCGGCGCGATCACGTCGCGCTCTATGTGGTGCGCGCGTTCCGCCAGGACGCACCGCCGCGGCCGAACCACGAGATCGTGGCGCACGGCTTCTTCGCACCCGACGCGCTGCCGCCCGAAACGACGCGCGCGACGCGAGATCGCATCGCCGAGGTGCTGAATGGGCGCAAGCCGCCGGAGCTTTGGTAGTCGTTTACGCGAACCGCCCGCGGTCGTGCGGCAGCGTGAAATCAAGGAGCGGGCCGATCGGCACGATGCCGGTCGGATTGACCTTAAGCTGGCTGCCGTAATAGTGCCGCTTGATCTGCTCGAGACTTACGGTTTCTGCAATTCCGGGCACCTGATAGAGATCGCGCAGATAGTTCGACAGGTTGGGATAATCGGCGACGCGCCGCAGATTGCATTTGAAATGGCTGTAATAGACCGCGTCGAAGCGAACGAGCGTGGTGAACAGCCGCCAGTCCGCTTCGGTGATCGCTTTGCCGGCGAGATAGCGCTGCCGCGATAGCCGCTCTTCCAGCTGATCGAAGGTGGCGAAAACGCCGCGCGCCGCCTCTTCGTAGGCGTCCTGGCTGGTGGCAAAGCCGGCGCGGTAGACGCCGTTGTTGACGGTCGGATAGACGAGGTCGTTGATGCGGTCGATCTCGGCGCGCAGTTCTGCCGGGTAATAGTCGGTGTGCACGTTGGTGAAGGCTTCGAACGCCGAATTGAGCATGCGGATGATTTCGGACGATTCATTGTTGACGATGGTGCGCTGCTTCTTGTCCCAAAGCGCCGGCACCGACACGCGGCCGGTATAGTGCGGATCGGCGAGGAGATAGACTTCGGCGAGCGTCTTCTTGCCGTTGACGCTGTCAGGCGTGCCGCCGCTCCCGCCGCCGAACTCCCAGCCGGTCTTGCCGTAGAGCGGCTCGGCGAGCGAAACCGAGATGACGTTGTCGAGTTGCTTGAGGCTGCGGAAGATCAGCGTGCGGTGCGCCCACGGGCAGGCCAGCGAGATATAGAGATGATAGCGGCCGGCTTCGGCGGGAAATCCGCCTTTGCCGCTCGGACCCGGACTGCCGTCAGGTGTAACGAAATTGTGGTAAGCGGTATTCGGCCGGACAAAGCGGCCGTTGGTGGTGCGCGTAACATCCTCTTGCCAGACGCCGTCGACGAGCAGGCCCATCATGATCTCCGCTGGTGCTGGGCTTCAATGTAGTCATTCCGGGACGCGGGCCAACGGGTCCGGCCCGAAGTGGCCGGCCCGATGACAGGCTCCGCCCGCGTGCCCGGAATCCATAACCACAAATGCTGGGGATATGGATTCCGGGCTCCTCACTTCGTTCGGCCCCGGAATGACGAGAATGCAATCGGCTGGACCTCGGACAATCGAGATGCTAGGCGCGGCGCGATGAACGATTTGGCGCTCACCATCCTGCCCGAGACCGCCGCCGACGCGCCGGCGATCGACCGCCTGAACGAGCGTACGTTTGGCCCGGGCCGCTACGCCAAAACCGCCTACCGCTTGCGCGAGCAGGTGGCGCATCGGCTCGACGTGTCGTTCACGGCGCGCACCGGCACGCTGCTGGTCGGTTCGGTACGGCTGTCGGCCATTCGCATCGGCGATACCAAGGCGCTCTTGCTCGGCCCGCTGACGGTCGAGCCGGCGTTCCGCGAGCGCGGCGTCGGCCAGGCCCTGATCGAGCGCGCGCTGAAGGAAGCGGCGGCGAAGGGCCACAAACTCGTCATCCTGGTCGGCGACGAGCCGTATTACGGCAAATCCGGCTTCAAGCGCGTGCCGCCGGGACGCGCCGTCATGCCCGGCCCGGTCGATCCGGCGCGGCTTCTGGTCGCCGAGCTTACGGACGGCGCTTTTGAGGGCGTGTCGGGTCCGGTGCGGCCGGAATGGGAGGCTTCGTAGCCTGGATTGAGCGCAGCGAAATCCAGGACTCAGCATCCCGGGTTTCGCGGAGCCTGTCATCGGGCCGGCCACTTCGGGCCGGACCCGTTGGCTCACCCCGGGCTACGATCAGTAGCGCAGAAATTGCTGCCGCTCGCTCAACCAGGCCTGCTCATCCGCAATAGCCAGCGCATCCAAGTCTTGCGACATCGCGCGCACATCATCCACCCATTCGCGCAGCAAAGGGCCGCCGTTGATGACGTCGATGGCGAGTTTGCCGTGCTCGTACTCGTAGGCAAAATCGCGCCATAGCGGATAGTCCGGATACAAACGGCGGATCGCCTTGAATGCCAACGCCTGGATGCGCCAGGGCCTGAAGGCGTGGTGATCGTAAGCAGGACCTTCGGTGTGGATCTGCACGCCGTGGCACAGCTTGCCGACGTGCTTGTGAAACGTCGGTTCGAACCAGCAATCGCGCAAGATGCAACCGCGCAGCCATTGCGGTGCCAGCGCGTGCATGTCCTTCATGACCTTGCGCGCATCGATATCTGGAGCGCCGAACATTTCGAGCGGCCGCGTGGTGCCACGCCCTTCCGAGAGCGTTGTGCCTTCGACCATCACCGTGCCCGCATAGGCGCGCGCCATCCACAGATTCGGCGCGTTGGGACTGGGATTGATCCAGGTGCGTTCGCCAAACGGCCAGCCGAATCCCAGCGCGGCGTCGGGCTGCCAACCGTCCATCGCGACGACACGATAGTCGACGTCGAGCTTGAGCGTTTTAACAAACCACGAACCCAACTCGCCGAGCGTGAGCCCGTGGCGCATCGGCAGCGGGCCGGCGCCGACAAAACTTTGCCAGCCGGCGCGCAGCGTCAAACCTTCGACAGGCCGGCCGACCGGATTGGGCCGATCCAGCACCCACACCGCTTTGCCGTATGTCACTGCCGCTTCGAGCATATAGCGCAGCGTGGTGACGAACGTATAAATGCGGCAGCCCAAATCCTGCAAGTCGACGAGGATGACGTCGCATGTCTCCAGCATCGCGTCCGTCGGCTTGCGCACGTCGCCGTACAAACTGAACACCGGAATGCCATGGACCGGGTCGTTGAAGTTTTGCGACTCGACCATGTTGTCCTGCTTGTCGCCGCGCAGGCCATGTTGCGGACCGAAGGCGGCGGCGAGCTTGATGTCGCCGCAGGCAGCGAGCGCATCGAGCGAATGCGTCAGGTCGGCCGTGACCGAAGCGGGATGCGCGAGCAAGGCGACGCGCCTGCCGGCAAGCGGCGCCCGCAAAGCAGGCTCGGCGATAAGGCGGTCGATGCCGAATTTCATGGTTGCTACGGTTTAAGACAATTCAAGCGCAAAGCAATCGGCATGATGAAAGTCCGCTTTGCCGGGCGGATGCGCCAGCGCCCAATATGATTTGCGGCCATTTGTTTCTTCGAGCACCGCCGACAGACCGAGATGGAGGGGAGACGATAACCCATCGAGCTCCAGCGCGGCCTGCACGGTGTAAGTTTCAGCACTCGATCGCACCTCGATCCGGGGCGCGCCGATCTCGGTCGCAATCCGCATTCCGCTGCGATAGCCGCTGAATTGATAAACCGCCCATTGCGTCGAGGGTGAAAAGTTGAATTCGTAATAGCCGGAACCGGCCGAAGGACGGGCGAACGCCTCGAAGCAGGTCTGCCGCCACAGCTCGTCGCGGCGCGCAGCCGTCATGACGGGCGGCATGCGCAAGTCGCCGATCCTGCCGCTGACGACAAAAGACAGAATCAAACTGTCCGAGCGTGGATGCGCGACGTCGACTTCCACCTGTGTCGCCGCAGCGCAAAGCGAGTCCGGATGAAGCCGCAAGGTGTGGCGCATACCGCCATTGTACAGCTTATCGGCCTTCGCGCGCCCAGGTGCCGGCGAGGCTGCCGATCAGCAGCAACAGGCCGAGCAGGCCGGCAAAGACCGGCAGCACGCCGATACCGCGCACCACGCTGGCGTCGCGCATCTTCAGACCGATCCAGTCGTCGCCGCCATAGGTGCCGCCGGACCGCACGGCGACGATGCGCGGCACAGCAAGGCCGTTGCCGTCGTCGAGCCGGCGCGCCGCGCCGCCGGTCGCGTTGGCGATCGGGGCCACTACATCGGTTGTCGAGGTAACTTCGGCGAATTCGCGCGGATTGGCCGGGCCGATATTGGTGAGTGCGTTGAGCTTGCCGTCGGTGGCGCGCCACAGCCCAAGCTCGTCGGCAACGATGCTCTTTTCCCACACGCCCGGTTCGGTCGGCTCGAGCTTGAGCACGCGGGAAGCGCCCGAGGGCGAGGTCAGCGTCACGTCGGCGACGCTGTCGGCCATGGTCTGCCGCTGCACCACGAGATTGCGACCGCTCATTTTGAGCCGTAGCGCCTCTTCTTCGAGGTCGGGCTCCCCCATCAGCCAGTGCGACAGCCGCCGCAGCAGATCGAGATGCGGGCCGCCGCCCTCAAAACCGCGCGCCCACAGCCAGATGTGATCGGACAGCAGCAGCGCCACGCGGCCGTTGCCCTCGTGCGACAACACCAAAAGCGGCTTTGCGTCCGGGCCCTGCATCACCGTCGTGCCGGTGGCGTTTCTGGTATCGACGACGCGGAACCATTCGCTCCAATTCGGCGGATTGGAGTCGGCGCCATCGAGGCCGCGTGTCACCGGATGACGCCGGCCAAGCTCGGTGAGGCTCGGCCTGAATGCCTGGTCGGTGACATTGCCGTCCGGTTCTGCAGGCAGGATGGCGTCGAGCGGCGTGCGCCAGAGGCTGGTTTGGCTGGCGTAATCGGGGCCGGCCGCGACCAGCACCGCGCCGCCGTCGCGCACATAGCGGGTAATGTTGTCGAAATAGATGATCGGCAACACGCCTTGCCGCGCATAGCGGTCGAAGATGATGAGCTGAAACTCGCCGATCTTCTGCTGGAACAGTTCGCGGGTCGGAAACGCGATCAGCGACAATTCGTTGATCGGCGTGCCGTCCTGCTTTTCCGGCGGTCGCAGAATGGTGAAATGCACGAGATCTACGGAAGCGTCGGACTTGAGCAGGTTGCGCCAAGTCCGCTCGCCGGCATGGGGCTCGCCGGAGACCAAGAGCACGCGCAGCTTGTCGCGCACGCCGTCGATGGTGACCACGGCGCGGTTATTGACCGTCGTCAGTTCGCCCGGCACCGGCGCGGCCTCGATCTCGACGATGTTCTGGCCGCCGTGCGGGATCGCAATATCGACGTTCTGCGGGATGCCGACCGGAACGGTGCGGGTTTCGACGATGTCGCCGTCGCGGCGCACGGTCACCGCGGCGCTGGTTTCCTTGGTGCCCTGGTCCTCGACCCGATAGGTGATGGTTTGCGTTTGCCCGACGATGCCGAAGCGCGGCGCGGCGATCAGCGCGACGCGACGGTCGCGCTCGTCCTTGCTGCCGGTGATGAGCGCGTGGATCGGCGCGGCGAAGCCGAGCGCGCCGGCATCCTGCGGCACGTCGTGGACTCGGCCGTCGGTGATCATGATGACGCCGGCGACGCGGTCGGTCGGCACGTCGGCGAGCGTCGTGCCGAGCGCGGTGAACAACCGCGTGCCGTCGGTCTCACCGTCGGCCTGGCCGGCTTCGACGACGCGTACATCGAGGCCGGGAATATGGCTGAGCCGTTCGACCACCGCGGCGCGGGCCGCTTCGGTCTGCTGCGTGCGGTCGCCAAAACTTTGGCTCGGGCTTTTGTCGACCACGACCACGGCGACTGAAGACAGCGGATCGCGGTCCTCGCGGGTGAGCGACGGATTGGCAAGCGCCAGCACGACCAGCCCGAGCGCCAGCGCGCGGATCGTGGCGCCGCGGCTGCGCGACACGAACAGCAACAGCGCCAGGATGACGGCCGCGGCAATGGCCGCCCACAATACGGGTTCGGCGACGAGCGGGGCGAACGCAATACCGAGATTCAAGCTCGCTCTCCTATTGCCCCAGTCGCTCGAGCAGCGCCGGCACGTGCACCTGATCGGCTTTGTAATTGCCGGTCAGCGTGTACATGACGATGTTGACGCCGGCGCGGAACGCAAGCTCGCGCTGGCGCGGCTCGCCTTCCACCATCGGCAGCATGGCTTGGCCGTCGGATCGCGTCGCCCAGGCGCCGGCGAGATCGTTCGAGGTGATGATGATCGAGGACACACCGTCGCCGCCGCGGGCAGGGCGTCCGGTCCGGTCTTCGTCCACGTTCGGCAGCGCCTCGACCCACAGCTGGCCGGAATTGAAGCGGCCGGGGAAGTCGCGCAGCAGATAGAAGGTCTTGGTCAATACGTGATCGCGCGGCACCGGCTCGAGCTCGGGCAGATCGAGCGAGGACAGGATTTTGCGCAGCTCCAGCATTCCGGGGCTGCGCGTCTCGCCGCCCGGACCGGGCGGCGCCACCACGGCATCGCGGGTGTCGAACAGCACGGTGCCGCCGTCCTTCATGTAAGTGTCGATGCGCTTGAGCGCCGCCTCGGACGGCCGTGCCGCGCCCGGCGCGATCGGCCAATAGATCAGCGGATAGAACGCCAGCTCGTCGTGCGCGATGTCCAGCCCGATCGGGTCGCCGGGCTCGAGCGCGGTGCGCTGTGCCAAGAAGAGCGTCAAGCCGGCGAGGCCGGCTTTGCTGATATTGTCGACCTCGGCATTGCCGGTGACCACATAAGCAAGCTTGGTCTCGAGCGCCGACGCCGGCACATTGCCGACCCGCACGTCGTCGGCATGCGCTTGGTTCGGCGTCAGCGCGAGAACCGCGAAGAGAATCGCGATGCCGGCCGTGGCGCGCGAAAAGCGCGGGATCAGCCGTTGAATGCCGCCGCCGAGGAATAGGACCACCACGGTATCGAGCAGGAACAGCGCCAGCGCGGCGAGAAGGATCGGTCCGCGCAAATCCTGCGGCTCGCTGATGCGATAGATTTCATGGCGCGCATTGGCGAGCGGCGTGAAATCGAGCGGCGTCAGGCGATCGGCGGGAGCGAGCGTGTTGACGGCGATGAGGCCCTCGGCCGAGCCGTAAAAACCCGGCGGATGATCCGCCGTGGCGCTCGCGGAATAATCCGACGGCACCGGCCGCGCGGTCGGCGGCGGCGCGATGAAAGTGCCGAAACCGTCGAGCACACGGCCCGGCGGCACGACTTCGCGCACGCTCTTGGTCTCCGCCTTGGCGGCGTCGGCAACGCTGGTGGTGCCGGCCAGCGCCACGATGCGCCGCAGCATTTCGACGAAAGCGCCCGACAGCGGCAGATCGGACCAGCGCGTGTCGCCGGTGACGTGGAACAGCACGATCAAGCCCTTGCCGCGGCGTGCGGCCGTGACCAGCGGCGTGCCATCGGCCAGCGTCGCCCAGGTATTGTCGCTCAACGTGGCGTCGGGTTCCGCCAACACCTGGCGCGTCACGGTGACGTCGCCCGGCACCGTCATGCCGTTGAACGGGCTGTCGCGGGAAAATCCTGCCAACGGCTGCGGCTTGTCCCAGCTCAAACTGCCGCCGAGGATGCGGCCGCCGCGCCGCAGCTTTACGGGCACGAGATCATCATCAGACGCAGCGAGCCGGGGGCCGGCGAAACGCACCAGCACGCCGCCGTCCTCGACCCAGCGCGCCAGGCGATCGTGGGCGTCGCCGGTGACATTGCCGACGTCGGCGAGGATCAGCATGGGCAGGTTCTGATCGAGGAAATGCGCCACCGCGTCCGCCGGTGCTTCGCCTTGGGATATCCGCACATCGGCGAACGGATTGAGCGCACGCACGATGTAATAGCTCGACGACAACAGCGGCTCCGCCAATTCGACGCTGGCGCCGGAGGCGATGCCGACGGTGCGGCGTCGCCAGCGCTTGTCGAGCAATTGCACAGCGCCGGCGGAACGCTCGCCGGAAATCTCGATCCGGGAGATGTCGTTGCGGATCTCCACTGGCAGGGCGAATTGGGCCTCGGTCTCGCGCGCGTCGGCCTTGAACGTAAAGGCCGCTTCGCCGAGCGGCAGGCCCTTCAAATCGAGCGCGCGCGCCGTGCCGGTGTCCGCAGCCGCCGTCGAGGCGCGCAACACCTTCACGCTGAGCCCGCCGGCGGCATTGTCGGCCGCGGCCAGCGCGTGGGCGCCGGCAATGCCACCGTCGATGATGGTGATCGGGCGGTTGTCGAGGGTTTGCGCCAGCGCCTTGACGAAATCAGCGCCGCGGCCGAGATCGGTGCCGTCGGACAGCCACACCAGATCGACGTCGTGAACGGCGGCCAGGAATTGGGTAATCGCCGGCAGCGCTTCCGCACGATCGACCGTATGCGGCTTCGGCTTCATCTGGTGCAGGCGGACGCGCGCCGAGCCTGCGGGCTCGAGCGAAATGTCGCGCGTGCCCTCCGAAAGCGGAATGAGCGCCACGGCGCGGCGCTCGTCCTCGGCGCGGGCGATGATGTCGTTGGCGGTGCGCACGCGGCCGTCCCAGGTGGCTGCAGCCCCCCAGCCGTCGTCGATCATGATCGCGATCGGGCCGCGCGAGGTCGATGCCGCAAGCGGCGGATGCCACAGCGGGCCGGCAGCGGCGATGATGACCAAAGCGGCGAGCGCGAGCCGCATCAAAGTGAGCCACCACGGCGTGCGTGCGGGCGTTTCCTCTTTGGGCGCGATTTCGAGCAAAAGCCGCGTCGGCGGAAAATCGATGCGGCGCGGCCGCGGCGGAATGAGCCGTAGGAGCCACCACAGCACCGGCAGCGTCAACAGGCCGATCAGCACCAGCGGTTGGGCAAAGCCGATGGGCAATCCGCCGATCATGCCGTCACCGTCGCTGTGTCCGTTGCTTGAGCCGCCGGCCGCGGCCGAATATCGGCCGCAGCGGCGCCGATGCGGGCGTGCAGCGCCAGCAGCAGTTCGCTGGCCGGCCGGTCGGTGCGATGGATGGTAAAGCTCCAGCCGAGGCGGTCGGTCTCGGCGCGGATTTCGGCGCGGTGGCGTTGCACGCGCCCGGTGTAGTCAGCGCGCCAAGTCTCGGCGCGGCCGGCGGTGACGCGGCCGCCGCCTTCCGGCTCGACGAATTCAATGCGGCCCCAATACGGGAACGTCTCTTCGGCCGGATCGACGATTTGAACGACATGGCCGCGGGCGCCGCTGCCGGACAGCTGCGTGATGGTGCGCCGCACCTCGCCGATCTCGCTCCACAGGTCGGAGAGCAGCACGACTTCGGCGAGCGGGGAGGGCGCAAAACTCGGCGGCAGGCTGGTGCGCTCGGCGCGATCGTGCGCGATCGCCTGCGCCATCTGGTCGACGACATTGCGGCTGCCGGTCGGCCGTGTCAGGCCGGGAATGCCGACGCGCTCGCCAGCCTCGACCAGAACCTCGGCGAGCGCCAGTGCGATGACCAGCGCGCGGAAAAGTTTCGAGTCGCGAACCAGCGGCGAGGCGAAATTCATCGACGGCGAGCGGTCGGGCCAGATCCACACCGTGTGCGCGGCCTCCCATTCCAGCTCGCGCACATAGAGATGATCGTCGCGCGCCGAACGCCGCCAATCGACCCGTGACGCCGGCTCGCCGGACATGAAGCGGCGGTATTGCCAGAAATTCTCGCCCGGTCCGGCGCGGCGGCGGCCGTGCAGGCCGTGGTTGACGGTGGCCGCCACCCGCCGCGCTTCCAGAATGAGCCGCGGCATGCTGGCGGCCAATGTCCGGCCGGCGCCGACCGCCCGTCCAACCGCCGCGCTATCCTGGTAGGTGCGCTTGGGCTCGACCGCCATCCGCTATCCGATCCGCGACTTCAGGCGGCCGACGACGGCTTCGATGCTCTCGCCCTCGGCACGCGCCGTGAAGGTCAGTGCCATGCGGTGCTTGAGCACCGGTTCGGCGAGGTCCAGCACGTCGTCGATCGAAGGCGCGAGGCGGCCATCGAGCAGCGCACGCGCGCGCACCGCGAGCATCAGTGCCTGGCTGGCGCGCGGGCTTGGTCCCCAGGCGATCAGTTTGGCGGCTTCGCCACCTTCGGGTCCCGGCCGCGCCGAGCGCACCAGAGCGAGAATGGCTTCGACCACGGATTCACCGACCGGCAGCCGCCGCACCAGCCGCTGCGCCGCCATCAGTTCCTCGGCCGTCATCGCCGGCTTGGCGCGGGTTTCGTCCGAGCCGGTCGTTTCAAACAGGATTTTCCGCTCGGCCTCGCGATCCGGATAGCCGACGTCGATTTGCATCAGGAAGCGATCGAGCTGCGCTTCGGGCAACGGATAGGTGCCTTCCTGCTCCAGCGGATTTTGCGTGGCGAGCACATGGAACGGCTTTGGCAGATCGTGGCGCGTGCCGGCAATGGTGACGTGCTGTTCCTGCATCGCCTGCAGCAGCGCCGATTGGGTGCGCGGGCTGGCGCGGTTGATCTCGTCGGCCATCAGGAGCTGCGCGAACACCGGACCGGGCAGAAAGCGAAAGCTGCGCTTGCCGGTCTGGCTTTCTTCGAGCACTTCGGTGCCAAGAATGTCCGACGGCATCAAATCGGGCGTGAACTGGATGCGCCGCGCGTCGAGGCCAAGCACCGTGCCCAAGTTATCGACCAGCTTGGTCTTGGCGAGGCCGGGCACACCAAGGAGCAGCGCGTGGCCGCCGGACAGGATGGTGACGAGCGCCTGCTCGATCACCTTGTTCTGGCCGAAGATCACCGTGCCGATCGCCGCCTTGGCCGCGGTCACATGCGCCGCGGTCGATTCGGCGGTCCGCACGATCATGTCTTCGAGCTTTTCGAGACCATCTCCGCCAGCAACGGGCATGGCTAACTCCTTGTCTTTGGGCCGTATTCTTGTACCGGAGGGGATCCGCGCCTTATGCACAAATCCAGGGCAGCCAACATTGCACTGCTATTGGGCACACATCATGCAATATACACGCCAGCCCGCGCCACCGCAGAGCTTGCGCTGATTCTTCATCCACAGGGATCACAACTTGGAAAACCGCGGCCGGATGCAAGTTGGCGATCGCAAAACCTCGAATAATCTCGCCCCCGGACTCATGTCCGGATGGTAGGTTCCAGGCAAACCATGGCGAAGGAAGGGCAATCCGGGCTCGAGGCGATCACAGGCGCGCTAGCGCGCGCCGGCGGCAAGGGGCCGCCGCCAGTCGAGCGCTGGAACCCGCCGTTCTGCGGCGATCTCGACATGCGCATCGCCACCGACGGCACCTGGTTCTATATGAAGACGCCGATCGGCCGGCCGGCATTGGTAAAATTGTTCGCGTCTGTGCTCAAGCGCGAGGGCGACAGCTACTTCCTGGTTACGCCGGTGGAGAAGTGCGGCATCACGGTCGACGACGCGCCGTTCCTCGCCGTCGAGCTCAACATCGAGAATGGCGCCGAAGGCCGCGTGCTGCACTTCCGCACCAATGTCGACGATTGGGTGTCGTGCGGGCCGCAACACGCGTTGCGCTTCGAGCCGGAAGCCGGCACCGGCGGGTTAAAACCTTATCTGCATGTGCGCCGCGATCTTTGGGCGAAGGTGACGCGGACGCTGTTCTTCGATCTTGTGGAAATCGGCGAGGAGCGCGAGGTCGACGGCAAGGCGATGTTCGGCGTCACCTCGATGGGCGCGTTCTTTGCCATGGC
The DNA here is from genome assembly GCA_049584715.1 of Xanthobacteraceae bacterium. GTDB lineage: Bacteria > Pseudomonadota > Alphaproteobacteria > Rhizobiales > Xanthobacteraceae > BOG-931. Next base: position 15,051 of record JBAUYI010000314.1, read on the forward strand.
GCCGGCCGACCAGGTGAGGGATTTTGCGTGAACGACCAAGCGGCAGCATCGGCACGTGCGGCAACGGCGGATTTTTTCGACCGTGCGCGCGCGCGTCTTAATCTCGACGTGCCGCAGGCTTTGGCCGATCCGGCGGCGCGCGGCGTGCGCCGCGGCGATCTCGATCTCGATCCGGTCTTATGGGAACGTGCCGGCGTCAGCGCCACCAAGCCGGCGGCAGTCCTGATCCCGATTATCGACCGCAGCGAACCGACGGTGCTGTTGACGTTACGCACCGCGGAGCTTGCCAGCCATGCCGGGCAGGTCGCCTTTCCCGGCGGCAAGATCGATCCGAGCGATGAGAGTCCGGTCGCAGCAGCAATGCGCGAAGCGAAAGAGGAGATCGGGCTCAAGCCCGTGCTGATCGAGCCGATCGGCTATCTCGATCTCTATCTGACCTTTTCCGGTTTCCGCATTCTGCCGACGGTGGCGAGGGTCAAGCCGGATTTTTCGCTCACGCTCAATCCGTGGGAGGTGAAGGAGACGTTCGAGGTGCCGCTCGAATTTTTGATGACGCCCGGCAATCACCAGCGCAAGACCCGCGACTGGAAAGGAATTCCGCGGGATTATTACGCGATTCCCTTCGGCGACCGTTACATTTGGGGCATTACCGCGGGTATCTTGCGGAACCTGTACGACCGGATTTATGGCGCATGATCAGGCCAATCTTCACCGAGATCGGACTGTTCCTCACCCCGTTCGTGATCTATGCCGCGTTTCTGATCGCGACGCGCGCCGGCGTCCTTGACCCGGTGTCGTGGACGCTGCGGCGGATCGCCGGCCTCGTCATCGTGTCTCTTCTCCTTATGATCGGCAGCTTCCTCTTGCTGGCGCAGTTCTCCGGCGCGCCGCCGGGCTCGACCTATGTGCCGGCCCATGTCGACGGCGGCAAGTTCGTGCCGGGAACGACGCGATGACGGATGGCGCCCATCTCGACCACGCCGCCTGGCTCAAGGACGCCGAGATCGCGCGCCTGCTGGCGCTACTCGATGGCGACGGCGAGGAAGCCCGTGTCGTCGGCGGCGCGGTACGCAACGCGCTGATGGAACTGCCGGTCGGCGAGATCGACGTGGCGACCACGGCAGTGCCGCAAGAGGTGGCGCGGCGTGTCGAAGCGGCGGGTTTCAAGGCGAAGCCGACCGGCATCGAGCACGGCACGGTGACCGCCATCATCGACGGCCGGCCGTTCGAGGTGACGACGCTGCGCCAGGACGTCGAAACCTTCGGCCGCAAGGCAAAAGTGCTGTTCGGCCGCGACTGGAAAGCGGATGCGCAGCGGCGTGACTTCACCATCAACGCGTTGTCGGTGTCGGCCGACGGCAAGATTTACGACTATGTCGGCGGCCTTGCCGATATTGCCGGGCACCGGGTGCGCTTCATCGGCGATCCGGGGCAGCGCATTGCCGAGGACTATCTGCGCATCTTGCGGTTCTTCCGCTTTCACGCCTGGTACGGCCAAGGCGCACCCGACGCCGCCGGATTGCACGCCTGCATCGCCGCGCGCTCAGGCCTCGATACTTTGTCGTGCGAGCGGGTGCGGATGGAAATGCTGAAGCTGCTGCTGGCGCCGCATGCCGCGCCGACGCTTGCGGTGATGGCGGAAGCCGGCATCCTCGGCACCGTGCTCGGCGGCGTGCCGCTGCTCGCGAGTTTCGAGAATACGGCGAAGGTCGAAGCGGCGATCGGCGTCGAGCCAGACGCGACGCGGCGGGTGGGCGCGCTCGGCGTTGGCGTAATGGAAGACGCGGAGCGGCTGTCGCAGCGGCTGCGGCTGTCCAACGCCGAGTTCGAGCGGCTGATGGCGCTGGAATATTGGTGGCGCGTTCGGCCCGCGGCCGGCGAGCACGCCGCGCGCGTATGGCTTTATCAGCTTGGGCCGGCATCGTTTACCGATCGCGTGCTGGTCGCGTGGTCGCGCTCGGATGCCGGCGCGGCTGATACGGCCTGGCACGAACTCGCGATCTTGCCGCAACGCTGGACCGCGCCGCGTTTTCCGCTCAAGGCGACAGATTTTTTCAGCCGCGGCGTGCCGAAAGGGCCGGAAATGGGCGCAGCGCTACGCGCTGCCGAACAGGCCTGGATCGACGCGGATTTTCCGGAAGATCGCGCGGCCATCGATGCGATCGCCGATCGCGCGGCGCGGCAAACGCTGACATCCGCTTAGCTGTTTTAAGATTCGCGGGCGCGCAGCGCGCGCAGCCGCCGCCGGCTGCCCGCAGCGACCTCCTGCAAGCGCGGCCGGACGCGGGCCATCATGCGGCGTGGGTGCATGCGCTCGACCTGCATTTCGTTGCCGCGCCAGACAAACTCGCTGCCGCCGAGCGCCTTGAAAAAGAGTACCGGTAGAAGGCAATCGCGCATCAACCCGTAAAGCGGATAGAGGAATGGCAGGTGCCATTCGGCTGCCGCCGCAAGTAACATTTCGCTGCCATACCAGATGAGGCCGAGCACGCCTGCGCCAAGCGCAGACGATAGCCCGGCCGCGCTCGCCACGATGGCTGCCGCGATCATCGGCAGCACGCCGCCGGCCAAAACTTCCGGCAGGAAGTAGGGCAGAAAGCTCGCGCGCCGCAGCCGCGCCCAGCGCACCTGACGATTCCAGACTTCCGCGGCGCCACGCCAGCCCAGCGGCTGCACGAACGGACGATCGACCAGACGCACTTTGAGACCAAAGCCGCGCACGATCTTGGTGGCTGCGGCGTCTTCGGCGACTTCCTTGCCGAGCGCCGCGATGCCGCCGGAGCGTTCGAGATCGGCGCGGCGCCACAGCATGGTTTTGCCTTGCGCGAACCCGCGGCCAAAGCTGTCGATGACGTATTGCCAGCGCGCCTGATAGGTGTTGAGAAACGCGCATTCGAGCTCGGCCCAGACGCCTTGCGGGCGGCAGCCGACCGGCGGCGAAGCGACAAGCCCGGTATCGGCGCGCCAGCTGGCGAACAATTGCCGCATATAGTCGCGTGGCATCAGCACATTACTGTCGGCGAGCACGATCCAGTCATGGCGCGCCGCGCGCCAGCCCTTGACCACATTGTTGAGCTTCGGATTGCCGCTCACCCTGTCGTCGCCGACCAAGAGCCTCGCGTTCACTCGGGGGTGCTCGGCGATCAACGCCTCGACCAGAGGCACGATGGGATCTTTAGCGGTGGCGACGCAGAACAGGATTTCGCAGTGCGGATAATCGAGCTCGAATGTCGAACGCAGCGTATCACCGGCGTAATTGTCCAGCCCGCATAGCGGGCGCACCAGGCTGACCGGAGGGAATTCGTGCTGGAACGGCATCTCGCCAAGCGAGTTCCGCTGCAGGCGGAGCATCGCGATCAAAATGCTCGCGATATGGGCGACGGTGGCGATGATGCAGAAGGTCGCAAGGGCGAGAATCGGCGCTGTCATTGGGCCGACTTTTAGCTCAGTGCCGTGACAGCGCTGTGAATCCAAGTTCCAGATGCGGGGATGGCTTTGCGTTAACTTTTGCTGTCGTCCGTTGTCATCGTCCTGCAATGCAAAAAACTTAAAGAGTGCTGCAGATTGAACAGACGCGAGATGATGATTCGTGACGTTTGAGCCCGGCACAATTGGGTTCCGTACGCTCTTCATCTCCGACGTTCATCTCGGCGCGCGCGGCTGCCAGGCCGACCGTCTCCTCGATTTCCTGCGCTATCACGACGCCGACACCATTTATCTGGTCGGCGACATCGTCGATGGCTGGCAATTGAAATCCGGCTGGTACTGGCCGCAGCATCACAACGACGTGGTGCAGAAGCTATTACGTAAGGCGCGCAAGGGCGCCCGCGTCATCTACGTGCCCGGCAACCACGACGAATTTTTGCGCGATTACTATGGTACTCACTTTGGCGGCATCGAAGTGGTCGAGACTGCGATCCATGAAGCTGCCGACGGCCGCCGCTATCTCGTCGTGCATGGCGACGTCTTCGACATGGTGGTCAAGCACGCCCGCTGGCTGGCGCTCCTTGGCGACACGGCTTACGACTTCGCTATCCTGGTCAACCGTTATTTCAACGCCCTGCGTCGCCGTCTCGGCTTTCGCTACTGGTCGCTGTCGCAATGGGCCAAGCACAAGGTCAAGAACGCGGTCAACTATATCGGCGCCTTCGAGCAGACGCTGTCCGCGGAAGCGCATCGCCACAAGGTCGACGGCGTGATCTGCGGTCATATCCATCACGCCGTGATGCACGACGATTTCGGCATCCGCTACATGAACTGCGGCGACTGGGTGGAAAGCTGCACGGCTCTCGTGGAGCACGAGGACGGCCGGTTCGAGATCATCAATTGGTCCGATCACGAAGGCGCGTCGCGGCCGCTGCCGGATTCGGGTGTCGTACCGTTCGATGACGACGCCGAGATTGCGGCGTGACGAGCCAAAATAGCCCATGCGCGGCGCTGCGACTTAACTTTAGGCTGCGACTTAACTTTAGAAAGCCTAATTTGCGCAATTTCAAATTGGGGGTGGCAAGCTTCATCAAGCACACTTATCTACTATCCGATCGATCGGGCACTCACTTTTGTTCGCCCGAACCAAAGTCCTATGATTTAGAAAGTTGGAAGGACACAGTGAAAAAGCAGGCGTCAGCTTTGGCCATGGGCGCGCTCTTAACCCTGGTCATGATCGTCCCATCATTCGCGCAGGGCAACGGTCACGTCAGACACCATTTTCGAGCCAGCGCAGCAGACGGGCATTCGAACTATTACAACTCGACTGCCGGATCATATGGCAATGACTCCTCCGGTGGCTATGGCGGCCTTTCCGGGGCGATAGGCGGCATTGGCCACTGACTGGGTTACGATTCTGCGCACTCCATTAATGCCCAAAAATCAGCCGGCTCGGGTGCTGGTCGATATTCTTGATCGCCTTGTTCAGCTCGGCCAAGGTGCGGCGGCCGTCGGTGGCAAAAGCCTGGAATTCCTTCAGCCCCGAATTGGAAAATTGCGACAGCCCGACTGAAATATCGTTGGTGTTCTTGTCGAGGTCATCAGCAAGACGCCGGATCGAATCGGCGGCGCGGCCGATCTGGCCGTTGCCGTCGCCGCTGCCGGCCAGGCTTTGCAGGCCTTCCATCACCTTGTCGAGGCGCGCCGAGTTGTCGGCTAAAGTCGAGGTCACGGTCTCGATATTGCGCAGCGACAGATGCAGCGCGCTTTCGTTGTCGGCGACCAGTCCATTGATGCGGGCGAGCACGTCGCGCGCTTGCTGCGTCACGTCGGCGGTCGCGCTGGCGTCGGCATAAAGGGTCGGCGGCGTGCCGGCGTCGGCGGCGAGCGGCGCCGCATCAACCGAGCCGCCGGCGAGCGACACTTCGGCAAGTCCGGTGAGGCCCTGGAACTGCAGGCCCACTTTGGTGTCGGCGCGCACCGGCACGGTGCGGCCGAGCGTGATCACCGCCACGACCTTGTGCGGGTCGGCGGCATCGAGCGCAAGCTCGGCGACCTCGCCGACGCGGATACCGTTGAACAGCACCGCGGCGCCGGTGCGCAGCCCCGACACCGAGCCGTCGAACACGACGCGGTACGTTGCTTGCGCCGTGCTGCGGCCCGTGTTCTGGAACCAGAAGATGAAGCCGAAAGCGCCGACGATGACGGCAAGCGTGAACACGCCGGTCGCGATGTAGTTGGCCTTGGTCTCCATGAAACCCTCTGCACTTTCTTAATGGTGTACCAGCCGGCCGCGTTTGCCGCGGAAGTACGATTTCAGCCAGGGATGCTCGGACGCCAACATGGTCTCGATCGGACCGGTAGCGATGATGCGGCCTTCGGACAGCACCGCGATGCGGTCGCAGACCGTGTGCAGGCTGTCGAGATCGTGGGTCACCATGAAGACGCTTAAGCCCAGTGTGCGCTGCAAGGTGCGGATCAATGCGTCGAACTCGGCGGCGCCGATCGGATCGAGGCCCGAGGTCGGCTCATCGAGGAAAACGATGTCGGGGTCGAGCGCCAGCGCGCGTGCCAGCGCGACGCGCTTGACCATGCCGCCGGATAGTTCGGACGGATATTTACCGCGCACATCGGCGTTAAGTCCGACCATTTCCAGTTTCGCCAGTGCGATCTCTTCGATCAGGCGCGGCGAGAGCTTGAGATATTCGCGGATCGGGAACTGAACGTTTTGCAGCGCCGTGAGCGAGGAGAACAGCGCGCCCTGCTGGAACAGCACGCCCCAGCGCCGCTCGATCGAACGCAGCTCGTCATCGTTGACGGCCGCAAGGTCGATGCCGAACACTTCGATGCTGCCGTTGCGCTTGGGCAACAGCCCGATGATGGTGCGCATCAGTACCGACTTGCCGGCGCCCGAGCCGCCGACAAAGCCGAGGATCTCGCCTTCGAACACGTCGAGCGACGCACGGTCGAGCACGGTCGCGTCGCCGAAGCCGACGGTGAGATCGCGCACGCTGATCACGGCGGTGTTGCTCTTCATGCTCACATCCCGATCGCGGCGAAGAACATGGCGAAAAAGCCGTCGAGCACGATGACGAGGAAAATCGATTTCACGACCGACGAGGTGGTCTTCAGTCCGAGCGAAGCGGCGCTGCCGTCGACCTCAAAACCTTCGACGCAGGCGACGAGCCCGATCACCAGCGCCATGAACGGCGCCTTGATCATGCCGACGGCAAAGGTCGGCAGCCAGATCGCCTCGCGCAACCGGGCGAGGAAAATATCCGGCGTCATGCCGCCATAGAGCCAGCACACCAGGCCGGCGCCGTAGAGCGCCGCCATCGAGCCGATGAATGTCAGGAGCGGCACGGCGACGACGAGCGCGACGATGCGCGGCAGGACCAACACCTCGACCGGGTCGATTCCCATGGTGCGCAGTGCGTCGATCTCCTCGCGCATTTTCATCGAGCCGAGCTCGGCGGTGTAGGCGCTGCCGGAACGGCCGGCGACCATCACGCAGACGATCAGCACGCCGACTTCGCGCAGCACCAGAATGCCGACCATGTCGACGACGTAGACTTCGGCGCCAAAAGTGCGGAAATGAAAGATGCCCTGTTGCGCGATGATGGCGCCGATCAGGAAGGTGCTCAGCGCCACGATCGGCACCGCGCGCCAGCCGACCCTCTCGAGGTGATGCACCAGCGAGGTGAGCCGCAGCCGTGCCGGATGCACGATGGTGCCAAGCACCACCATGGTCAGCGCGCCGAGAAGATGCGCGAGCAGCGCCAGCGACGCGCCCATCTCGGCCACCGCCCGGCCGATGGAATCGAGTACGACGAGGATGCTATTCGCTGCGGCGGTATCTCGGCCGGCGGTTTTGTTCACCAGCCGCACCTCGTCCATCAGGCCGCGATCGCCGTCGGAGAGGCCGATGATGCGGGTCGCGGCGCCGCGCGCCGTGAAGGCCCGGTTGAGGCGCTCGATGAGCCAGGCGCCGAACGTGTCGAGCCGATCAAGTCTGGCGAGATCGATGTCGATGCTGCGCGCCGTCTGGTAACGCCCGGCCGCGTCGTCGACGATTGTCTCGAGCTCCGCAGCGTGCTCGGCGATCCAGGCGCCGGTTGCGACAAGACCTACGCCTTTGCCGCTGAACGTCGCTACGAGCGACGCGGAAGTCCCTTGAGCGGCGTGCCCGGCTGCGGTCATACTCGCTCCCTGCATGGAGCTCTCCGTCCGGATCGAGCGCTGGCCCTTGGCCGGCGCCTTCACCATCAGCCGCGGCACCAAGACCGAAGCGGTCGTGGTGGTGGCTGAATTGAGCGATGGGACCCACCGCGGCCGCGGCGAATCCGTCCCCTACGCACGCTATGGCGAAACTCCGGACGGTGTGGTTGCGGCGATCGAAGTTTTGCGTCCGGCGCTAAGGCGCGGGCTCACCCGCGCCGACCTGCAAAGCGCGATGCCCGCAGGCGCACCCCGTAATGCACTCGATTGTGCTTACTGGGACGTTAACGCCAAGGCAGCCGCGCGCTCGGTGCATGAATTGGCCGGCCTTGTGGCGCCCGAGCCACGGATTACGGCCTATACGATCTCGCTCGCCGCGCCCGCGGCCATGGCCGAAGCGGCGGAGCGCGCGGCGGGCCGGCCCTTGCTCAAGGTCAAGCTTGGCTCGGGCGACGACGACGGTATGCGGATAGCGGCGGTGCGGCGCGCGGCGCCGCGGGCGGAGCTCATTGTCGATGCCAACGAGGGCTGGACCGCCGACAATCTGGCGCAAAACCTCGCTGCCTGCGCCGATGCCGGCGTGACTTTGATCGAGCAGCCACTGCCTGAAGGAAAAGACGCGGCGCTCGAGCGCATCAAGCGTGCGATCCCGGTCTGCGCCGACGAGAGCGTGCACGATCGCGCCTCGCTCGACGCGCTCATCGGCAAATATGACGCCGTGAATATCAAGCTCGACAAGACCGGCGGCCTGACCGAGGCCCTGGCGCTCGCTGCGGCAGCCGAACAGCGCGGTTTTGCCATCATGGTCGGCTGCATGGTGGCGACGTCGCTGGCCATGGCGCCGGCCATGCTGGTGGCGCAGCGGGCCCGTGTCGTCGATCTCGATGGCCCACTGCTGCTCGCCAAGGATCGCGCCGACGGTCTACGCTACGACGGCAGCCTGGCATATCCGGCGGGTGCGGCGCTTTGGGGCTAAAGGCAGGCGGCCGGTTGGTGTAAGTTTCGGCTGGGCGGCGGCGCATAAAAACGTCCGGGAGGATTGTCATGGCGACGAGGCGCGGCGTTCTTTCAGCTATGGCAGGCGCCGCCATCGGACTGCCGGCGATCGGCCGCGCCGCCGCGCAGCAGAAATATCCCGACCGGCCGATCAAGATGATCGTGCCGTTTCCGCCGGGCGGCCCGATCGACACCATGGCGCGGATGACGGCGCAGGAATTGACCAGCCGTGTCGGCCAGGTGGTGGTCGAGAATCGTCCGGGCGGCGGTTCGACCATCGGCACCAAGGACGTCGCCGCCGCGGCACCGGACGGCTACACGCTGATGTTCGGCTCCTCGGGCTCGCTCGCCGTGGCGCCGGCGCTATATTCGAGCCTCGGCCTCGATCCGCGCAAGGCGTTCGTCCCGATCGCGACGGTGGCGCTGTTGCCGCACGTCTTCGTCGTCAACAACGACGTGCCGGCAAAATCGATCGGCGAATTCGTCGCTTATGCCAAGGCCAATCCCGGCAAGATCAATTATGGCGCGGGGCTCGGCACGCCGCCGCATCTGCTGAGCACCTTGTTCAAGACCGAAGCCAAGATCGACGTGGTCTACGTCCCCTATACCGGTTCGGCACAATCGGTGAACGACCTGCTCGGCGGCCAGACCCAATTCACCATCGACGGCCTGGTGACGCTCTATCCGCTGATCGCGGCCGGCAAGGTGCGGGCGCTCGCCATCGCCCGCGGCGAGCGCTGGCCGGCGCTGCCCGACGTGCCGACGATGGTCGAAAGCGGCTATCCGGATTTCGTCATCGACGCCTGGACCGGTCTGGTGGCGCCGGCCGGCACACCGCGGCCGATCGTCGATCAGCTCAATGCGGCGGTGAACGACGGCCTGAAGTCGCAGGCGGCGCGGGACAATCTGGCGAAATTCTCCGCCATCGCCAAGATCGGCACGCCGGAAGATTTCAAGAGCTTCCTCGCCGACCAGATGCAGAAATGGGGCTCGATCGTGAAACTTGCCGGTGCCAAGATCGATTAGCAGATCGATTGAGCCCCAGGCGCCGTCGCCGAGCCTGTGGGTAATTCGCTGATCGCCGGATTGCGCCGTTTGCGGTTGTGCTGTTGAGTCGGCCTCGTTTGGTAGAACCATGCCCAACGATCCATTGGCGCTGATATTGCCCGGGCTGCCGGACGAGGCAGACTACGATGCCGTCTACGCCGCGCTCATGGCGACGGACCGCGGCTGCCGCTTCCTGACTGAATTCGCCGATCGCAATCGTCACGCCGACACGACCGCGATCGTGAGTGCCATCGCGCGCATCGAGGCGACGCTGCGCGGCGAAGGTCCGCCGCGCGCCGACGCCGCCGGCGACCTCATGGAGATTGCCGCGGCGATCCATCATATCGAAGCCGCGCTCGGCGCCGGCGCGACACCCGCGCCCGATGTCTCCGTCGCGATCGAGCGCCTTTTGGACATCGCCTTCATGCTGCACGAGCGTCCGGTCGAAGCGACGCTGTGCGACGGGCTCGATGCCGCCATTCGCGAAATTTCTCAAGCCGCCATGCGCTCGGAATCGACGGCAGCGGGCAGCCGCGAAGCGGCCGAGCTGGTGCGCGCGCTCGCAGGCCGCGTGCGTGAGATGATGGTGCTCTCGAGCGCCAGTCGCGGTGCGTCTCAGCCTGCCGGAGAAAATGTCGATGCCGCCTCCGGCGCCGGGTTTTTCGAGCTGGCGACAAACGACGGCGAGACTTTCGCGCAAGCCGTCGCGGAACTTGCGGCGTCGTTGCCGATGCTTGGCGATGCGCCAAGCGAGTCTGTCGATGCGGCGCAGGCGTCGGAGCCGGAAAGCGGGGAGGGCGCGCCAGCGCCGGCAGCCGAGATCGCGCCAAGCGATAATGTTTTGTCGCCTGCGGTCGAGGCGCAGCAGACCGCGACAGAGACCGGCATCCCGGGCAACGATACCGCGCCGCCGCAATTGGCATCGACCGACGTGTCGCTGAGCGAAGTGGTTTTGAACCAGGCTTCAGACGATTTTTTTTCAAGCCCGAACTTTTCCATCGAAACGCCGGCGCGCGAAGAGACTGAAAGCGAGCAAGTATCGAGTGAGGAGTCGCCGGCCGAGGTCGTGCTGCCGGCGCAGAATTTTTCCACCGAACCCGTGCCGGGTCCGCAAGAAGATCCCGCCGACCTGTTCGAGCCGGGCTCGGTTCCAACCCCGCCTGTCGAAGCGGCAGCGCCGGTCACCGCCGATGCTCCCGTACCGGCAGAGCCGCCCGCGGAACCGCGACATGTCGTGCCACCGCCGCCGGCGCGGGCAATTCCGCGGCCGCCGGGCAGCGATCCGCTCGCTGCGGTGCGCGACTTGAGCGAGGAAGAGCGGATCGCGCTGTTCAGCTAGCTCCGTGCGCAGTCAAAAAATCTCGCCGTGTCGGCACTGTTAACTTATTATTAACCAAATCACGTCCTCAATATGATGATTCGGTGAACGGCACGGAAGTTGCTTTCCTTAAACGAGGTGAAGCGGATCAACAACGACGCTGCGTGTGCTTGCTCTCTCTCGAGGTCTGCGGGAACCTATTCGTTAGTGGTCCGCTCAAAATGATCTTTTGGAGGCCACGATGCACACACTTACCGGTCGGGTTCTGGCTGCAGTAGCGTTGTGCGTGCTTGTGTTCGTTCCGAAAAACCTGGCTGCGCATGACGACGGGCGCTACGCCAATTCGACGCTGAAGGCCTGGTTCGACAAGCTCGCCAGCGGCAAGGGGCTGTGTTGCTCATTCGCCGACGGCGTCAGCGTCGAGGACGTCGATTGGGACACCCAGGGCTCAAACTATCGGGTGCGGATCAACGGACAATGGGTCGTCGTACCCGATGCGGCGGTGGTGACCGAGCCCAACAAGTTCGGGCCGGCCGTGGTGTGGCCGTATCAGGACAACACTGGTGCGACCCAGATCCGCTGCTTCATACCGGGCTCGGGCGCGTAGGCTTGCTCAAACAACAAGCAGGAGCCCGATTCTGATTTGCGCAGAATAGGCTCTGGCTTCCGCGCGTCTGAGAATCGACGGCTAGGCGACCAGCCGGGAGAACAGGTCAGGATCCACGTTGCCGCCGGACAGAACGGCGACGGCGACTTTGTTGCGCACGTCGATCTTGCCGGTCATGAGGGCCGCGAGCGCCACCGCGCCGCCGGGTTCGACCACGAGCTTCAATTCGGCGAAGGCAAACGCAACGGCGGCGGCGACTTCCTGGTCGCTGGCCACGACGCCGGCGTCGACCAGCGCGCGATTGATGGCGAATGTCAACTTGCCGGGCGTGCGCGCCATCAGCGCGTCGCAGATGGTGCCGGTCAAAGCGGCATTCTGCTCGCGCTGGCCGCTGCGGAACGAGCGCGCATGGTCGTCGAAATCTTGCGGCTCGGCGGTGTAGACCGCGGCCGCCGGCACGCGCGCCTTGACCGCCAGCGCAATTCCCGCGGTAAGCCCGCCGCCGGACGCGGTGACCACCACGACATCGGGGACGAGGCCGAGCGCGCCCAAATCTTCGACGATCTCGCGGCCGGCGGTGCCCTGGCCGGCGATGATCAAGGCGTCATCGTAAGGCGGCACCAGGACGGCGCCGCGGCGTGCCGCGATGTCAGCGGCCATGGCTTCACGATCGTCGCGCGCGCGATCATAGAGCACGACCTCGGCGCCGAGCGCCACCGTGCGCTCGCGCTTCGCCCGCGGCGCGTCATGCGGCATGACGATCACGCAGGGCATGCCGAGGAGCCGCGCCGCCGCGGCGACGCCCTGTGCGTGATTGCCGGACGAGAACGCCACGACACCGCCCGCGCGCTGCTCCGGCGGGATGGCGGCGAGCTTGTTATAGGCGCCGCGGAATTTGAACGAGCCGGTGCGCTGCAGGGTCTCGGCTTTGAGAAAAATCCGCCCGCCGGTCATGGCGTCGAGCGCGGTCGAGGTCAAAAGCGGCGTGTGTAAGGCCACGCCGGCAAGCCGGCGCGCGGCGTCATCGACGTCGGCCGCGGTAGGCAGGTATACGGTCGCGTCCATAGGGCCAACGGTAACGCCGCGATTGCGTCACGAGCAAGGGCCTGGGCAAAATTCCGTCGGCGCGGGGTGACCTGCGCCGAAGATGCGCAGGCCGCCCGTTACTGATCGAACCGCCCGGCGGCGTGCGCCAGCATGGTGTAGACCTTGCCGGTGTCCGACGTCAGGTAGTTGCGCACCATGGCGGGCCCGCGGTCGCCGCGCGAGGCGTCGTCGAGGAGGCGTTCGAACTCGTGGATATAGTGCTCCACGGTCTGCCGGAACTCCGGATCGGTGCGATATTTGTTGCGGATTTCGTCGAACGCCTTCTGGCCCTGGAGCGTGTAGAGGCGGCGCGAGAAGATGCCGCGTTCGCCGCGCCGGTAGCGCTCCCACAGTTCGGCGGCTGCTTCATGGTCGATCATGCGCGCGATATCGACCGAGAGCGTGTCGAGCGAATCCACCGCATCGCGTGGGGCGCGCTCTTCGCTCCGTGCCGGCTCGCGTGACGGTGGCGGGCTCGCAGCTGGCGCTTCGTCGTCGCGGGACGCCCGCGTGAGCAGGTCGGACAGCCAGCCGCCGTTGTTGTTGTTGTTGCGGCCGTTGTTGCCCGGCGCCGGATTTTGCGGGCGCGGTTCAGCCCGCTCGGCCCGCTCAGGCCGTTCAGCCCGGTCCGGCCGGCGCGCCGGAGCGCCGGTGATGTCGCGCAAGCCCGCCTGTGGCGCCTGTGGCGCCTGTCGCTGCGGCGGCGGGCTGATGTCCGGCCGGATCGGCCGCACTTCGGCGCGGCCGCCACCCGTGGCATAGGCCGCCTCGGCCTCGCGCCGGACCGGTTCGGCGGCATCGAGTGCGCGGCCGTGGCGGGCGACGATGCGATTGAGCTCAGCCAAGGCTTCGATCTGATCGACGATGACGCGGCGCATTTGCGACGCGCTCTCGGCGGTCTCCTGCGGCAGTTCGAGAACGCCACGGCGCAATTCGGTGCGCGTCACCTCGAGCTCCTGCTGCATTTCCGCGGCCATCTGCTTCATGCCCTGCATGATGGTGGTGAAGCGCTCGGCGGACTGGTTGAACATCGCCTGCGCTTCGGTCGACGTCTCTTCGTAAATCGCGTTGAAGGTCTCGCTGGTACGCTTGCGCTCCTCTTCGGCTTGGCTGCGCACCAGGTCGTATTGCTGCTCGATCGTGCGCACGCTGTCGTTGCTGGTCTCGGCGATGAGGCTGGCGATCTCGCGGGTGCGCGTCGTTGCGGCGTCGAGGGATTCGTCGAGCAGGCCGGAGAAACGCTGCAGCCGCTGCTCGAAGTCGTCGGACCGCGCATCCAGCGTCGTAACCAGCGTCTCGATGGTGGCTTGGCGGCTGCCGACCGTCTCCTCCGAGCGGCGGTTGCTCATTTCCAGAAGCTGGACCGCTTCGGCAAGCGAGCGCCCCTGGGTGGCGAACTGCGTCGACAGCTCGCTGAGATCGCGCAGCACCTTCGCCGTGACGGTGTTGAAGGTACCGAGATGCTGTTCCACCTTGGAGGTCGTCGCGCCGCTCTTGTTGCTGAGCTCGTTCATGGCGGAGACGAATTCGGACACCCGCGACGCCATGGTGTGCTCGATCGAGTTCATGTTCTCATGCGCCCCGCTCAAGACTTCCTGCAGCAGGATATTGGCTTCGCGCAGGCGCTCGAACAGCGCGGTGGAATCGGAGCGCAACATGCCGTGGGTTTCCAGCATGTCGGCCACGGTCGCCGCCGCGGTCTGCTTCGATTCTTCGACCGCGGCGCGGGTGGCGCTGTGCAGATCGGCGAGCGTGCGCGCAATCGAGGTCTTGGCGCCTTCGGTGACGCCTTCGGCGCCTTCTTGAAGCTGACCGAGCGTGCGCGTCATCGCCGAGGTAGCGTTCTGGCTCGCGTCGTTGATGAGGCGGGCGATCTCCTCGCTGTTGTCCATCATCGTTTGCGTGAAGACGAAGCTCTTGGCTTCGATCGACTTCACCGCATGGTCGGTGACGCGGCTGACTTCGCCGGCGAATTCCTGGCCCTTGCCGGTCAGTGCCGTAATGAGCCCGTTCGACTTCTCATCGAGCAGGCGGGTCATTTCGCCGAGCCGTAGCGCAGCCGCGCTGTTGAACTCGTCGGCCTTGCCGATGATGTCGCGCGAAACCACGGTGCTGGCTCCGACCAGGAGGCGCTCGGCTTCGCTGGCACTGCGGCCGATCGACTCGGTCGTGGTGGCGGCGGTCTGGGCGATGAGATCGGTCGCGGCCGCAGTGGTCTTGCTGATTGTCTCGCTGGCGGTCGCGGCAGTCCTGCCGATGGCTTCGTCGGCGGCCGCAGTGGTGTTGCCGATTGTCTCGCTGGCGGTCGCGGCGGTCCTGCCGATGGCTTCGTCGGCTGCCGTGGTGCTCTTGGCGATCGCTGTACTGGCCGCCGCGGCGCTCCTGCTGAGCACATCGCCGGCCGCCGTAGCGCTCCTGCTGAGCGCGTCGCTGGCCGCCGCGGCCTTCTTGCTGAGTTCGTCACTGGCCGCGGTCGTGCTGCCGGTGATAGCCGCAGTCACTGCCGTGGCTTTCTTGGTGAGTTCGTCGCCGGCCGTAGTCGTGCTGCTGGTGATGGACGCAGTCACTGCCGCGGCCTTCCTGGTGAGTTCGTCGCCTGCCGCAGCCGTGCTGCCGGTAATGGCCGCGCTGACCGCTGCGGCCTTCCGGGTCAACTCGTCACTGGCCGCAGTCGTGCTGCTGCTGATGACCGCACTGACCGCCGCGGTGCTCTTGGTGATGGCGTCGCTTGCCGTTGCCGTGCTCTTACCGAGCGTTTCGTTGGCGGCCGCCGCGCTCTTGCCGATGGTGTCGCTCAGCGTGACGGCGCTGCGGTTGAGGCTTTCCACTGCGGTGAGACTTGCCGCCGTGCTCTTGCCGAGTGCGTCGGTCGTATGGGTGGAGAGCTGGACCAGGGCCCGCTCGGCGTTGCCGGTGTTGACCTTGATCGCTTCGGACAATTCCTTGACGCGGGTGCTGAGCAGATCGCCGGCGGCGCGGCTGCGTACTTCCAGCTGTTGCGTGACTGCCTCGGCGCGGCCGATGAGCAGATGCTCGAGCTGGCCGATGCGGCCGTCGAGCGTATTGGCGACTTCGACGGCGCGGGAACCGAGCGTCTTGTCGATATTGGCAATGCGGGTGCCGACGGCGTCGGACAGATTGGCCGCGCGCGTATCGATCAGCGTGGTGACGTCGGTGATGCGCCGATCGAGTGCGGTGACCACCTCCTTGCCGCCCTCGGCAAGGGTCTTGGCGATGTCCATGACCCGGCCGGACAGCGCATCGGTCAGCGTCTGGGTGCGGCCGTCGAGCGCTTCCTGGAAGCGCACCAGCCGCTGGTCGAGCGCGGTGGTGACCTCGTTGGCTTTGCTGGTGACGCGGTTGTCGAAGCTCTCGACGTAACCGCGCATGGATTCGGAGACGTCCTGGGTGCGCGCGCCGAGCCGTTCGACGAGCTCGGAGCCGTAGGTCTTCACGGTGCGGTCGAACTCGGCGAGGTGCCGGGTGATAAGGTTGCCCAGCGTCGCGGAGTCGCGCGAGATCTTCTCGCCGAGCTCGGCGCCGGAATGGCCGAACACCTCCTCGAACGCGGCAAGCCGCGTCGACAGCATCTCCTTCATGGCGTCGCCGCGGGTGGCGACGGTGTCGACGAATTGCTCGACGCTGTCGCGCAGCGTATCGGTCACGGTGGCGCTACGCGACGTCAGCGTCTCGGTGATGCGTTCGCCGGTCTCTTCGAGCTTTTTGGCGACGTCGCCGCCGCGCAGGCTCAGATCGAGAATGAGCGACTCACCGGACGCCTTGAGCGTCGAATTGACCTCGTCGGCGCGCATCGCGATGGTCTCGGCCAATTGGCTCGACGTATCGATGATGGCGTCGCTGAGCTCCTGGGCGCGTCCGGAAACGAGATCGGCGACCTCCTGGGAGCGGCCGATCATCAGGTCGACGATCGCCAGCGATTTCTCGGAGAAGCCTTCCGTGACTCGGTCGAGCCGTGCCGTCATCATGTCTTCGAGCCCGGACACGATCTCGGCGAAATCCTCGCCGACATGGTCGGTCTTGAAGTTCAAATTCGACGTGAGCTGGTCGCTCGCTATGGAAATCGCGCGCGACGTCTCCTCGCTCGCCGTGGAAATCGCCCGCGATGACTCTTCGCTGGCGTGTTCCAGCCGTACCAAGAGATCGTTGCCGCGCACGCTGAGCTGCTCGATCATGGTGTCGCCGACCTGACCCAACGCCAAGGTGATGTGCTCGCCCCTCTCCGCGAGCGAATGGGTGATGCGCTCCGCCGCCTCGTTGACCTGCTGGCCGACCAGATCGGTAATGGTGGACAGATCCTGCGTCAGGTCGATGTGGACGTTGTTGATGGCCGAGCGTACCTGCTCGGCCTGTCCGACCAGCGTGTCGCGCTGGTTGGTAAGTTCCTGCAGCAAGCCACGGATGCGGACTTCGTTGTCGCTATAGGTGCGCTCAAGCGCGGCGACCTCGTTCTGCACCAGGGTTTCGAGCTCGCCGGCGCGCGCCAGCGCCCGCTCGACGCCGTCGCCCATGGCCGCGACCTCGCGGCGGATCGCCTGGCCGACGGTGACGATGGAATCCCGTGCCACGCTCTCGGGCTCGGCGAGCCGCATGGCGACCTGCGCCATAGACTGCGTGATCAGGCGCAATTCCTGGGAGCGCCAGGCCATGTGCGCGATGCCGAAAAAGAAGATGATGGGCAACAGCGCTGCCGCGCCAAGGCCGATCATGGCCGCGGCCGGCGAATGGCCGGGGCCGAGCGCCGCGTTGAAGTCGGCAAGATACGCCCACGACAGGGCCAGACAGCCGACAACCCAGGCGGCGGAGAACAGCGCTGCGACGAAATAAGAGGTCCGAGCCGGACGGTCTTGCAGCGCGCGCAGAATGCGGCCGATCGACTGCTGGTCGTCATTGGCGGCGCGAAACGGCTGCGGCTCGGCCGCGCGATGGTCGCGGGTGTCGATGTCGTCGAGATCGAGGGCCTCGTCGAAGGCCGGCATTGCCGGCTCGGTATGGGGGATGGCGTCGGCCGAGCCGGCCAGCGGAATCTGGCTCTCGTCCGGCGGTGCCGCTTGCCGCTCCTCGTCGTCCCTGACGTTGAGGGCTTCCTGGATCGCGGAGAGGGCTGCTTCCGTCGGATCCATCAACTTTTTCGGGTAATTGGCCATCGGTCGTCGCCTCGCGTGTTACGCTGGACTAGGACGGCCCAAAAACCCGGGCCGCGCCACGAGCGCGTGATCTTTTCGATCCTCACCGGCACTCCTGAGGGCTCCCCAGCCCTCAAGTCATAGTGCCATTGCCTATCCTATCGGTCTGGCGGATCGAATAAAACGGGGAGCGGTAACGTCCCTTTAATCATCGTTAACGCTTTGCTCACCATGCCCGCAGTTTGCGGTCCGCGCCGACCGGACTTGGCATTCTGGTGCCAACAATGGGGCAAGCTTGCGGCCAATAGCGGGGCAATTCACCCAAATCCGGACCTTTGGATGAGGCGGTGGGCTTTTTCCGGCGCCCGCGGCGCAATGCCGGCCGGGTAAGACATTGCTTACCAGCGGCGTGAAACCTGCGCCCGGATTCACCCGGTTTTCGTGGTTTCGCGTGCAGAATCGCGCGCAATGAGAAAAGATCGGGCCGACGGGGAGGCCGTTATGACCGCCATGACCGCACCAAGCGTTTCGGCCGGTTCGGACCGGCAGCGCGCCGTCATCGACGACGATCACCTCGGCCGCATGACGCTGGGCGACCGCCGGCTGGAACGGGAAGTCCTCGAAATCTTCGTCCGCCAGACCGTGATCATGCTCGAGCGCATCGCCGGCGCCGAGCCGGCGCTGGCTGCCGCCGCCGCCCACACGCTGACCGGTTCGGCGCGCGGGATCGGAGCCTGGCGGGTGGCGCGGGCCGCGGAGCAATTGGAACGTGTTGCCAACGGAAAATCAGGCGCAGCAGCGCTGGACGAGGCGGTCGAGGAACTGCAAAGCGCGACCGTCGAGGCGAGCGCGGCGATCGCCGCTCGTTTGGGCGATGTTTTACGCGACCATTGACCTCGACGAAGTCTGACGCCACTCATTCTTCCGCACTAGCTCCCGCACTGGCGCCGGCCGGCGCAAACCAATAGATAGGGGCGGTCGACGGCCGCTCTTTATCTGTGCCGTTTCCAAGTTCTGCTTCCTGCCTTCGGTTCGTCATTCCGCCATGGTCAAAATCACTTTCATCGATACTGCCGGCACCGCGCGCACCGCCGAAGGCGAGGTCGGCTCGACCGTCATGGAGACGGCGATCAAGAACGGCGTTCCCGGCATCGAGGCGGAATGCGGCGGCGCCTGCGCCTGCTCGACATGTCACGTCTATATCGACGATGCCTGGCGCGAGAAGGTCGGCGAGCCGTCGCCCATGGAAGAGGACATGCTCGATTTCGCCTATGAGGTGCAGCCGAGCTCGCGGCTGTCGTGCCAGATCAAGGTGAGCGAAGACCTCGAAGGGCTGACCGTGCGAACGCCGGAGCGGCAAGCCTAGCTTTCACAAAATGCATAGTTGGCACAAATCCGCCCCTTGCTAGAACGAAATCCGGCAAAGCCCCGCAACAACGACATTTCCATCCTCTTTCCCTGCCGCTCTCCGCAGGCTAGACACTCCCCGCATCAGCAAACACAGCCATTGAAGACGAGCACGCATACGACATGAGCGAACCAATCAAAACCGACGTTGTCATTATCGGCGCGGGGCCGGTCGGCCTCTTCGCCGTCTTCGAGCTCGGCCTGCTCGACATGAAGTGCCACCTCATCGACATTCTCGACAAGATCGGCGGCCAATGCGCGGAGCTTTATCCGGAGAAGCCGATCTACGATATTCCCGGCGTGCCCTATACCAGCGCGCAAGGTCTGGTCGACGCGCTGCTCCTGCAGATCAAGAACTTCAACGCGCAATTCCACCTGAGCGAAATGGTCGAGAAGGTCGAGAAGATCGGCGACCCGCTGTTCCGCGTGACGACCGACCAGGGCAAGGTGTTCGAGAGCAAGGTCGTCGTCATCGCCGCCGGCGGCGGCTCGTTCCAGCCGAAGCGGCCGCCGATCCCCGGCATCGAGCCATACGAAGGCAACACCGTACACTACGCGGTGCGCAAGATGGAGAATTTTCGCGACAAGCGCGTGCTCATCGTCGGCGGTGGCGATAGCGCGCTCGACTGGACGCTCAATCTCCAGTCAGTGGCCAGCAAGCTGACACTGTGTCATCGGCGCAACGAGTTCCGCGCCGCGCCGGCTTCCGTCAACAAGATGATGACCCTGGTTGAGGAGGGCAACGTCGATCTGGTGGTCGGCCAGGTCACTTCGCTTGTCGGCAACGACGGCAAGATCGAAAAAGCCATCGTCAAGAAGACCGACGGTTCCATGGCCGACGTCGATTGCGACGTGATGCTGCCTTTCTTCGGCTTGACCATGAAGCTCGGCCCAGTGTCGAATTGGGGATTCGAGCTGAAGGACAACGAATACATTCCGGTCGACACCGAAGCCTTCGAAACCAGCATGCCGGGCATTTTCGCCATCGGCGATATCAACTGGTATCCCGGCAAGCTCAAGCTGATCCTGTCCGGATTTCACGAAGGCGCGCTGATGGCGCAGAAGGCCTACCATTACATCTATCCGGATAAGCGGCTGGTGTTTCAGTACACCACGTCGTCGTCGAGCTTGCAGAAAAAGCTCGGCGTCGCGCCGACGCCGCGCTGATCGGCGGATTTACGGCGTCCGCGACGGTGCCGGTGCATTCAGCGCCGGCGCGTTCGGCGGCGCTGCCGGCGTCGTCGGC
>JBAUYI010000315.1:0-2789 GCA_049584715.1 Xanthobacteraceae bacterium
AGAATCGCAGAGAGGTCCCCTCACCCTCGTTCGCTCCGCTCACTCGACCTCTCCCCGCACGCGGGGAGAGGAGAAGATTGGTGCCGCCCCGTGACCACGACGATACGCCTTCAGAAAGAAGCCTTCGACGTTGGCGCCGAAGCGGCGCTGCTGACGCGCGGCCGCACCGATATCGGCGCCGTGGTGACGTTCACCGGGCTATGCCGCGCCGACGAGAACGGCGAGCCGATCGCGGCGCTCACGCTCGAGCATTATCCCGACATGGCGGAAGCCGAGATCGCCCGCCATGTCGAGGACGCGCGCGCTCGCTGGCCGCTCCTCGGCGTGACCGTGATCCATCGCTACGGCCGGATCGCGCCGGGCGAGGTCATCGTGCTGGTTGTGACCGCCTCGAGCCATCGCGAAGCGGCATTCGCAGCCGCTTCGTTCCTGATGGATTATCTGAAGACCCGCGCGCCGTTCTGGAAGCAGGTCGAAAAAGTGTCGGGAAAGATCTGGGTCGACGCCAAGGCCGCCGACGATGCTGCGGCCGAACGCTGGTCGCCACCGCCGCCGCGGCGCGAAGCGGCGAAATAGGCGAGCGCGACTCCCGGCGGGCTTATGGAATCCAGAACAGCTTGGCGGCACTAAATCGTTCATTGCCGCGCGACAGGCCGATGTCCTGCAAAGTGCGGTCGGTGAGACTGCCGAGCTCGACGCGCGAATTTGCGCGATCCTGCCATGCGGTGAAACTCTGCCTCACACGGCGCCACAGGCGAAGCGAAAAACCGTTCCTCGTGTCCATGGCTCTCTCCAAAGTTCGTAACCTATCCTTTTGTATAAGCCTTCAACGCCACGCCGCATGTGACGGACAGCACGAAATTGTGCCGGTCCGGCTGCGCCTGTGACGTACGCCACAGTCAACCTGCTTTTTTTTGATTTGACGCTGACTGCCGAGAGCGAGCGATGCGTTGCTGGCCTACGCGCCCACGCTGTTGCCTCTCGGCATTAAGCAGCCGCTTGCGTCCGGTTATGCCGCCGCGGCCTTGCCCTTGGGCTGCACCTCGGCGGTGTAGTCGCCCATCAAGGTCTGGGTGATGCGGCTCGGGGTGAACTTCCAGTCGGCAATCTCGGACACCGCGGTGACTTCGGCCGCGGTGCCGGTGATGAAGCATTCGGAGAAGCCCGAAAGCTCCTCGGGCATGATGCGGCGCTCGATCACCTCGATGCCGTGGCGGTGGGCGATCGCGATCGCGGTGGCGCGCGTGATGCCGGCGAGGAAGCAATCGGCGATCGGGGTGTGGATCTTGCCGTCCTTGATGAAGAAGATATTGGCGCCGGTGCATTCGGCGACGCGGCCCTGCCAGTCGAGCATCATGGCGTCGGCGTAGCCGCGCTTTTCGGCGCGATGTTTTGACACCGTACAGATCATGTAGAGGCCTGCGGCTTTGGCGAGGCAGGGCGCGGTTTTGGGATCGGGCCGCCGGTATTCGGCGAGATCAAGCCGGATGCCCTTGAGCCGCTGCGCGGGATCGAAATAGCTCGGCCATTCCCAGGTGGCGACGGCGAGGTGGATCTTGTTGTTTTGCGCCGAGACGCCGAGCTGCTCGGAGCCGCGCCAGGCGATCGGCCGCACATAGGCTTCTTTCTGATTGTTCTTTTCCAGAACCAGCCGCTTGGCGGCGTCGATTTCCGCCACCGAATAGGGAATTTCGAAATCGAGGATTTCGGCCGAGCGTTTCAGCCGCTCGGAATGCTTGGTGCCCTCGAAAATCACGCCGCCATAGGCGCGTTCGCCCTCGAACACGCAGCTCGCATAATGCAGGCCGTGGGTGAGTACGCTGATCTTGCAGTCGGCGGTGGGGATGAGCTTGCCGTCGAACCAGATGAGATCGGAGCGTTGGTCGAAGGGCACTGCCATGGCATTGCCTCCCTTATGTCTCACCCCACCCGAAACTTGCCGCAGCTTGTGCGCGGCCGGCTTTTGCTTCGGGGCGGGACTCCCGTTATGGTCGCAGCCGCTCTATAGGAGCGCCCTTTATAGCCCGGCGCAACGTTCAGCCGGAACGGCGCGGTCCGATGTCGCGGTCGCAGCTTTAGAGCATGATCCGGAAAAGTGGATGCCGGTTTTCCGAAAAGATCATGCTCCAACGAAAAAACTAGACCATGACCCGATTCAATTCGATCGGATCATAGTCTAGCTTAACAAGCCGCCCGAAATATGTCAATAGTGCTTACCTAAATGGCTGACATCAGCATCACCACGGCCGGGAAGCCCCGCTCCACCGCCGAACCCGTCGAGGCGGCGTCGGGGGCGGCGCAGGAGCCGTGCTGGGATCTCATCGAGCTTTTGTTCTTCGCCTATCGCGATTTCGTCGGCGATCCCGATGAGGTGCTGGCAAAACTCGGCTTCGGCCGTGCCCACCATCGCGTGCTGCACTTCGTCAACCGCAATCCCGGCATCAAGGTTGCCGACCTCCTCGACATCCTGAAAATCACCAAGCAGTCGCTCGGCCGCGTGCTCAAGCAGCTCATCGACCAGGGTTTTGTCGTGCAGCGCGAGGGTGCCCATGACCGCCGCCAGCGGCTCCTCCATGTCAGCGCGTCGGGCGAAGCGCTGGCCATGCAGCTTGCCGGCCTGCAGACCGAACGCATCGCCCGCGTGCTGGCCGAGCTCGGCCCCAGCGCGCGTGAGGCGGCACGGCGCTTTCTCGCCGGCATGATCGACGCCGACGACCGCGACCACGTGCTGCGCCTGATCGCCGATGCCGACCGGGCGCGGCCGCGCGGCCGGGACCGCGGCTCATGAC
>JBAUYI010000316.1:0-3179 GCA_049584715.1 Xanthobacteraceae bacterium
AAGCCGCTTCCTCGCCACCATGAGCCATGAATTGCGCACGCCGCTCAATGCCATCATCGGTTTCTCCGAGATGTTGAAGAGGGAAGCGGCGCTGATGCTCGACGCCAAAAGGCGCAACGAATATGCCTGCCTGATCAACGATTCCGGCAACCATCTGCTGTCGGTCGTCAACGGCATACTCGACATGTCGAAGATCGAGACCGAAAATTTCGAGATCACGCCGGAGCCTTTCAATCCGGGACAGGTCATCGCCAGCTGTTGTGACATTCTCGCGTTGCGGGCGCGCGAGGCCGGCGTTGCGCTCGAACGGCTGGTGCCCGGCGATCTGCCGGAAATCGTCGCCGACAAGCGTGCGCTCAATCAGATCATGTTCAATCTGTTGTCGAACGCGATCCGCTTCACCGACCGCGGCGGCAAGGTTCTGGTCAGCGCCCGCGCCGAGGCGGGCAACATCACCTTCGTGGTCGAGGACAGCGGCGTCGGCATCAGCGACGAGGATTTGGCGCGGGTCGGCGAGCCGTATTTTCAGGCTGGCGCCTCCTACGACCGCCGCCATGGCGGTACGGGCCTGGGCCTGTCCATCGTCAAAGGCCTGGTGCGGCTGCACGGCGGCGCATTCTCGATCCGCAGCCGGGTCGGCGAGGGCACCCGCATCACGATCGGTCTGCCGCTCGATTGCGAGCGGTCGCGGCCGGTGAAAAAGCGCAGTTTTGGCGTGGTCAGTCCGATCATCATTCCCATGAATCAATCTGCCGCCGCCGTGCAGCCGGCCAGCGTGGTGAAGAAAATTGCGTGAACGCCGCAACGATAGAAGCCGCACCAACGCGCGCGCCGGGACGCTTGCCGTAGCGTTCGGCACGCGGCTGTGGATGCAGGCGATCGGCCGGCCGGTCGATTCCTTCGCCATTCTCGGCGCCACGGCGGCGACCATTCTGATCGTCGTCAATGCGGTTTTCCTGCAATCGGGCGCGCGGCCGGCGCCGTTCGTCGCCAATCCGACAGTGCAGAAGACGGCCGAAGCGGCGCCAAAGCCCGCGGAGCAGACCGGGCCGCGGGTCATCGATATGAGCGCTACGCACTCGGTGGCACGGCCGCCGCAAACTGTGCCGATGCCGGTGCCGTCGCCGCGGCGCAATGATCCCATTGCCGATTTGATCGGGCCGTCGCCGCGCATCTTGGCGGTGCAGCGCGTGCTCTCCAACTACGGCTATGGCCAGATCAAGCCTAACGGCATGCTCGATGACGCGACCAGCGGGGCAATCGAAAAGTTCGAGCGCGAACACAAGCTGCCGGTCAGCGGCCGGGTGTCCGATCGCCTGGTCAGCGAACTCGCCGCCATGACCGGGCATCCCATCGAATAGCATGTCATTCCAGGGCGCCGCGAAGCGGTGAGCCCGGAATCCATGACCACCGCCTCTCGACTAATTGCTCGGCCTTTCGCAAAACCTCACGATTCGTGATTATGGATTCCGGGTCCGCGGGCTTCGCCCGCGTCCCGGAATGACAGGGCCGGACGATGCGTCTGAAAACCGCGCTTTGGGTTGCCGCCTATCTGCGCCGCTGTCAGGTCGAGGGCGCCTTCGCGGTCGTGCGCCGGCACGGTGCCGAGGAGGCGGGCGCCGTGTTCATCCGCATCTGTAGGCTCGACGGCACTTCGGATCTGTTCGGCCCGGCGCCGCAAAGCGAATTCGACGCGGTGAGGGAGGCCGATCGCGCCTTCAGCCCAAGCCTCAAAGAACGGCCGGCGCCCGACGAGGCGGTCGAGGCCTATCTGGCGCGTGAGATCAAATTCGATCCCGATGTCTGGATCGTCGAAGTCGAGGATCGCGCCGGGCGGAATTTTCTCGATATCGTCGCCGGCTGAAGGCGTCGCGGCAGCGACAGCAAGCTCAAGACACTTCGCGGCGCATATTGCTTTGCGGTGCGGCCAGCGGGCGCCGTGCCGCGGCTTGGGCCGGACGGGCGCGCGAACGCTCGTCGTTCCAAAAGAGTGGCTGGTGCTTGGCCACGCTGCGGGCCTCGCTACGCAGCGCCTGCCAGATCGCGACCATGCCTTCGGCCGCTTGCGCGGTCATCTCGTCATAGAGCGTCGCCAAGGCGTGGACGCGCTCGACCGAATGGCCGACCGCCGGATTGACGAACATCAGCAGGCGATAGACCACGTCGCGTGAGATGCCGAGCGCTTTGACCGCCACCACGATCGGCTCGCCATGGTCGTCGCGCACGATGCGGCGAGCTTGCTCTCGCGGGATACGCAAGGCTTCCGCGAGCTGCTTGACGAGATCATCGCGATGATTGCCCAGCGCTGCTGCTTCCAGGCGCTGGCCGATGCCGGGGTCGCGCAAGACCACGACCTGCCCCGGCGACAGTGGCGCGCCGACGTGGAGGTTGAGCAAGATGAGGCGCCGCGCGTGTTCGTCGGCGGTGAAGAAGATATCGTCGAGTTCGGCGGCGGTTGTCGAATCCATGATGCCGCGCAGGTCCGCAACCGGCCCGTGTTCGATCGGCGCTTCTTCCAGCGGCGCTTCCGCAGCCGCGGTGTCCTCTACTACCGGACCGATCGCCACAGGCGGTGCGGGTTCGGCGGGTTGCTTGAGCAAAACATGGCCGCGTAGCGGGGCGGCAACTTCCGGCAAATCGTTAACAAGATATTGAATGACCCGCGGCGGCGGCGAGAGGTGCTTTGACAGCCGCGCCGCGACGGTGGCGCGCGTCGCAACGTCGACGCCATCGAGAAGCCGCAGCGCCAGTTCCGTGTAATGCCGTTCTTCGTCCGCCGTATGGGTCAGCTTCTGCACGTAGAGATCGGTCAGGACGCGGATCAGTGTCGGACGCATATCGACGCCGCTGCGCAATCCGATATCGGCGAGGCCGTTGAGACTAGACAGGGTGGGCGTTTTCATCACACGCGACTCAATCGCAACAGGGACAAAGGACCTGACTTCACGCAACAGCCTAAGTCGTGCGCGTTAGCGGAGCGTTAACCTTGCATACCGCTTAATCGTGACGACGCCGCTAGCGCGGATCGCTTGGGAGGTCCGTAGCCGGCAGTCTGAGGGATTGTGGCTGGTGGGCATCGTTGTCAAATTCCCCGATGAGGGGCGTATCGTGCGGTTCGGCCGCGCTGACGCGCAGGACGAATCCGCAACCGTCATCATCTTGCCGGTGATCCGGATCGA
>JBAUYI010000317.1:0-2002 GCA_049584715.1 Xanthobacteraceae bacterium
CCGCGGCGCCGGCCCCCGTCATAGCGCCCGTCGCCGCCGCCGCGCCCGCTGCGCCAATCGCTCCGGCGGCATCGGCGAAAGTGCAAGCCAGCGCTCAACCCAACTTGCCGGCCAGTGCGCCAGTCACGCGGCAACCGAGCGTGCCGCCCGCAACCACCAGTGCGCAGCCGATCGCACCGCCACCCGCGCCAACCGACTCGCGCACGGTTTCGACGTCGGCGGCGCCGACGAGCGTTACCGCGCTGTCGGAGAGTCCGCCGGTGACCGAGGCTTCACCGCCCGCGGCGACCAATGACGCGGGCGTTTCGCCTGTTCCGTCGGCGCCACAAAAGAGCGCAATCATAAAGCCCGCCACGATCGGCCCGCAGCCGCAGCACGGTCCGCAACCAGCCGTCGCCGCCGCTCCGAAGAAGAAGCCGGACGAGCACGGCCTCGGGCCCGTGCTGCGCCGGCTGTTCAGCGCGAATTAGGCGCGAGATCGCTGGCCTGTTCATGCGGGTGACAGCGTGGGCGATGAAGATGTGCGCCGATACACGCAGCCATCATTACATTCCAAAGAAACAACTACAGTCTGCGGGCATATGCATTTGCCGCGCGAGCAAACAAATAAAAACCGCCCGCCAGTGGTTCGGCGGGCGGTGCTAGACGAAAATATACGACGAAAGGCTTACTTCCACCACGCCTTGCACCAGTGGTGCTTCATCGCGTAGTCGCCCTTGGTCTGGGCCACGTCCCAGCTCGGCTCACTCACCCAGAGAACCTGCGAGGTCCCCCAGGGCTTGGCGGTGTGGTCGTACCACGCGCGGCAAGCGCCGTTATCCTTGAATTTGACCACGGCGTAGTCGGCGCTCGCAGGCGTCGCGGCCGCGAGGCCAATCGCCAGAATGCCAATCCCAAATACCAAACTTCTCATATCCAGCTCCCTGTTGCTCCCATTCGGGAGCGTTCCGAAGACGCGCAGTCGAGTTCAGGCAAGCCTGTAACGGCCACGCACCGCGCTATCTGTCGCGCGCGGTAGGAGAAAAGTTCAACGGGCTGGGGCTGGCGGGTGCTTCAGTTGCAGGTCCGTTAGTTACAAGTTCTGTCGGCGATCGCGGCGTACAGGGCGGAATCGGCCGATGCCCAGTCTGGCGTGATGGCCAGCTTGGTCCAATTGACGCCCCACGGCGTCGCGCTGCTGTCCCACCAGATCTGGCAGTCGCCGGTATCAAAACGCACGACCGCATAATCGGCGCGCGCCGGCGTGGCAGCGGCAACGCTCAGCGCCATGAGGCCAACGGCAAATGCAAAACGCTTCATTGTCAGCTCCGTGTTGTGCAGGCCCCTCACTTTGCAGATAATGCGGCCCGATAGCGCGGCAAGACCGCCGCTCCCGGACACAATCAGCGCGTTCGTCGCACAACCAAGGAGGTTAGTTCATGCCCGAAGTCGTCGTTTATATTTTGGAAGGCCGCTCGCTCGAGCAGAAGCGCGGCTTGGTGAAGGACATCACCGCCGCCGTGGTGAAGAACGCCGGCACTACGCCCGAGCAAGTCACCATATCGCTGGTCGAGACCGCGAAGAACGCCAAAGCCAAGGGCGGCGTGCTGTTTAGCGAGATGCCGGCGCGTTGAGCCGCCGGTACGGCCGCCAAATCAAAGTTAACAGGTGGCCGGTGTGCCGTTCGGCACATCGGCCGCCGTCGTTTTTAGCCATAGTCACGGCAGTTGAAATCCTTGTGAGTGCACTGCACAATTTTCTTGTTGCAATGCGGCAAATGGCTGATAATACGTCTTGTATGCCAGGATCGTAAGCAAGCGCGATAACAAAAAAGGTGGCAGATGAGCGACATATGGGACACGAAGGACGGCCGGCGCCGGGTACGGCGCGACCCGCCGACGGTCGAGGAAGCGGTGCAGGCCGCTCAGGGTCTGACCGAAGAGCTCAGCGAGCAGATCGAGATCGTGGCATCGCTGATGGATGTCTCCAGCGACGAGGCCCGCGGCGCCGTGCTGCGCATGGG
>JBAUYI010000318.1:0-8777 GCA_049584715.1 Xanthobacteraceae bacterium
CCGCGCATTGCCAAAAACTTGCCCTTGTCGTCGAGCGCCAGCTCGGCTTCGACGGCGAGATCGCGCGCCTGATAGTCGCTCAGGAAAGACTCGTGGCGTTCGATGATCCATTTCACCGGCCGGCCGAGCTTTTTCGCGGCCCACGCTATCACCGCGAATTCAGCATAGATCATGCCGCGGGTGCCGAAATTGCCGCCGACGTCCTGCATCAGCACGCGGACTTTGTCCGGCGGCACGTCGAGCATGGTGGCGAGATCGTTCTTCAGCCGCACCGCGCCGCCGTTGCCGGCATAGACGGTGTAACGGCCGGTCTGCGGATCGAAAGCCGCGAGCGCCGCGCGCGGCTCCATCGGCACGCCGGTGATGCGCTGCACCCAGGTCTCGAACCGGGTCACGTGGGCGGCGCGGGCAAAGGCGGCGTCGGTCGCCGCCGCGTCGCCAAGCTCACCATCGAAGCAAACATTCGATTGCGCGCCGTCGTGCACCCGCGGCGCGTCCTGGCGCGCGGCCGGAATGGTTTCGACCACGGCCGGCAAGATGTCGTAATCGATCACGATCCTCTCGGCGCCGTCTTTCGCCGCGTGCACGGTTTCGGCGACGACCATTGCCACCGCTTCGCCGACGAAACGCGCCTTGTCGGTCGGCAATGGATAATGCGGCGCTTCGAATGGCGGCTCGTCGCCTTTGAGGTGCAGCTGGGCCTCCTTCTGATGCGGCGACCACGGCTTGTGCGGGATCGGCTTGAGGCCGTCTGCGGCAAAGTCCACGCCGGTCAGTACCGCGAGCACGCCGGGCGCGGCCTTGGCGTCGTCGGTCGCGATGCTGCGAATGCGCGCATGCGCGTGCGGCGAGCGCACCATGACCGCGTAGACCTGGCCCGGAAGATTCTCGTCCGCGGTATAGCGGCCGTTGCCGCGAACCAGGCGTAAATCCTCGCGCCGCCGTACCGGCTGGCCGATGCCGGAACCGTTTGCCGCCGAGCCTTTTGCCGACAAGTCCATCATGTCCTCTTCATCCGCCTTGGATACATTTGCCGCGTCGCCTCAATTGGCTCGAGCAAAGCGGTCGCGATCGTGCGGCCGCGAATAGTCGATCGTGGGGCCGGCCGGGATGATGCCGTTGGCGCCGACCGGGCCAGCCTTGCTGAAGACGCCGCGCTTCATGCCGTCGATGTCGCAGACATTCGCGATCCCCGGTGTCTGATAAAGGTCGCGAAGGTAGTTCGACAAGTTTGGATACTCGTCGAGGCGGCGGATGTTGCATTTGTAGCCGACATAGTAGCAGGGATCGAAACGCACCAGGCTCGGAAACAGGCGCCAGTCTGCCTCGGTCTCGGCCTCGCCGCAAAGATAGCGCTGCCGCGCCAGCCGCTGCTCCAGGCCGCTTAGTGTCTCGAACAGAAGATTGACGGAGCCGTCGTAAGCCGCCTGCGTGATCGAGTAGCCGCAACCGTTGACGGCGTCGTTCACGCCCTTGAGGACCAGCGCATTCGTTGCGTCGATATCGGAACGCAGCTGCTCGGGATAGTAGTCGGGCGCCGGCTCCGCGATGCCTGAAAATGCCGTGTTGAAGATTCGAATGATCTCGGACGACTCGTTGTTGACGACACGGCGGGTCTTGGCATCCCATAGCGTCGGCACCGTTACGCGTGTCGTGCAGGCCGGATCGGCGATCGTGTAGAGCTCATGCAGCCAGCGCACGCGAAGATCGGTGCCGGGCACGATGTGGCCGGCTTCGCCGAACGACCAGCCCTGGCCGCCGGGCTCTTGAAAGGTGTTGGTCAGCGTCACGATGGATTCAAGCTTTTTCAACGTGCGCATCAGCGTGGTGCGATGCGCCCACGGGCAGGCGACGGCGCAGTACAGGTGATAGCGGCCAGGTTCGGCGGGAAATTCGGCGTCCGGCGCGTTGCCGATGTGATGACGGAAGACGGAAGGACGCTTGTAGTAGAGCCCTCTCTCGTCGTGATTGGACAGGATGTTTTGGTTGGTCCATTTTCCGTCGGCGAGATGTCCCATCGATCTTCTCCGGTCGTGCGGCCTCACTGCAACGGAATGTCGGCTTGCTTGATCACTTTGCCCCAGAGCGCACGCTCGTCGGCGAAAAACTTCGCCGCGTCGGCGCGGCTGCCCGGCGCCAGATCCATGCCCAAAGCTTTGGTCTTTTCGATGAACTCAGGCTGCTTGAGACATTCCAAGACGTCGCGGTTGATCTTGTCGGCAAGCACATCGGGCGTTTGCGGCGGCGCCACGATGCCGAAGAAGGTCACCGCGCGATATCCCGGCACGCCGGCTTCGGCAAGGGTCGGCACGTCGGGCAAATCCTTGACGCGCGCGGTGCCACCGACGGCGATGATCTTTTCCTTCTGGGCGCGGAAGAGCGGCAGCGAGGTCGCCAGCATGTCGAACATCATGTCGACATTGCCGGCCAGCACGTCGGCGACCGCGGGGCTCAAGCCTTTGTAGGGGACTTGCAGCAGTTTGATGTCGGCGAGCAATTCGAGCTCGACGGTGGCGAGTTGGCCGACGGAGCCGACGCCGGGTGTCGCCGCGGTCAGCCGGCCGGGATTGGCTTTGGCGTGGGTCAGCAACAGCGGCAGGGTCGGCGCGTCAAAACCGTTGTGGAGCACCAGCACGTAGGGCGAGGTCGCCAGCACCGCGATCGGCACCCACTTCGCCGGGTCGTAGGACATGTCCTTATACATGTAGGCGTTGGTGGCGATCGGTCCGGGCGAGGCGAGGAGTAGCGTATAGCCGTCGGGGTCGGCGCGGAAAACTTCCGCCGCGCCGATATTGCCGCCGGCACCGCCGACATTCTCGACGATCACCGCTTGCCCCCATTTGCGGCCGAGCTGGTCGGCCAGCACCCGCGCCAACAGATCGGTGCCGCCGCCGGGCGGGTAGGGCACGATCAGCTTGACGACGTGGGCGGGATAATTGGCTTGCGCAAGGGCTGCCGAAATCGCGGCAGTGATGGCGAGCATCGCCACAAGCGCCGTGATTGCAATCCTGATGCCTCGCAACGTTTCCTCCACCGGTGTTTGCAGCCGGGAGGCGCATGTTATGGGAGCCGCCAACCGCGCGCCAGCGGCCGGCCTCCCTATGCTGACAAGCAAAGGCTGCGGATGTAGACAGGACAAGGCCAAACGGAGGAACGCCGTGCTCGCGCGGGATGATCGAAACACGCCGGTCGATTGGGTCGCACGCGCCACGACGCTCGTGCCGATGATCGAGGCCGCAAGCGATCGCATCGAGGCCGAGCGGCGCATCGTGCCCGAAGTCATCGCGGCGCTGCACGAGGCCGGCCTGTTTCGCATGCTGCTGCCGGCTTCGTTCGGCGGCGGCGCGGCCGATATCGTCGCCTTCAATCAGGTGATCGAAACCATTGCCACCGCCGACGCCAGCACGGCGTGGTGCCTGGCGCAGCAGGTGGCAAGCACGCAGACGGCGGGATATCTCGACCCAAAAGTCGCGCGGGAGATTTTTGCCGGACCCGACGGTGCCGTCGCCTGGGGTCCGCCCTCGGGCGCCAAAGCGGTCGTCGTCGACGGTGGCTATATCGTCAACGGCCGGTGGCGCTTTGCCAGCGGCAGCGAACATTGCCCGTGGCTCGGCGGCCATGCGGCGGTGTTCGAGGCCGACGGCAAGCCGCGCCTTGACAAGCAGGGCCGGCCGGTGCTGCGCACCATGCTGTTTCGCAAGGACAAGGCGACGTTCTACGACATCTGGCACGTGATCGGGTTGTGCGGCACCGGCAGCAATGCCTATGAGGTGACGGAACTGTTCGTGCCCGAGGCTTACTCGTACTGGCGCGATCTGCCCGCCGACCGCCGCGGCGACGATCCGCTCGGCAATATTCCGCTGCTGACGCTTTACGGCATGGGATTTTCCGGCGTGGCGCTCGGGCTGGCGCGCGCCTGCCTCGAAGCCTTCATGACGCTTGCCGAAAAGAAAAAGCCGGCGCCCACCCACGGCGCGCCGGTTCTGCTGCGCGACAATGCGGTGATCCAATCGCGCGTCGCCAAGGCAACGGGCCGGCTGCAATCGGGGCGCGCTTATCTGCACGACATGCTGCATGAATTCTGGCAAGCGGCGACCGCCAACCGCGCGCCGACCCTTGAACAGCGCGCGCAACTGCGCGTCGCCATCACCGGCTCCATGGATCAGGCGCGCCGGGTCGTCGATTTCGCCTATCACGCCGCCGGCGCCGACGCGATCTTCAACGGCAGTCCGTTCGAGCGGCGCTTTCGCGATATGCACACCGTGACGGCGCAGGGCCAGGCGCATCTGTCCAATTTCGAAGGCGCCGGCCAGGCGCTGTTCGGCATCGAGCCGAGCCAGCGGCTTTAGCGATGGCCGAAAGCGCAAAAAAGACCCTACGCAAGGAGGACCCGGCGCTGCTGTCTGGCCGCGGCCGCTATGCCGACGATTTGCCGGTGCCGGTCGGCACCTTGCACGCCCACGTCATCCGCTCGCCGCACGCCCATGCCGACATCGTTGCGATCGACGCGAGCGCGGCGCTTGCGCACGACGGCGTCTGGGCCGTCATCACCGGCGAAGACATTCGCAAATTGTCGGAGCCGTTTTTGGCGGCAGTGAAAACGCCGGTGCAGCAGTGGGCGCTTGCCGTCGAGCGGGTGCGCTATGTCGGCGAACCGGTCGCGCTGGTCGTGGCCGAGAGCCGTTACGTCGCCGAGGATGCCGCCGAACTGGTGACGATCGATTACGCGCCGCTCGAAGCGATCATCGATCCGCGCGCCGCATGCGAAAAGACCGCGCCGCTCATCCATCCGCAAGCCGAGACCAACGAAATCTCGGTGCGCAAATTCTCCTACGGTGACACCGAAGCCGCCTTCGCCGGCGCCGATCGCCGCATCGCCATGACGACGGAATTTCCGCGGCTGTCGTTCACCCCGATCGAATGCTACGTCGTGGTCGCCGAGCACAATCCGGCCAAGCGCAGCTACGATGTGCTGGCGAATTTCCAGGGCCCGTTCAGCATGCATCCGGTGATGGCGCGCGCGTTGCGCGTTTCCGGACCGAAATTGCGCTTGCGCATTCCGCCGGATTCCGGCGGCAGCTTTGGCATAAAACTTTCGGTGTTTCCTTATGTGGTGTTGATCGCGCTCGCGGCAAAAATCACCGGCCGGCCGGTGAAATGGGTCGAGGACCGCATCGAGCATCTGGTCGCGGCAAGCTCCGGCCCGAACCGCGTCACCGAAATCGAGGCGGCGATCACCAAGGACGGCCGCATCCTCGGCCTGAAACTCGATCAGCTCGAAGATTACGGCGCGTTCTTGCGCGCGCCGATGCCGGGGCCGCTCTACCGCATGCACGGCGCGGTGACGGGCGCCTACGACATCGCCAATGTCGAGGTGACCAACCGCGTCGTGCTCACCAACAAAATGCCGTCGAGCCTCATCCGCGGCTTTGGCGGGCCGCAGCTTTATCTGGCGCTGGAGCGGTTGATGCAGCGCATCGCGGTGGAGCTGAAGCTCGACCCGCTCGACGTCATCCGGCGCAATCTCGTTGCGGCGGAGAAATTTCCCTACCACGCGGCGGCCGGCGCGCTTTACGATTCCGGCGATTATCCGCGCGCGGTCGAAAAGGCCGTCGGCGGCGGCCGGCTCGAGGAACTGAAGCGCCGGCGCGATGAGGCTCGCGCAGCCGGGCGCAAATACGGCATCGGCTTTGCCGCCATCGTCGAGCCGGCAATGTCGAACATGGGCTATTTGTCGACCTTGATGACGGCGCAGGCGCGCGAAAAAGCCGGCCCCAAAAACGGCGCCGTGTCGATGGCGCGGGTCAATATCGATCCGCTCGGCGCGGTGTCGGTCACCGCCGACGTCACCGTGCAGGGGCAAAGCCACGAGACCGTGCTGGCCGAGATCGTGGCGCGCGAACTCGGGCTGAAGTCCGACGACGTCGAAGTGGTGTTGGAAATCGACACCGCCAAAGATCAATGGTCGATCGCGGCCGGCACCTATTCCAGCCGCTTCGCCTCGGGCACCGCGGTGGCGGCGCATCTCGCCGCGGCGCAGATGCGCGACAAGCTCAAAGCCATTGCCGCCAAGCAGCTCAACGTGCTGGCCGAGGACGTCGAGCTGGCGCAGGGCAAAATCCGCAGCCGCAGCAATCCCGACAACGCGCTGCCGTTCGGCCGGGTCGCTGCGACCTCGCACTGGTCGCCGGTGATGCTGCCCGAAAACATGGCGCCGGCGCTGAGCGAGACCGGCATCTGGTCGCCGCCGGAGCTTGAGCCACCGACCAGCGACGACCGCATCAACACCTCGCTGACATATGGCTTCGTGTTCGACATGTGCGGCGTCGAGATCGACCCGAAAACCTATTCTGTCCGCGTTGACCGCTACGTGACGATGCACGACGCCGGCCGCATCCTCAATCCGACCATCGCGGAGGGCCAGATCCGCGGCGCTTTCGCCCAGGGCATAGCCGCCGCGCTCTATGAGGAATTCACCTACAACGACGAGGGCGCGTTCCTCAGCGGCACCTTCGCCGACTATCTGGTGCCGACCGTGAGCGAAATCCCCGAAGTCGAGATTTTGCATTATTCCTCGCCGTCGCCATTCACGCCGCTCGGCGCCAAGGGCCTCGCCGAGGGCAATTGCATGAGTACGCCGGCCTGCATCGCGAACGCGATCGCCGATGCGCTGGGTGTCGCGGAGGTGGTGTTGCCGGCGACGCCGCGGCGTATTCACGCCCTACTGGAAGGCGGCGAAAAGTGAAGCCGCGTCCATTCGATTACGTGCGGCCCGACACCGTCGAGGAGGTGCTGGCGCTGCTTGCCGAATACGGCGACGACGCGCGCATTCTCGCCGGCGGCCAATCGCTCGTCCCGATGCTCAATCTGCGGCTGGTCGATGCCAGCGTGCTGATCGATATTTCGCGCATTGCAGAGCTCGATGCCATCCGCGATCTCGGCCGGAACGTTGAGATCGGCGCCGCGGTCACCCAGAACAAGCTGATGGCGTGGCCGCAGCTCGGCGAAAAACTCCCGCTGCTGGCGGCAGCGCTGCCCTTCGTCGGCCATTTCCAGACCCGCAACAAGGGCACGGTGTGCGGTTCCATCGCGCACGCCGATCCAAGCTCGGAAATTCCGCTGGCGCTGGCCGTGCTCGGCGGCGAAGTGGTGCTGCGCTCGAAAAAACGCGGCGAGCGCGTTCTCGGCGCGAACGAGTTTCAGAAGGATATGCTCACGACGGCACGCGACTCCGACGAGCTGATCGTCGCCGTGCGATTTCCGGTCATGGCCGGGCAGGGCGTTGCCTTCCAAGAAGTGGCGCGGCGGCACGGCGACTTCGCCATCATCGCGATCGCGGCCGTGGTCGATAATCGCGGCGCGGCGCGGCTCGGCGTCGGCGGCATGGCCGGCCGGCCGCTGGTGCGCCGGATTTTCAGCGACCCGGCAGGCGCGGTCGCGGCGTGGGCGCAGGAACTGGAGGGTTACGAAGACCTGCATGCGTCGGCGGCGATGCGGCGCGATCTGTTCAAGAATCTCGCTCCCGATGTGATCGCGGAGGCGCAAAAATGCGCCGCGTAAACAAGAGCGAACGGCCGCGCATCGCGCTGACGCTCAACGGCCGCAAGCTCTCTGCCGAAGCCGAGTCGCGCATGCTGCTCAGCGATTTCCTCCGTCAAGGGCTCGGCTCAACCGGCACCCATGTCGGCTGCGAGCACGGCATCTGCGGCGCCTGCACGGTGCTGATCGACGGCGTCGCCACGCGCTCCTGCCTGACGCTTGCGGTGCAGGCCGAAGGTCGCGAGGTCCGCACCGTGGAATCGCTCGCCGCCGCCGACGGCAAGCTCAACGCGCTGCAGCAGGCGTTCCGCGACAATCACGCCCTGCAATGCGGCTTCTGCACGCCGGGCATTCTGATGTCGTTCACCGATTTCCTCGCCCGCAATCCGCACCCGTCCGAAGCCGAAATCCGCGAAGTCTTGAGCGGCCACCTCTGCCGCTGCACCGGCTACGCCGGCATCGTCGCGGCCATTAAAGAAGCCGCAGGCGGTGACGCCGACTAACACCTAAACCCTCCCCCTTGTGGGGAGGGTAGGGTGGGGGTCGGGAGGCGGCGCTCAGAGAAGACACCCGAAGAAAATCCTCGACGATACGCACCACCTCCCGACCCCCACCCCAACCCCTCCCCACAAGGGGGAGGGGCTAAGATGGCGCCTCCCGTGACGCCTGGCGCGGGTCTTGCTATGTCAGCAGTCAGGTATAGAGCGTCAGGGATCGGGCCCCTGATTTCTGATCCCTGATCCCTGGAGTCCGATAATGGCAGACATCATCGACAGGCTCGAAGAGCGCCGCGACAGCGCCCGCGCCGGCGGCGGCCAGACGCGGATCGACGCCCAGCACAAGCGCGGCAAGCTCACGGCGCGCGAACGGGTCGAGCTGCTCATGGACCGCGACTCGTTCCAGGAGCTCGACATGTTCGTCGAGCACCGCTCCACCGATTTCGGCATGGAGAAGTCGCACATCGCCGGCGACGGCGTCGTCACCGGCTGGGGCACCGTGAACGGCCGCACCGTCTTCACCTTCGCCAAGGATTTCACCGTGTTCGGCGGCTCGCTGTCTGAGACGCATGCACAGAAGATCATCAAGATCCAGGACCTGGCGATGCGCGCCCGCGCGCCGATCGTCGGCCTGTTCGATGCCGGCGGCGCCCGCATCCAGGAAGGCGTGGCGGCGCTCGGCGGCTACGGCGAGGTGTTCAAAAGGAACGTCATCGCCTCGGGCGTCATCCCGCAGATTTC
>JBAUYI010000319.1:0-6594 GCA_049584715.1 Xanthobacteraceae bacterium
CGCCAATCGCTATTCGCCCTCTTCTGGATCGCCCGTGGACTTTGTCGCTAACTTTGCCGGTATTTTGTTGGGCGGGCTGTCCGCCGGCACCGTGCTGTTCATCGTCTCGGTCGGGCTGTCCGTCACCCTGGGGCTGATGGGCTTCGTCAACCTCGCTCACGGCGCCTTTGCGATGTTCGGCGGCTATGTGATCGTGTTGTCGATGAACCGCGCGCATTTCGGCTTCGC
The DNA here is from genome assembly GCA_049584715.1 of Xanthobacteraceae bacterium. Taxonomy (GTDB): domain Bacteria; phylum Pseudomonadota; class Alphaproteobacteria; order Rhizobiales; family Xanthobacteraceae; genus BOG-931. Next base: position 229 of record JBAUYI010000319.1, read on the forward strand.
TGCCGCATTGGCGCTCGGCTTTGTCGCCACCGCCGCGATCAGCGTGGTGCTGGAGCGCACGCTCTATCGGCGGCTCTACCGCGCCAGCGAGCTCGATCAGGTGCTGTTCACCATCGGGCTGATTTTTATTTTCATCGCCGGCGCCATCCTCATGGTCGGCCCGGAAAGCCAGACCTTGCAGCTGCCCGCCGCTTTACGCGGCCAGATCAATCTCGGCTTCCTGCAGTACCGCACCTACAGCATCTTCCTGATCGTGGTTGGATTTTTGATCGGGTTCGGCATCTCGCTCGCCTTCGAGCGCACCCGCATCGGCGCCCAGATCCGCGCCACCGTCGACAACCGCCGCATGGCGGAATCGCTCGGCATCAATGTCGACCGGCTGTTCACCATCACCTTCGCCTTCGGCAGCGGCATGGCGGGAATCGGCGGCGGGCTGGGCGCCGAATTCTTGGGGCTCGATCCGCAATACGCGCTCAAATACCTGGTGTATTTTTTGATCGCGGTGTCGGTCGGCGGGCTCGGCAGCGTGATGGGCGTCTATTACGCCTCGCTGATTCTGGGCGTGCTCGACTTCGTGCTGAAGCTCTATTTGCCCAAGGGCGGCACCATCTTCATCTATGCGCTCACCATCCTGCTGCTGCTGTGGCGGCCGCAGGGATTGTTTGGAAAGAAAGAGACGTGAGCGCCGCCGCACCGACCGCAACCGATCATCCTCCGGGTGCCCGCGGCCTCATCATGCGCCATCGCCTGCGCTGGTGGGAGGCGCTGCCGTGGATCATCGCGCTGGGCTTTTATTTCGCCTTTCCCGATTACCTCGGCTTCGGCGCCGAGCTTCTGGCCATGATCCTGTTCGCGCTGTCGCTCGATCTGGCGCTCGGCTATGCCGGCATCATCACGCTCGGCCATGCGGCGTTCTTCGGCGCCGGCGCTTATACGGTCGGCATGCTGGCGTTCTACGAGATCTGGACCGAGCCGATCACCAGCCTGCTGCTCGCGGCGCTGGTGGCGGCCATCATCGGTTTTTTGTCGGGCCTCGTGCTGTTGCGCACCCGCGGGCTGACGCTGCTCATGCTCACGCTGTGTACCATGGCGCTCCTGCAAGAAGCCGCCAACATGGCGCGCGCCTATACGGGCGGCTTCGATGGCCTGCCCAATCTCGCCATCGCACCGGTGTTCGGCGTGTTCGAGTTCAACCCGCTCTATGCCAACACCCAATATCTCTACAGTCTCGGCGTGCTGCTGGTCTGCTTCATATTCGTGCGCACGCTGATCTACTCGCCGTTCGGGCAAAGCCTCACCGGCATTCGCGAGAATCTCCTGCGTATGCATGCGATCGGTTCGCCGGTGCGGCTGCGGCTGGTCATCTGCTACACCATCTCGGCGGCGCTCGCCGGCATCGCCGGCGGCTTGTGGGCGCAAAACAATGCCTATGTGAACTTGAGCGCGCTCGATCTCGATCGCGCCGCCACTGTATTCATCGTGCTTATCCTCGGCGGCTACGGCCGGCTCTACGGCGCCTTCGTCGGCGCCGTTGCCTACATGGCGCTCGAGCATTTCCTCGCCAAAATCTATCCGACCGCCTGGCAGCTCGGGCTGGGGCTGCTCCTGGTCATGATTGCGCTGTTCGCCCGCAACGGCATTTTGGGCATCGGCGAGGCGCTGTGGCAGCGCTATGCCGCGCGGCGCAAGACCACATGAGCGAGCCTCGCCTCGAAACCCAAGCGCTCAGCCGCAATTTCGGCGCGCTCCGGGCCGTGCAAAATATCGACTTCAAGCTCGAAGCCGGCGCGCGCCACGCGCTGATCGGCCCCAACGGCGCCGGCAAGACCACGTTCATCAATCTCCTCACCGGCGTGTTGCCGCCGAGCCAAGGCCGCGTGCTGCTCGCCGGCCGCGACATCACCGGCAAGGGTCAGGCCGAGCGGGTCAAACTCGGCGTCGCGCGCACGTTCCAGATCAACCGGCTGTTCCGCGGCCTGTCGGTTCTGGAAAACGTCAGCATCGCGGTGGCCGAGCGCCAAGGCGTGGCGTGGTCCATGCTCTATCCGGTCGGCCGGCGCGCCGACGTCATCGCCGAATCGATCGGGCTTCTGGAGACGCTGAAGCTCGCCGACATCGCCGGCCATCGCATCTCCGAATTGCCCTATGGCCGTCAGCGCCTGGTCGAGCTTGCGATCACGCTGGCGCTCAAGCCCGAAGTGCTGCTGCTCGACGAGCCCGCCGCCGGCGTGCCGAGCGCGGAAAGCCACATCATCCTCGACGCCATCGAGGCGCTGCCCAAGGATATCGCCGTACTCATCATCGAGCACGACATGGACGTGGTGTTCCGCTTCGCCAAGCACGTCACGGTGATGGTCAGCGGCGCGGTGTTCGCTGCGGGCACGCCGCGCGACATAGAAGCTAACCCGCAAGTGCGCGCGGTCTATCTTGGGCAGGCCGGTCGTGGCTAGCGCGCTCGAATTGCGGCATGTCTCGGCGGGCTACGGCGAGACCGTGGTGATCGAGGACATCGATCTCAAACTTGCGCCCGGCGAATGCATCAGCGTGATCGGCCGCAACGGCGTCGGCAAGACGACGCTGCTCTCGACCATCATGGGCCACACCACGCTACATTCAGGCGAGGTCGTGCTGGATGGGCAAAAGCTCAACGGCATGCCGAGCTATCGCCGCGCGCTTGCAGGCCTCGGCTTCGTGCCGCAGGAGCGCGAGATTTTTCCCTCGCTGACGGTGCGCGAAAATCTCGACATCGGCGCGCGGGCGGGCCATTGGACGCTGCCGCGGGTGTTCGAGCTGTTCCCGAGACTACAGGAACGACTCGGCAATATGGGCAATCAGCTCTCCGGCGGCGAGCAGCAGATGCTGTCGATCGCGCGCGCGTTATTGACCAATCCCGAAGTTCTCTTGATGGACGAGCCGACGGAAGGCCTCGCGCCGGTGCTGGTCGACACCTTGATCGACGTGCTGGCAAAACTGCGCGCCGAAAGCGCGCTGTCGATCATCCTGGTCGAACAGAACAGCCGCGTCGCCTTCGCCTTCTCGCCGCGCACCGTGATTCTCGACAAGGGCCGCATTGTCTATGACGGCGAGTCGGAACCGCTGCGCGCCGACCCGGAGCGCTTGGCGAAGTTGATTGGGATCGTGGAGTGACTCTATCATCCGCCCCCGCGATAGCGGGGGAGGGGGACCACCCCGAAGGGGTGGTGGAGGGGGCGCCTGACTCAAAGCTTTGTTGTCGCCGCAAGGCAATCAACGTCGCCGCCGATATCGCCTTAAATCGCCAAGGTCGCGTCGAGTCCCGCGCCCCTTCCACCACCCTGCTGCGCAGGGTGGTCCCCCTTCCCCGCTATCGCGGGGCAGGATGAAGATTAGGCGTGCGCCTTGCGCTGCGGATCGATGATTTTTTCCAATTTGCCCAGCACGTGCATGCACGGCAATAGCTGCGCGAGGCTGGCGTTGGGCTCGCGCTTTTCCCGGATCGCAGCGATGAATTCGCGGTCTTCGAGCTCGATGCCGTCCATCGACACGTCGACCTTTGACACGTCGATCTTGTTGTCCTTGCCGTCGCTGAGATCGTCGTAGAACGCCTTGTAGGTGCCGTTGTCGCAGATGTAGCGGAAGAACGAACCGAGCGGCCCGTCGTTGTTGAACGACAGCGACAGCGTCAGTATCGCGCCGGACGGCGTCCGCGCCACGATGCCCATGTCCATGGCGATGTTGAGCTGCGGATGGATCGGCCCCTGCACGGCGTAGCAGTCGGAAATATTTTCGCCGGCCTGATACTGGAACAGATCGATGGTGTGGGCGGCGTGATGCCACAACAGATGATCGGTCCAGCTGCGCGCATTGCCGGCGGCGTTGATGTTCTTGCGTCGAAAGAAATAGGTCTGCACGTCCATCTGCTGGATTTTCAGCTCGCCGGCGACGATCTTCTTATGGACGTATTGATGGCTGGGATTGAAGCGCCGCACATGGCCGCCCATGGCGGTGACGCCGGTTTCCTTGGCGATCTTCACCAGCGCCTCGGCATCTTCCACGCTGTCGGTGACCGGAATTTCGATCAGAACATGCTTGCCGGCGCGCATGACCTGCTCGCCCTGGCGGAAATGCATCTTGGTCGGCGTCGTGAGGATCACCGCGTCGGCGCGCTTGATGCCTTCGGACAATTCGCCGGTGTAATGCGGAATGCCGTATTTCTTCGCCACCTGGGCGGTGGAATCCTGATTGCCGCCGACCAGTGAGGTGATTTCGACATCCGGGATACGCTTGAGCGCGTCGAGATGTTTTTGTCCAAACGCGCCCTGCCCCGCTACGCAAATTTTCATTGGTGCCTCTTCTCGTGGTCGTCATGCCCGGCCTTGTGCCGGGTATCCACGTCTTTAGACTCGCGGGCCAAAGACGTGGATGGCCGGTTCAAGCCCGGCCATGACGGGGATGTGCTAACTGCGTACGCGATCGACTTTCGCACGCGCGGCGGCGCGCTTCATCTTGCCGGCAGGCTTCTTGGCTTTGCCCGCTGACTTTTTCGCGGCGCGGCGATGCGGCTCCAGAATGATGTGGCCGACGGCGGTGTTGGAGGCCGGCACGGTGTAGAAGCGATAGACCTCGTCGACCTTGTCCTCGAGCGCGCCGCGCATCACCAGCCACATCACCATCTCGATGCCTTCGGCGCCGGCTTCGCGCATATATTCGAGATGCTGAATGCGGGTGAGTTTCTTCGGATCCTTGGTCAGGTTGTCGAGGAACGCCTTGTCGAACTTGCTGTTGATCAGGCCGGCGCGCGGCCCGGAGATCTGGTGCGACATGCCGCCGGTGCCGAACACCACGACGCGCAAATCCTCCGGATAGGATTCCACCGCCTTGCGGATGGCGCGGCCGAGCATGAAGCAGCGATGGCCGGTCGGCGGCGGATAAAGCACCACATTGACCGCGACCGGAATGACCGGGCACGGCCATTCCTTGGGTGAACCGAACAAGAGGTTCATCGGCACGGTGAGGCCGTGATCGACCTCCATCTTGTTGACCACCGTGATGTCGAACTCGTCGAGGATGACAGACTGCGCGATGTGGGCGGCCAATTGCGGATGGCCCTTCACCACCGGCACCGGCCGCGGCCCCCAGCCTTCGTCGGCCGGCGGAAATTCCGCGGCGCAGCCGAGCGCAAACGTCGGTACCATCTCGACCGAAAAGGCCGAGGCGTGATCGTTGTAAATGAGAATGACGACGTCGGGCTTGGCCTGCGCCATCCATTCCTTGGATTTCTCGAAGCCGGAGAACACCCGCTTCCAGTACGGCTCTTCGGTCTGTTTGTTGTCGATCGCCGCGCCGATCGCCGGCACATGCGATGACGAAACGCCTGCGATGATCCTAGCCACGTTTTGACCTCGACTTGCTGCGCGTCTTTGTTTTTGCTTTCGCCGGCTTCTTTGCCGGTTTTTTGGCCGGCTTGTTCGCCGCTTTGGCCGGCTTGGCCACCTTGCCCGATTTGCTGCGATTGCCTTCGACCGAGCGGCCGCCGGCCAGCATCATGTTGGCGTAGTCGTCCTGGCTCGACCCGGTCATCGTCGCGGCGAGATGGCGGAACGAATGGCCGTCGGTGGCGCCGAGTTTTGCGGTAAAATAGATATTGCCGCCGAGCTCCAGCATGCGGTTGTAATCGCGCTTGAGGACGGCGTCGGCCTGCTCCGGCGTCAGGTTGAACTTCTTGAGGTATTCCGCCTCGTTCGCCTTGAAGGCCTTGCGATTCTCATCCTTCATCAGCGACATGCAGAACATATTGATGCCGAACCCCTGACGCGAGCGGTCCTGGTCGAACACGTAGGTGCCGGGGATGTCGTCGTAATCGTGCTGTTCGCGGGCCATCGGCGTATCTCCCTATGGCATCACATATATAGCGCAGCAAAGCTTGGCAACGTAAGCGGCTCAGTCTCGAACCGTTCCAACTCTTCGCAGCAATGCCATTTGGCGTCAGTCCGAAGGATACACCGCGATCGGGCTTGCCGATGCGAACTCCCTCTCCCCAAGGGGGAGAGGGTTGGGGTGAGGGGGTTCCGACCGTGAGGCCCGCGCCCCTCACCCTACCCTCTCCCCAATGGGGAGAGGGTTTAAGAGCTAGCTCCAATAAAGCCGCATCGGGTTATCGACCAGCAGCGCCTGCTGCGCCGCCGCCGTGGGCGCGATTTTGGGGATGTAGTCGACCAGCACGCCGTCATCGGGAGCCACCTTCTTCATGTTGGGATGCGGCCAATCGGTGCCCCAGATGACGCGGTCGCCGAAGCGCTCGACCAGCGCCCGGCCGAACGGCACCACGTCGTCGTAGGGTGGGCCGGCGCGCGACATGCGCTCCGGGCAGGTCACCTTGACCCAAAA
>JBAUYI010000320.1:0-8043 GCA_049584715.1 Xanthobacteraceae bacterium
TGGCGTTGCAACTGCGCTATTCGATCTATACGCAAAAGATCACGCTGCCGTCCTATCTGAACGACTGCAACAACCTCAATCCGGATTTCTTCAGCACCTTGCCGACGCCGGCCGCGGTGGCTGCCGCCGGGTCCGTCGGTCTGCAATATCCCGGCTACAACCCGGCTGCTCCGGCCACCTGTTATCTCTACGGCCAGGCCTCGCTGCCGGTGCGGGCCGAGCTTGCCGCCGGCTCGACGCTGACGTCGCTTGCCGGATACGGACTGACCTACAACACGCTCGACAACAACAAGAGCCCCACCAACGGCCTGTTGCTCACGTTCGGTCAGGATTTCGCCGGTCTCGGCGGCGACGTCGCTTATATGCGCACGAGCATCGACTTCCACACCTACTATGAAGTCGTTCCCGACCTGATCGGCACCTTGCACCTGCAAGCCGGCAACATGACCGGGCTCGCCGGCCAGGAAGTCCGCCTGCTCGACGACTTCAAGATGGGCCCCAACCTGGTGCGCGGCTTTGCGCCGGCCGGCCTCGGCCCGCGCGACATCACGTCGGGGACGGCGAACGACGCCATCGGCGGCACCAATTATTGGGGCGCGAGCCTCGAGTTCCAATATCCGTTCTACTTCCTGCCCAAGGACACCGGTTTCCGCGGCGCCGTGTTCATGGATGCCGGCTCGGTGTGGGGCTACAAGGGCGAGACGCAGCTTGCGGCGACCGGGGAAATCAACGGCACTATCAATAGTCCCAACATCCTCAACACCGTCACCAACGTCACCGGCCCCGGGTCCTTCGTTTGCCAGTGCGGCATGCAATATGCCGACTCGCCGTTCATACGTTCGTCGGTCGGCGCCAGCATCATCTGGGATTCCCCGTTCGGTCCGCTGCGGTTCGATTTTGCCTATCCGATTTCGAAGGCGAGTTACGACCGCACCCAATTCTTCGCCTTCGGCGGCGGAACGCACTTCTAGAGCATGATCCCGAAAAGTGGATACCGGTTTTCGGAAAAGATCATGCTCAAACCAAAGAACCTAGACCGTGATCCGATTCAATTGAATCGGATCACGGTCTAGGCGTGGCCTGAGCTCTCGTCATGGACGGGCGCATGCCGGATATTCTGCGAGCCCAGCGGGCGCTGACGATCGAGGAGATCGCGGCGCTGACGCGCGCCAAGCCGCGCGCGGGCGATCCGTTCGACCGGCGCATCAGCAATATCGCCCCGCTCGACACCGCGGTCGCAGCCGACATCAGCTTTCTCGACAAGCCCAAATTCCTCGACGCCTTGGCCGTCACGCGCGCAGGCGCCTGTTTCGTCAGCCCGCGCTTTGAAGCGAAGGCGCCGCAAGGCCTGGCAATCCTGGTGACGCCCGAGCCGTATCGTGCCTTCGTCGCGGTCACGCGCGCGCTGTTTCCCGATGCCTTGCGCCCGTCGTCGTTGTTCGGCGTGAAAGGACGCAGCAAAGACGCGCACGTTCATCCCTCGGCACGCCTTGAAGCGAATGTGACGGTCGATCCGCTCGCCGTCATCGGCGCCGATGCCGAGATCGGCGCCGGCACGGTGATCGCGGTCGGCGCGGTCATCGGGCCGGGCGTGAGCATCGGCCGCGACTGCGCGATCGGCGCCGGCGCGACGGTCCAGCATGCGTTGATCGGCGATCGCGTCATCATCCATCCGGGTGTCCGGATCGGCCAGGACGGCTTCGGCTATCTGCCGGGCCCGAAGGGACATCAGAAGATTCCGCAGACCCGCCGCGTCATCATCCAGGACGACGTGGAGATCGGCGCCAACTCGACCATCGACCGCGGCGCGACCAGGGACACCGTCATCGGCGAGGGCACCAAGATCGACAATCTGGTGCAAATCGGACACAACACCTCCATCGGACGGCACTGCGTGCTCGTCTCGCAAACCGGCATATCCGGCAGCTGCAATGTGGGGGATTACGTCATGATGGGCGGGCAGGTCGGCCTCGCCGACCATTTGACCATCGGCGACGGGGCGATGCTCGGCGCGCGCGCCGGAGTCGTTTCCGACGTTCCCGCCGGCGGGCGCTATAACGGCTGGCCGGCGCAGCCGTCGCGCGAATGGTTGCGTGGCATCAGCTGGGTGCGCCGCATGGCGCGCAAGGCCGGCAAATCCGAAGCGGGCGACGAATGAGCGATACGCTCGGCGCCATCGACATTCGTGAAATCCTGCGGCTGTTGCCGCATCGCTACCCGTTCGTCATGGTCGACCGTCTGATCGACATGCGAGCCGACGAGCACGCCATCGGCATCAAGAACGTCACCGTCAACGAGCCGCAATTCATGGGCCATTTTCCGGACAATCCGGTGATGCCCGGCGTGCTGGTGATCGAGGGCATGGCGCAGACGGCGGGCACGCTGGTGCTGTGGCATCTGGGAACGGTGGCGCGTGGGCGGAAGGTGTATTTCCTCACCATCGACAAGGCCAAATTCCGCAAGCCCGCGGGGCCGGGCGATACAATCGAATATCACGTCGACAAGATCGCCCACCGCCGCAACATGTGGTGGTACCGCGCTGAGGCCAAGGTCGGCGACGTTCTCATCGCCGAAGCCGAGATCGGCGCAATCATTACCGAGGACTAGATGGCGATCGATCCGACCGCGCGCGTCGCCGAAGGTGCGCGCATTGGCGAGGGCGTGGAGATCGGGCCGTATTGCCTGATCGGGCCGCAAGTCGAGCTTGCAAACGGCGTGCGCCTGATCGCCCATGTCAACGTCACCGGCGTGACGACGATCGGCGAGGGCACCGTGGTCTATCCGTTCTCGTCGCTCGGCACGCCGCCGCAATCGGTGCATTATCGCGGCGGGCCGACCAAGCTGATCATCGGCGCCGCTTGCGACTTGCGCGAGAGCGTCACCATGAATACCGGCACCGAAGACGGCGGCGGCGTGACCCGGATCGGCGACCGCTGCTTCATCATGGTCGGCGCTCATGTCGGCCACGATTGCCAGGTCGGCGACGACGTGAACCTTGCCAACAACGTGGTGCTCGGCGGCCACGTGGCGGTCGGCGACCACACCTTCCTCGGCGGCCATGTCGCGATCCATCAATATGTGCGGATCGGCGAGGGCGTCATGATGGCCGGCATGTCGGCAGCGCGCGACGACATCATCCCGTTCGGCTTTGTGCTCGGCCAGACCGGCGCGCTGGTCGGATTGAACATGGTCGGCCTGCGCCGCCGCGGCGCCACGCGCGCCGAGATGCACAAGGTGCGCAACGCCTATCGCGCGCTGTTTTTTGTCGAAGGCCGCGTCGCTGACCGCGTCGACGCGGTCGAGCGTGAATTCGGCGGCGATCCGCTGGTCGGCAAGATGATCGCCTTCATCCGCGCCGGCGGCAAACGGCCGTTGATGCGGCCGCGGACGCGGCGCTGGAACGACGGCCCGGACGAATGACGCCGCCTGACGAGGGCTTCCATGGCTGATGCCGAGCGCGGTCCCATCGCCATCATCTGCGGCGGCGGCAGTTTTCCGGGCGCCGTCGCCGAGGCGATTTTGCGTAGCGGCCGGCAGCCGGTGATGTTCGGGTTGAAGGGCTGGGCTGATCCAAAGATCATCGAACGACATACCCATCATTGGATCGCCATCGGCCAGGTGGGCCGCTTGTTTCGCCTCGCCCGCGAGGAGAATTGCAGGGAGGTTTTGTTTATCGGTTCGCTGTTACGGCCGCCGCTGCGGCAAGTGCGGCTCGATTGGCAGACCATCCGATTGCTACCGCGCCTCGCCCGAGCTTTTCGCGGCGGCGATAACCGGTTGCTTTCGGGGATCGCGAGCATGGCGGAGGAGGGCGGCCTGCGCGTGATTGGCGTTCGCGACGTGGCGCCGGAAGTCTTTGTTCCCGAAGGCGTGCTCGGCCACCGTCAGCCGTCGGAGTCTGACCGCAGCGATATCGCGCGCGGAATGAAATTGATCGCCGCGCTCGGGCCGTTCGACGTCGGCCAGGCCGCGATCGTCGCCAACAACCACGTGCTCGCCGTCGAGGCGGCGGAAGGCACAGACAATATGCTGGCGCGGATCGCCGAGCTGCGCCGCCAAAACCGTGTCACCACGCCGCTCGGCGTCGGCGTTCTGGCCAAGGCGCCAAAGCCCGGCCAGGATCGCCGCTTCGATCTGCCTTCGATCGGGCCGCGGACCATCGAGGGCGCGGCGCGCGCCGGACTTGCCGGCGTCGCCGTCGCTGCCGGCTCAACCATTATCGCCGAGGCCGCCGCGGTTATCGCGGCGGCCGACCGGGAAAAAATCTTTATCGCCGGCGTGGGCGAGGACGCGGCGCGATGAGGTCCGAGCCGCAAGCCCGACCGCTTTCGCTTTACATTGTGGCCGCGGAAGAATCCGGCGATGCGCTCGGCGCCGCATTGGTTCGTGCGCTCAAAGCGCGCCTCGGCGACGCATTGACGGTCAACGGAGTCGGCGGGCGCGCCATGGCGGCCGCCGGCATCGTCAGTCCATTCGCCATCGACGAGCTTTCGATCGTGGGCATTGCGGCAGTCCCGCGCCGGCTGCCGATGATATTTCGCCGGATTCGCCAGACCGCCGCCGCCGTGGTGGCCGCGCGCCCGGACGCGCTGGTGATCATCGACAGTCCCGATTTCACCCACCGGGTCGCCCGCCGGGTGCGCCGGCTTGCGCCCAAAATCCCGATCCTCGATTACGTCTCGCCCTCGATCTGGGCGTGGCGGCCCGGTCGCGCCCGCGCCATGCGCGCCTATGTCGATCAGGTGCTCGCCATCCTGCCGTTCGAGCCGGCGGTCCACGTCAAGCTCAGCGGGCCGCCGTGTCTTTATGTCGGTCATCCGATGGTCGAGCACATCGCCGAACTGCGCCCCAATGCCGAGGAGGCGCAGCGCCGCCGCGCAAATCCGCCCGTCGTTCTCGTGCTGCCCGGCAGCAGGGGCAGCGAGATCAGGCATCTGCTTGGAACATTCGGCGCCGCGATCGCGCAAGTTGCGGCGCGCAGCGGTCCGATGGAGCTCGTGCTGCCGACGGTCCCCCACCTGGTGGCGCAAGTCCGGGCCGGCGTTGCCGGCTGGGCGGTGGCGCCGCGGATCGTGGTCGAGCCGGCGGACAAATGGGCCGCCTTTCGCCGGGCGCGGGCGGCGCTGGCCGCATCCGGCACCGTGACGCTCGAATTGGCGCTTGCCGGCATACCGACCGTTGCCGCCTATCGCCTGTCGATTGTCGAATGGAACATCGCCCGGCTGTTGCGGATGCGATCAACGCTGCCGAGCGTCATCCTTGCCAATCTGGTCCTTGGCGAGAACGTCATTCCGGAATTTTTGCAGTCCGCGGGCACGCCGGAACGCCTCGCCGAAGCGCTGCTGCCGCTCTTGTCCGACACGGCGCAGCGGCAACGCCAGATCGAGGCCTTCGGCCGGCTCGATGCCATCATGGCTATCGGCGGCCAGGCGCCGAGCGCCAAGGCTGCGGCCATCGTCCTCGACGTGGCGCAACACCATGCGTCGCCACAGCCGTGTTAACCGCCGAGCGGACGCTGCCCTACCATTGCGGCGGGCATCCTGCTAAGGCCGCGAGGACAATTCCAAGAGAAACGGCAAAGAACCCTGCGTGAGCAAATCGAGAAAAACAGCCCGGAAATCCGCAACCCGCGCGGCGATCACCGGTGTGTTCGGCTACGTGCCGCCCGACGTTCTCACCAACGCCGAGCTGGCCAAGATGGTCGATACCAGCGACGAGTGGATCGTCGAGCGCACCGGCATCCGCGAACGGCACATTCTCAAGGGCAAAGGGCTCGGCACATCGCATATGGGCGCCGAGGCGGTGCGCGGACTGTTGAGCAAGACCGGGACTGCGTCCGGCGACGTCGAGCTTTTGATTTGCGCCACGACGACACCGGATCTGGTCTTTCCCTCGACCGCCAATCTGATCTGCGACATGGTCGGTATCCGCAACATCGGCAGCTTCGACGTGCAGGCGGCGTGCTCGGGTTTCGTCTATGCGCTCACCATTGCGGCGCAATTCATCGAGACCGGGAAATTCCGCAAGATCGTGGTGGTCGGCGCCGACAAGATGTCGGCGATCATCGACTATACCGACCGCGCCACCTGCGTGCTGTTCGGCGATGCCGCCGGCGCGGTTCTGGTCGAGCCGAGCAAAAAGTACGGCATCATCGACACGGTGATCCGTTCCGACGGCGCCGGCATGCCGCATCTGCACCAGAAGGCCGGCGGCAGCCGCATGCCGCCGACGGCTGAGACCGTGGCCAAGCGGCTGCATTACGTTCATCAGGAAGGCGCCGCGGTCTACAAATTCGCCATCGCCCGCATGGCCGACGTCGCCACCGAGCTGATGCGGCGCAATCATCTGACCAGCGATCAGATCGACTGGCTGGTGCCGCACCAGGCCAACAGGCGCATCATCGAGGCGACGGCGGATCGTATGAAGCTCGACCCCAAGCAGGTGATGGTCACCATCCACAAATACGGCAACACCACCGCGGCGACGATCCCGCTGTGCCTGTGGGATTACGAGAGCAAGCTCAAAGCCGGCGACCGCATGATCCTCGCCGCCTTCGGCGGCGGGTTTACCTGGGGCGGAGTGTACATGACCTGGGCCTATGACGGGCCGTGAACGGCCGGCCGTCGCGGCGAGTAGCGATGGACAGTTGCGACAATTTATGATTGATTAATTGCAATTTGAAGCCGAAAGGCGATGCCTCAGGCAGCGCTGCGGCGTAGCGCGGTCGCTGCTGATCCAGTCATTCCGTTTCAGCCGAATACGGCGAAAGGGTCGACGATGATTCGCCTGCAGCACCAGCTGTTTGTCGATCTCGAGAAGGGCGGTCCGCACGCCGTGCTCAAATCGCTGCAAGACGCGCTTCGCCTCGAGCACGCGACGTTGCCGCTTTACCTTTACGCTTACTACTCGCTCGACCCCACCAAAAACTCCGCTATCGCGCGCATCATCTTCACGGTCATCATGGAGGAAATGTTGCACATGACGCTGGTGTGCAACATCATCAACGCGCTTGACGGAACCCCGAAGATCAACGATCCCGGCTTGGTCCCACAATATCCGGGGCATTTGCCGGGCGGAGTCCAGGACGATCTTTACGTCCATCTGGCGCCGTATTCCGCCGGGCAGCTTGCGGCCTTCCTGCAAATCGAACAACCCGAACATCCGTTGAAGTTTCCCGAGGCGCTGGCTGCCAAGAAGCCGCCGGAAACCATCGGCCGTTTCTATCGCGAAATCGAGAAGCAGATCGTTGCGCTCGGCGACGGCGCCTTCGTCAAGCCGCCGCGCAATCAGGTCGGCAGCGACGTGATCAGCAATGCCATCATCGTCACCGATGTTAAGACCGCCAGTCAGGCAATCGACCTGATCGTCGAGCAGGGCGAGGGCACGGACACCGACCCCGGCGAAGTGGTTGGCGGCGATTACGCGCACTACTATCGCTTCATGGAGATCAAGAAGACCAAAAAACTCAAGAAGAATCCGAATGCGCCGCCGGACGCGCCGCCCGATCAAAAATACATCTACAACGGAGATAAAATTCCGTTCGATCCGTCGGGCGTTTTCCAGGCGCCGACCGACCCGAAGGCGGCCGACTATCCGGCGGGAAGCCCGGCGCGCGCCGCCATGGACGCCTTCAATGCCACCTATTCCAACCTGCTGAATTTGCTCCAGCAGGGTTTTACCGGCGCACCGATGCAGCCGGCGATTAACGCTATGGGCGACCTCGATGACAAGGCGAGTACGCTGATGCTGACTGCAGCTCCCGGCGGCGGCGTACTCGGGCCGAGCTTCGAATACCTACCGCCGAAACCGGCGTGAGGCCGCCGGGGCGGCGACCGGCGGTATGGAAGAAACGAATGGCGGACAGCGAATAGCGACGATCATCGCCCGGCCGCAGCCGCCATCCGGCGAAACTACTTCCGCTTCGAGATCGGCTGATATTCCCGCTGCGGCGAGCCGGTATAGAGCTGGCGCGGCCGGCCGAGTTTCTGGTGCGGGTCCTCGATCATTTCCTTCCACTGCGCGATCCAGCCGACGGTGCGGGCG
>JBAUYI010000321.1:0-4598 GCA_049584715.1 Xanthobacteraceae bacterium
ACCTGGTTGTTGCCGTAGCTCAGCAACTGGCCGCTGCCGACGATGCTCCAGGCCGTGGCGTTGTTCGACAGCATCGATTGGCCGACCGTCACCGTCGACGTTCCGCCGCTCGAGTTGCTGGACTGCAAGGCGGACCCGGCATTATTGGCGAGGATGGCGCGGGTCAGATCGACTTTGACATTGCCCGACGACCCGCTCACGGCGTTCAAGCCGTTGCTGCCGTTGAGGCTCAGCGAGCTATCGCTGACCGCGACGTTGCTCGATCCGCCGCCAGTGCCATCGACTCTCATGCCGGCACCGGTGTTGGCGTCTATGTGCGTGCGTTCAACGGCAGCGTTCACGATAGCGCCGCCTGAGGGTTTGATCGTGATGCCGCCGGCATTATTGTTGAGGGTCGTTTCTTGAACCTTGAGCGCCAGAGTGCCCGTGCTCGGGACAGCATCGATAGCCGCCGACGAAAATCCAAAGATATCGCATTTCTCGATGACGACTTTTGCCGCGGAGTTGATCGCCACACCGATAACCCCGGCGGTGCCACTTTGGACAATGCCGTTGAACCGCAAATTCCGCAGGATGATGACGTCGCTTGCTCCGGCGCTGATGTTTATTCCGTTGCTGCCCGCAACCAGGATCGAGGCAACTTGGCCGCCGCCGCCGTCAAGCGTGATCGCCTTGGTGATCGTCAGCGCGCCGAAGCCGCCGGGATCGAGCACGTCGATCTCGCCGCCGGCCGTGGTCTTCGAGATGGCGCCGGCGAATGTCTTGCACGGCGCGGTGCGGCTGCACGGATTGGCGTCGTCGCCGACGCCGGAAATCCAGGTCCGGGTCGCTTGGGCGTGCGCGGGCGCTATCGCAAGGCCCACAACAAAGAGTGCGCCAAGAAGCGCAGAGAGAAGAGTCGATTTTGTCATCATGGAGTGCCCCACAGGTTGGCGGGTTCGAGAGCACCACCTTACCACAACTTAATGTGGCAGTGTCTATACGGAACCAAGTAATTTCTTTGACGTAGCGCCGCACCTGCGAGGGCGCAGGGTACGTCTTTTGGCGGGTTTTTCCCCGGGAGGAAACCGTGGCTGGCAGAGTGCCGGGATACCACTCGGGCTGGACAGCCCGCACGAGCCATGGAAAAACTCAGCAGCGATGAATGGGTGTTCAGTTCGTCGATGTAATGTCGGGACACGATTGCCGTGAACGCTCCAAACGTGCCGTCTGCACAGGAAGACATCGACAAGATCATGTCGGTTGAGGGCTCCATCAGCGCGGATGAAGCGCGGCTGCTTTATACGGCCGCGCAAACGGTCAGGGATGGCTGCATCGTCGAAATCGGTTCGTATCTCGGCCGTTCGACGGCAGCACTGGCGCTGGGAACGCGTGCCGGTTTTTGCGTGCCGGTCTACGCCGTCGACCCTCACGAGAGTTTTCGCGGGATTTTGGGCGGTGATTTCAGTTTCGGCCCGAGCGATCGGACGCGATTCATGCAAAACATGTTGCGGGCCGAAGTCACTGAAATCGTCCGCCTGGTCAATCTGAGCAGCGAATATGTAACCGCGTCCTGGCCCGACGTCGTCGGCCTGCTCTGGATCGATGGCGATCATCGCTACAGGGCCGTCAAACGCGATTTGAAGTGCTGGCTCCCACATCTTCGCCCGGATGCGACGATTATTTTTCACGATGCGATCAATCCAAAAATAGGTCCCCTGCACGCGGTCGAAGAACTGCTTGCCACCGGACATTGGGAGCGCGGAGTCGCAGTCGATAAGGCGGTTTCACTACACCGCAGGCTGCGTCATGCCGGTTAGGGCGGCCGTAAGGCGCGCCTTCGGACATATTACGAGCGAAGCTCCAGGAGCTCTCGTACGGCGACCGGTATGGCATCCCATAGACGCTCCTGACCGCCCGCGCTGATCTGTTTGCGCCACGCATCTTTGTCGCCGGTGATGAAATTCGCCGTGACCTCGGCGACCTCCGTGCGCAAATATCGTTCGAGCACGGGATATTCCGGAGCCAAGGTATCCAGGACTTCGCGCGCCATCTTGGGTGTCGCGCTCGACGGCTCCAGCAGCCAGTGAATCTTGAACTCGGATTGCGCCGCAACCCAGTCTGCGATCCACGGAATGAAGTTCTGCTCGCACAGCTCGATCACCTGGTTCTCGTAATCGATATCCTGCGGCGGGCCGAATTTCCGATTGCTCAAGCCGACAGCCGAAGCGGCCGCGGCGCGAGGGTCGCGCGCGCGTACGAAGAGCAGGCCTACGCCGCTTTCACGCAATGTCTTGAGATTGTAGGGCAGGGCGCCGAAATGGTCGTGCACGATGGCGCCGCCGCGGCGAAAGCAACTCAGCCAGCGGGGAACGATATGACGGTGGCAGCTGATCCGCATGATCGGCAGGTCGAGCGTCGTGGCAAGCGTCTGCACCAGCGAGGCGCTGCCCGATCGCGCCATGGCGGCGATGAGAATCGAAGGTATGCCCCGTTCCCGCGCCAAATCCTGCCGCCGGCGCAATTCGAACGAATCGCTCTGGTGATCGGGAAACGGCCGGAAGCCGCCGGATGACGGGTATGTGCCCGATCGGTCGAAATGATGAGCGGCCTGCTCGGGATCGCGGACATAGGCGTAGAGAATGCCCAAATGATAGTCGATGGCTTCGCGGCAATACTCCTCGTCCCGTTCCTGCATCACGTCCAAGCCGATCTTGTCGATGACCGCCTGGTTGGCTGCGCGATTGCCACGGAGCTGCTGCACGTCCAGTATCTCGGCAATGATGCGCCGCACCGACACCATGTGCTCGTCGGCGCGGTGCGGCGGCGGGAAGTGCAGTTCGAGCATAAGCAATTCCTGAATTGACGCGGCGAAGCGGATTTGAGACCGGCCGCGGAAACCGCGGCGATCGTAACCACCGCCCCCCGGCGCAGGCGCCACGCGCCCACGCTAACCTAGACATTCTCCCATGCGGTGCAAGACTGCGGCGCTACAAGACTGCGGCGGAGTCCAGTGTTGACGCTCGGAAAGCCGATTGTGTAGGGCTGGTGGCTGCAAGCCGGTCGGTTTGGCGACCCAATCGGCGGTTCGGTGCAATTTGGAGAAGACAATGGCACTCGGCCGCGATGTCGTCGACGCCATTATCCGCGAGCACGCCTATCGGCCGATCACGGGCGACGTGCTGCTGATCGGACAGCAAGCCATCACGCTCAGCCGCGACGAAGTTTTGGAATTGATGCGCGAGCACGATGTCGCCGCCGCGGCTGGCGATATGCAAAATGTCGCCAGCGCCGACGGCGACGGCATGAGTGCGGCGGCGTTCTTTGCGCTCCTCGGCATCGACCGGCTGCACATGCTCGATACCGGCGCCGCGGGCGAAAATCGCTATGTCGGCGAGCCGCTGCCGGATCAGCTCAAGGCCAGCGTGGATTTCATCATCGACGGCGGCGCGCTCACCGATCTGTTTTCCCCGGCCGCGGTGTTGCGCAATTATGCGCGCACGCTGCGAGCCGGCGGGCGGCTGATCGCGGTCAACAATCTCAGCGCCCATTTCGATCCTTATTCGATCCCGACCGCGTCATGGTATCTCGATTATTGCGTGATCAACGCGTTCGCCGACTGCAAGGCCTATGTTCTCGACTATCCGCCCGGCCAGCCGGCCCGAGCATTCTGCCTCGATATCGATTGCCTGCTGGATCCCGCACGCGAGATCAGGACGTTTTTGTCGCCGCACGAAACTGCCGTCATTTTGTTTGCCGAAAAAGGCGCGGCCTCGACCACTGACGAAACGCCGACCCATGCCCATCTGCGCTCGGCCGCCGAGTGGCAGCGCTATCGGCAAAACCTCGCTCGGATCAAGGGCGCGACACGCCCGCATCTGGTGCGCTCCCGCGTCGAGCCGGGCAAGCTCGACGTTCGCGGCGGCCATCTTTTCATGCGCGCGGATTATACCGCGGTCGACCCGTCGTCGTTGGTCCTGCGCGCCGACGACACCGCGTTCGCGTCGTCGTCATTGCCGCCGATACCGGCGCACGTTGCCGGTTCGCCATCGCCGTCGAAGCTGAAAATTCTCTGTATCGGCACCGGCCGCGACGGCACGCAATCGCTCAATCACATGATCCAGCGCGTCTTCGGCGAAACCGGCGACCGGCTGTCCGTGCACGAATATTGCTGCCGCGAAATCTATCAGGCATTTTGCGATTTCACCGAAACCGGCGACGGTCGCCATGCCGACGCGCTCAAGCGCATGGTCGCGGACTGCCCTTTCGACAGCATCGTCGGTAACGGCTATGCCGCGGTCCTGCCGCTGTTCGCCGAATATTATGGGCGCAGCCTGAAGGTCGTGCATCTTTATCGCGACCGCGACGCCTGCATCGAAAGCCTGATCACGAACTGCGAATTGTTTCCGACCGCCTACCGCTATTATTCGTTGAGCGCCGAGGCCAAGGTCAAACGCATGGCGGCGTTCCATTTCGGCGACATGCCGCGGGACGCGTGGGACCGCTTGCCGATCCGCGAAAAGTTCGGCTGGTATTACGACAAGACGCATGCGCTGGTGCGGCAGCATCTTGCGCTGTTCGATCACCATATCGAGATCGCGACCGAAAGCCTCAACGAC
>JBAUYI010000322.1:0-12354 GCA_049584715.1 Xanthobacteraceae bacterium
CGGCGGCGGCGGTGGTGGGCGCGGCGGCGGCGGCGGCGGTGGACGCCGGCGCTGATCGCCATTCCGCGTCGCCGGCGACGTGACGTCCAACAGGCCTGATCGTAAGGCGCTTCAGTATCCCTTGAAGGGAAGCAGCATGTCGGTAGCCGGCGGCAAGAAGATCGTCGATATCAGTCTTGAGCTCGATCCGAAAAATTTCGGCATGCGCACGCCTGCAGGATTCACCAAGGACCTGCAGTTCGCCATGGAGGTGCTCAAGGAGCACGACGCGCCTGGCGGCGCCGGCCAGATCGTGCGCGGCGTCCATATGCGCCTGCATGCCGGCAGCCACGTCGACGCGCCCGAGCACAACGTGCGCGGCGGCACGCAGATCCATCAGCTGCCGCTCGAGCTTTTCATCGGCGAGGCGATCGTCGCCGATCTGCGCGACAAGATGCCGGGCAAGGCGATCACGGAGCGCGATCTCGACAAGGCCCTCGGCGCGAGGGTCAAGCGCGGCGACCGCGTGCTGTTGCGCACCGATCACAACAACACTTACGACGGCGGCTCGGACACCTGGATGAAGACGTCGCCGTATCTCACCATCGGCGCCACCGAATGGCTGATCGACAAGGGCGTGGTCATCGTCGGCTACGATTTCTATCACGGCAACGACGAGCCGGGCTCGCCGCGGGTGTTTCACAATTCGCGGACCTTGAGCGAGCACGGCATCATCACCATGCCGTATCTGAAGAACCTGGACCAAATCACCAGCGAGCGTTTCACGCTGATCGCGCTGCCGCTCAACATCGTCGGCGCCGAAGCCTCGCCGGTGCGCGCCGTGGTGCTGATGTGATCGCGTTGGGCAAGCTATGCGCGTTTGCTTTCGCCATCGTCGCCTCGGCATGCGGTTTTGCGCGTGCGGAGGATCATTACCCGTCGCGCCTGGTCACTATCGTCGTGCCGCTGACGCCCGGCACCGCGATGGACATTCAAGCGCGCCTGTTTGCTGACGGCTTGTCCAAACGCTTCGGTTACCAAACCATCGTCGTCAACCGTCCCGGCGCCGGCACTCTGATCGGCGCCGAGACGGTCGCCAACGCCGCGCCCGACGGCTACACCATCCTGCTGACCAATTCGGCCCACGCCATCCTCGGCGCGATGAACAAGAACTTGCCGTTCGATCCGGTCGCCGACTTCGCCGGCATTTGCATGGTGGGACTGGCGCCGACCGTGGTCACCGTTGCGCCGTCGCTCGGCGTGCACAATTTGCAGGAGTTCGTCGCGCTCGCCAAAGCCAAACCCGGCACGATCAACTACGGCTCCGCCGGCATCGGCACCGCGACCCATATTGCGGGCGCGTATTTCGCCTATAAGACCGGCGTCGACCTGGTCCACGTTCCCTATACGGTGAGCCAGACGATCCTCACCGATATTCTCAGCGGCAATATCCAGGCGACCTTTGCGCCGGAAGCGTTCACGCTGCCGATGCTGCAGGACGGCCGCCTGTTGGGCCTCGCGGTGGCGGATGACGAGCCGGTGCGCGAGCCGATCCAAATTCCGACCGCGCGCTCCGCCGGCGTCGATTACATCAATGCGACCTGGTACGGATTTTTGGCGCCGGCCAGGACGCCACGCGACGTGTTGCAAGTGCTGCACGACGCCATCGCCGATGTCGGCAAGGATCCGGACGTCCAGGCCAAGATCCGCCTGCAGGGGATCACGCCGGCCAGCATCGGGCTGCGCGACTTCGACGCCCATATCCGCGGCGACATGGCGCGGCTGGCGCCGCTTCTGGCCAAGCTCGGCCCATCGAATTGACGTCGCAGTCATCGCCAGCCGGGATCACTGCCCCTTCTGCGGCAGACCCTCGATGCTGAATCCGACAGCGGTGCCGGCCCGTTGCAGCGCGGCCTGACAGGTCGGCGGCAGCCGCCATTCCACCGTATCGGCGTTTCGCGGCATGCCGGCGTAGTCGGGATTGAGCAGCGCCTGCGAGACCCGCAATCCCAGCGGCCAAGTCGCCTTGATATAGGCGATAGTGGCGAGGATCTGATCGTCGCCGAGGTTTTGCGCGTAGGCGGGCATGTACGACTTCACCGTCGCGGGCGTTGTCGCGAACCGGCCGAATTTGATCATGGCGAAGAGGTCTTCGTCGGCATGCTGCCAGGTGTGGCCGGTCTGGTCGTGTGCCGGCGCGCGCCGGCCGGCAAACTCGTCTTGAACCTGCCACAGCAGCTGGCCTTGCAATTTGCGTCCGTGGCAACCGGCGCAGTGGCTCGCATAAAGCCGTTTTCCGTCCAGCACCGCCGCGGCGTTCTCCGCGTCGGCGAAGTGCAAGCGCAGCGCAGACGGGGCCCGGAGCGCGAGCGCAGCAGCGACCGCGCTTGCGGCCAGCACCGCAACCACGCCGCATTCGAGCAACAGTCCGCGAACGCCGGTCACTTATACGGCTCCATCAGCTCATCAATTTCCGCAGCTCATCGGCTAGTTGGTGGCCGGGTAAATCGCCGGTCAACAGCCGCACGAATGCGCCATTGGGATCGAGCAGATAGATGAACGAACTGTGGTCGACCACGTATTCGTTATTGCCGAGCTGCCGCACCCGGTAATAGACGTGAAATTCCTGGGCCGCAGCGCCGATCTCTTGTGGCGAGCCGACCAGCCCGACGAAGCGCGGATCGAAATCCTTGACGTATTCACCGACGATCTTGGAGGTGTCGCGCTCGGGATCGACGGTGATGAAGACAGGTTGCACCTTGTCGGCGAGCGGCCCCAGCTTGTCCAGCGCCAGCGCCATGGCGCTGAGCGTCGTGGGGCAGACATCGGGGCAGGACGTATAGCCGAAATAGACGAGCAGCCATTTGCCGTGGAATGTTGCGTCGGTCACGCGGCGGCCATCCGGCGTCGACAATGCGAAATGACCGCCGATCTGCGGCAGCTGCCGCGCCGCATTCACTTGTGAGGCGCGGTTCACCGCGACTGCCGCGGCCGCGATAGCAAACCCCGACACGAGGACGATGGCGACGCGTCGCAGCCTGACCTTGCTGAACATGACAAGTACCCGAACTGGAGAGAGGGGACGAGGGGCGATCTCGCGACCGCCCGCCGCCGACGGCATCTTGTCGTCCCGTCGCCTATGAGCTCGGCGGCAAAACCCGGATGATCGCCATCATGCCTGCGTCCTCATGGCCGAGGATGTGGCAGTGATAGACGAAGTCGCCGATGTCCACGCCGCGGAAGTCCAAGCGCACGGTGACGCTCGGATAGGGTCCGCTGCCCGACCAGTAGGGTACCTGGACCATGTCGAGGAACTGGCCGATTTCCTGGGGCACTGAGAATCCGCTCTGCGACTCCACCAAAAAATGGATCTGGTGGAAGTGGAATTCGTGATTTTCCAGCGCCCTGTTTTGTATCGTCCAGTCCTCGACCGCGCCCTGGTGCGTGGTGATGGCGGGCGGATTATTCGGATCGAACAGTTGCGGCGTCGTGCCATCGACCGTGATGAAGAAGTTGGTCGGGCTGTTGGGATTGGTCGGATCCGACAGCACCTCGGAGAAATAGAGCGTGCGATGCACCGTCGGCTGCTGGTTGCCGAGCTCCTGCGCCGCGGCCATTGCGGTCTGCACGGTGTTCGTCACCGCGGGGACCTTGGGCAGCTGCGTCGGGGCGTCGGTCTTGATGGTAGCGATCGTCCGTAACGGATCGACGTCGCCATCCGGTCCGGTGTCGATGTTGAGCGTAACGAAGCTCGCGTGCTCGCCGTGACTGGGCGCGGTGACGATGAATTCAGCACGCGCCGCGGGCGCCAACAGGATGTCGGTCACCGTCTTGGTGGTGCCGCGCTGCTGGCCGTTCTGGGAGTTGATCGCGACGCCGTCGAGCGCCACCAGCTGCAACGGCTGTGCCGCTCCGTCATGCTGGATTTGTATATTGAGTATCGTGTCGGCTCCGGAATTGGTGACGCGCCAGAACTCCCGCTGGCCGGCCTGCATCTCGATGACCGCAGGCGTGTAGTTGCAGGTTGCCGCCTGGAATTCCAGCGGAACGTAATTGATGTCCAGGTCCCACGACGGCGTCACGTTGCTGTTGCCGGCGCAGGTATTGCCCGGCGTCGAATTGCCGGCGACGGGTTGATCGCGGATGACGAGCACCCGCTCCGGCAAGCCCGCGACCGCCGGCTGGTAATTCTGAATGCCTGCGACAATGAGGGCGCCGGACGCGCCGCCTTGCACCGTCGCCTCGGCAATGCCGTGGATATGGGTGTGGTACCAGTAGAGTCCGGCGGCCGAGTAGTTCGGAAAGGCGACGTTGTATTGGAACTTTTCGCCCGAATTGATGATCGTATGGATCACCTGATCCTGGTGGCATTTCGGCGAGGTGGTGGTGCCGTGATAATGGATGTTGAGCGACGAGGTGTACATTTCCAGGTCGCCGCATTGGTTCGTGGAGTTCGACACCTGCTCGACCGGCGTGCCTGCCGGCACATCGTTCGCCGCCAGGATGTTGAGCTGATCGCCCGGATTGAGACGCAGCGTCGGCCCTTCCATTCCGTCCGGCGTCTGGAAGCAGAACAGCGAGCGGCCATCCTGATCGACCCTGGTGAAGTAGTTGAGTTGGACGTTGAGCGCGCCGTTCTGGCTGAAGATGTCCGGCGGCGGCAGCACCACGCTGCCGGGCGCAAAGCGTGCGCAGTTGACGCCGTGACCGTCAGCCCAGGCTTGAGATGTTGCGAGCACTAATAAAGCCGACACGAACGCTTTCAAAATGATCTTGCCCATCGCTTTCCTCCCCGCGATTGGGCGTTTTGGGCGTTGGGTCACGACATGGGATTTATTCCCTGCCGGATGTGCGCCAAAACGCCGCGGTCAAAGCCGAACACGTTTAAGGAGAATTGGCAATATGGGAACATGCCCACTGCGTTAAAAAGAACCATATTCTGCGCACATCCGGATATTGCGATACAATCTCAACGAGTATTACGAGAAAGGGAGAAGGCTATTCTGCCTTACCCCTGACGCAGATAGGCCCAGGGGTTACCGATCGTGGGCATTGCGTGTCGATCGCTGAGGAAGCCGCCACGCGTGCATCCGCGCTGCGCCGTCTCAACCCATCGTCAACCGTGGCGGTTATCGGTTCCGAGCAGCCGCGGTCGCCGCCGCTCGCGCAACGGGTGGAACGGATCGAGCGGCATGGCGACGGGGACAGCGCGCTCGCCACGCCTGCCGAGGATGATGACGTCGAGTTTCGCGTCGTCCTGCTTGATCACGTAGTTGTAGCCGTCCAACACGCGCGATATCACCCGCCGCAGAGATCCCGCATAGGTGCCGTTGATTTCCTCATCGAGCGCGATCGAAGACCGGTAAGACATAGCGAACGCCGCATTCAGCGCGGCAAGCACGTCGGCGATCGTGGTCCGGCGGGCGTCGAGTCGAACTGCCGCCATGTCACCCCGGACGCGTATCGAGCCGTCATCGGGGGCGAACGTCGGCGCTGCGCCATTGCCGAAATAAGCATTGGGGTCCGACGGCGATTGAGATCGAGGTTTTCTGCGGCAGCTGGCCGATGCCGAGTGCAGGCATCCGGTCGAGCCGGCGAATGCATAATCGGCCTGGAATTGCGGCGGCGCGGCAACAACGGCGCCACCTTGCGCGTACAGCTCCTGTACGAAAGCGCCGATAGCGACGAGCGAAAGCACCGCGACTGCCGGTTTCATAACGCGGCTCATCTTGTCTGCGCCAAGGTATATCGCGCGGCGGCAACGCGTGACACCGAAAACCCGCCCTCGCTTCGGACACGCCGGTCCGTTTGCGGCGTCGGACGCTACGGCCGCAGATAGACGTAGCCCTGCGACTGCAATTCGGCGAGCCGCACGACGCCGCCTTTGTCGGCAATGATGAAGCCCGGCAGCAGGTCTTTGAGCGTCACCTCCTGCGCCCGCATGGTGTTGATGCAGGCATTGAGCTGCAGGCCTGAATTTTTCATCTCGTCGGTGCGTTTGGTCATGTCGGGCGTAGCGCCCGCCGTGTGAAACGCCTTGAGCGCCGGCCCGTGCACGACCAACGCGATCGTCACTTTGTCCGGGCCGCCCATGCCGTTGTAGTGGTTGCGGATGTTGCCCAGCACGAAATCGACCTTGTCGAGATCGGACAGGTGATAGGCGACCTTGGATTGATCCGGCGTGGCGGCCTCGGCGCGCGTGGTCAGGATCGAAATGGGCATGATCGCGCAGGCCAATTGCAGCAATGAGCGTCGTTCCATGGGGCTCTCCTTAGGCTTTCGGTGAATATAGCACGTCATTCCGGATTGCCGCGGAAGCGGCAAGTCCGGAATCCATAATCACAGGTCAGCGAATATGGATTCCGGGCTCGCCACTTCGTGCAATTGCGGTTGACGCTTAGTCGCCGCTGCAATGCCTGACGTTCATGGCTGCTTCTGGGCGTCCATCGAGCGACGCCCGATCATAACAACAACACCGCCCCCAATCTGCATGCGTTTCGTATAGGCGCGGCGCGCTCGGCTGGCAGGAACGAGCGAGGTGTGGAATCGTTAGATTCGCCGTCTGATTGAGTATAAACTGGAGTGCTCGGTACCCATCGGTTTTCGCTCGATTTGCGTGCATCCATGTCAATCAGAAGGAAGGGATCATGAGAGTTTCGATTCTGGCGATCGGCCTCATCTGTCTTGCGTCCATGACGTTGGCCGAGGAGCCGAAATCCAACGCCGTGGCGCCGAGCGCCGAGGTGCCGTTTGAATGGCAGGTTGTCAGTACGGGGTCACGCAAGATGCTGGAAGTGCAGCGCGAGACCGATCCGACCGTCAAGACCGCCGTTCCGCAATTCCTGCAGCTCGTCGCCACCGACTATCCGGGACAGCCGGTGATGTACGGCGCAATGTCGATCGCCGGGGGCACCATGACCGGGCAGGGGCCGGCCGCGCCGTCGCCCTACCAGACGATGTATCACGTCACCAGCGCGTCGAGCTTCTACAATTACAATGTTTCCGACGATTGGAAAAAGATGACCGCCGCAAAGCTTTCCAGGCCAGGCCAGCCGCCGATCGACTGGCAATCCCCGGAAGTGTTCGATGCCTGGAAGGTCGCGGTGACGAACGGACAAGACATACCGGCGGACATGACCTTGCCAGACAGCACCGGTTTGCCTTCGCTTGAGTGGGTGTCGCCGGATCCGCGCATGGTGCGACCCAGCAGCGCGAACCGACTGCAAGGTGATGACGACTTTTTCGCCATGTGTCACGTTTTGTCGCTTGCCCCGGAATGGTATTCTGACGGCCTCGTCAATCTGCATTACGACGAGCTCAACCAGACCATGATCCGGCCGGTGTCCTTCGATGGAATGCTCAGTCCGTTGTGGGTGCAGCGACCGCCGAACCAGTCGGCGGCGACGGGAGGCGACGCCATCGAGGCCTTGAACAAGGATGCGGTCCGCCTCTCGGCCATGGGACCCGCCCAGGCCTATATCGTCACCCCCGAAATGACGACGGCGCTGAAACAGGCCGCGACCGAATGGCCGGTCGACGCCTATTCGGATGACCTGGACAAAGTGGCCAAGGGCGCCGGTCCGGCGGTGACCCTGTTGGGCCAGCAACAAACCAGTATCGTTGAGGAAGTCCGGCGTTCGCGTCGCGCGGCCGACGCCGCGTTTCGCGACCAGGTGGCACCGCCGGCCGCCGCGCCATCCGCTGCCGTGGCCGTGACCGCAGCGCCACGGACGAAAATCGCGATGACGAATCCTCCGCTCCCGACCGGCCAAAGCAATCTTGCATCGCCCAAGGCGCTAGCCGACGAAATGGTGGCGTGGGCGAAAGGACGCCACGTCCTCAATCGCGGACAACGGTTTCCCGCCGAACGGTTCCGCGAGGAAGCCGAGCGATCGCCGGCAGCCGCGCAGGCGATCATCGAGGCGGCCACGATGTTGCTCCGCAATTCCGACGATCCGGCGGTGCTGCAGATGGTCGCGCAGCTGGGCCCGGACACCTCATACCGGCCCTTCTATGAGGCGCTGCTGGACAGGCTCGAGGCGAAACGTCGCCCGCTGCCCGACGCGCCGGGGCTGCGGACGAAAACCCTCCGAGGCGACCTGATGCTTCGGCTGACCGAACATTTGCCGGCTACCGACCCGAAACTGTCGCCGCGCGCCCATGCCCTGCTCGCCCACGCAGGCCGGCACGACGTCCGGCTCGCCATGTTCCTGGAGGCCGGCCGCCACGATATGCTTGTCGCCACCCTCGGACAGGCCGCAAGCAGCGCAAATCTCGATCCCTGGATCGCCGCGAGGGTGGCGCTTGCGGTCGCGCGCGAGCAGCCGGAGCGCCTTCAGGAAGCCATCGCCCAGATGGCGCGACTGCCGGCTGCGACGCGCGATCGTTTCATGGAGACCGTTCGGCAGGCGGTTCCGGACTGGTACGCAAGCCATGAACGGTGGGTCGCGCAGCTGTTCAAATCCGACTGACACAGCGCCTAACACTTGCCGGCAAAGCCCGCGGTCGCGGCCAACACACACCCGCAACCGGCATTGTCCTACCCATGGAAGGCATTGCGTCCTCACGCTGCAGTTGCGGATGACGCTTATTCGCCGCGCAATGCCCGACGTTCACGGCTGCCTCGGGCACTGAGGCCGCCACCGAACTGGTTTTGTGCCACGAACGCCGATGGACCGCTGCGTTGCGGCAGGTAAGATATAGTCGGCGCCCGACGGCAAGTCGGTCGGTTTTGGGAAACGCGCATGGATGACCGGGCAAAAGTCGATTGCGTCGCCAATGCGCGCGCGCTGGCGCCGGTCATCGCCGCCGCGGTGCCGCGCATCGAGGCCAACCGCGAGCTGCCCGCCGACCTGGTCGACGCGCTGCACGAAGCGCGCCTTTGGCGCATGTTGCTGCCGCGATCCTACGGCGGCGACGAGGTCTCGCCGGTCGACTACGTGCAGGCCATCGAGGAGATCGCCAAGGCCGATGCTTCGACCGCCTGGTGCATCGGCCAGACCTCGGTCTGCGGCACCATTACCCGGAACATGAAGCCGGAGATCGCCGAGGAAATGTTCAAGAAAAATCCGCGCGGCGTGCTGGCCTGGGGCCCGACCAATAACGCCAAGGCGATCGCGGACAAGGGCGGCTATCGCGTCAACGGAGTGTGGCCGTTCGCCAGCGGTAGCAAACACGCCACCTGGCTCGCCGCGCATTGTTTTATTTACGAGGCCGACGGCCAGCAGCGCCGCGACGCGAACGGCAAGCCGGTGCAGAAGACGTTCGTCGTGCCGCGCGAGCGCGCGACGTTCCAAGATGTGTGGCATGTGATGGGGCTCAAGGGCACCGGCAGCAACACCTATACGTTGACCGATGTCTTGGTGCCGGAGGATTATTCCGTCGATTACCACGCGCTCGATCCGGCGCAGCGCCGCGAGCACGGCCCGCTGTACAAATTCACCATCTATCAGCTGTTCGGTTCGAGCTTTCCGGCGATCGCGCTCGGCATTGCACGCACCATGCTGGACGATTTCTGCGCGCTGGCGCAGGGCAAGACGCCCCAGGGCCAGACCTCGGTGCTGCGCGATAGCGCCGTGGTGCAGTCGCAGGTCGGCGTCATGCAGTCGCAGCTCGCCGCGGCGCGGGCGTTTTTCCTTGAAGCCTGGCGGGAGATCTGGCAAGGCGCGCAAACCGGCACGCCGACGATGGACCAGCGCATCCGGCTGCGCATGGCGTCGATCAACTTGAGCCAGACCGCGGTGCAGGTCGTCGAGCAGACATACCTTGCTGCCGGCGCCACAGCGATCTTTGAGAAAAATCCGTTCGAGCGCCGGTTCCGCGACATGCATTCGGTGTCGCAACAGGCGCAGTCGCAATT
The DNA here is from genome assembly GCA_049584715.1 of Xanthobacteraceae bacterium. Lineage (GTDB taxonomy): Bacteria > Pseudomonadota > Alphaproteobacteria > Rhizobiales > Xanthobacteraceae > BOG-931. The sequence goes on from JBAUYI010000322.1 coordinate 9,839, forward strand.
CACGATCTACGAGGCGATCGGCCGGCACTTCCTCGGCCTGCCGCACGGCTCGCGGCTGGTGTAGAGCATGATCCCGAAAAGTGGATGCCGGTTTTCGGATAGGATCATGCGCAAACTAAGATTTTATAAACCTGAGGCGTGAGTCATGTTTTTTGAAGAGCGTGTTGCCGATCTGACGCGTAAAATGCTGCGCAAGAAGTTTTACGTCGTGCTGTCGAAGCCGGCGGTGACGCCGGACAAATTGCAGCCGTATCTTTCGGCGCATCTCGAATACATGATCGGCCTGGAGAAGCGCGGCCTGGTATTTGCGTCCGGGCCGCTGGCCGACGGCGAAGGTCCGCCGACCGGCCAGGGCCTGACCGTGCTGCGCGCCAAGGACGCCAGCGAAGCGCGTACGTTCGCCGAGGCCGATCCGTTCTTCATCAATGGCGTGCGCACCTTCGAGATCAAGGAATGGACCGTCATGGAGGGCACGCTTGGCGTGCGGGTCAATCTCTCCGATCAGACGATCGAAGTGGCATAAGAAAAAGACGCAGAGGGAACGTATAATGGAGACCATCGGCTTTGTCGGAGTCGGCAAGATCGGCCTGCCGATCTCGGAAAATCTCATCAAAAGCGGCTATCGCGTGGTCGGCTTTCGCCGCTCCTCGCTCGCCGAATTCGAGAAAATCGGCGGCGTGGCGGCGCGGTCGGCAGCCGACGTCGGCGCGCAGGCGGATATCGTATTCTCGTGCCTGCCCTCGACCGAGGCGCTCGACGACGCCATGCAGGGTCCGACAGGACTCGTGCAGACGGCAAAGCCCGGACAGATCGTCATCGAGCTCGGCTCCCATCCTGTGCCGGACAAGAAGCGCCAGATCGCGCCTTTGCAGCGCAAGGGCGCGAAATTCATCGACGGCGAAGTCTCCGGAACGCCCGGCATGGTCTCGGCGCGCAAGGGCGTCATTTATCTTGCCGGAGACGCCGAGGCCTGCGAGCAGGCGGAGCGGGTCGTCGCCGGCTTTGCCGATTCCTGCCTCTACTTCGGCGAGTTTGGCGCCGCGAGCCGGGTCAAGCTGGTCAATAATCTGTTGGTCGCGATCAATATCGCGGCGACCGCGGAAGCCATGGCGCTTGGGCTCAAGGCCGGCGTCGACTTGCCGCTGATGATCAAAGCGATCGCCACCGGCTCCGGCGGCTCGACCCAGTTCGGCATCCGCGCGCCGTGGATGGCGGAGCGCCGCTTTCAGCCGGTGCAGGGTCCGGTACCGGCGTTGCAGCATTACTTCGATCTGATCGGAGATTTCGCCGACAATGTGGGTGTGGCGACGCCGATACTCGACAGCGTGATCCCGCTCTACGAGCGCTTCATGACGATGGGTTTTGGCGGCGACGACGTCGCCAGAATGGTCGACGTCATCAGCGCCTTGCCACGCACAAAAGAATAACCCTCCCCCTTGTGGGGAGGGTAGGGTGGGGGTCGGGAGGGAGTTCGCATACGTCGACGCATGCACCTTGCCTCGCGACCCCCACCCCGACCCCTCCCCACAAGGGGGAGGGGCTAAGAAAGAAAAAGGAGATTTCTTATGATCCGCGTCAAAAAAATCGCCCACGCCAGCTACGACGTGCCCGACGTCGAGCAGCAGGCCGACTATTACAGCAACATCCTCGGCATGACCGTCGCGGCCAAGGAGAAGGACGCGGTCTTTCTCGCCAACACCGTCGATCATCACTCGGTCGTATTGCGCAAAGGCGCGCAAGCGGGCTGCTCGCGCGTCGCGTTCCAGCTCGGCGAGCACGATGATCTCGACGCGTTCGAGAAGCAGGTCCAAGGCCACGGCATCAAGACGACGCGCAAGAAAGATCCGGAGCCTTCGATCGCGGACGTGCTCACCTTCGAAGATCCGAAGGGCACAGTGATGGAGGTGTTCAAGCGCGCCGATTTCTCGCACCAGAAATTCCAGGCCAAGGGCATCGTGCCGCACAAGCTCGGCCACGTCGCCTTCCACGTCACCGACGTCAAGAACGTCACCAAGTTCTATTGCGACGTGCTCGGCTTTCGTGAATCCGACTGGATGGGCGACTTCTTCTCGTTCCTGCGCTGCGGGCCCGACCACCACACCATCAACCTGATGCAGACCGGATCGAACCGGCATTTCCACACTGCTTTCGAGCTTCGCGATTGGGGTCACATGCAGACGGCGTGCGATTTCCTGTCGGTCAACGGCTACAAGCTTTTATGGGGGCCCGGCCGCCACGGCATCGGCCACAATCTCTTCACCTATCATCGCAGCCCGGCGGGCCTGATCACCGAATTGTTCGCCGAGCTCGACCGCATGAACGAGGAGCTCGGCTATTTCGAGCCGCGGCCGTGGCACCGCGACAATCCGCAGCGCCCGAAAGTGTGGGCCAAGGACCCGTCAGCCTCAAACCTCTGGGGCATCATGCCGGGCGACGAGATGCATCATTGATATTTTCCCTCCCCCCACCCGGGGCGCGCTTGCGCGCGCCCGAGTGCAAGCTTGTTGGGGGAGGGT
>JBAUYI010000323.1:0-5321 GCA_049584715.1 Xanthobacteraceae bacterium
CCGCCGCCGAGGAATTGCTGGTGCAGCGCGATTTTTGCGCGCTCGGTCTGCAGGATGCGGGCGACGCCGTTGAGCAGGCTGGTCGCCGCCTGGGTGCCGACCCAAAGCTCGGCCGATTTGCCGTCGGTGCTGACCGAGGCGGTCGCGTTCATCGGTTCCATCTGCGCGTGGTAGACGTAGCGCGTGCGATATTCGCCGCGGAACACGCGTTTGGCGCCTGCCAGCGCCGCCTTGGCATCGCCCTTGTTCTCGTAAGCCACGCCGTCACGGCTCTTGTCGCGGCCGATCGCCGCAAAATCTTCGAGCGCTTGCTCGCTGTCGAGATGCGCGCCCGGCGAGTCGCCCCAGGTCACCTTGAGCAGGTTCTTGGCCGCTTGCGTGCCTTCGACCGTCGTGCCGATGACGCCGACGCCTTCGGGCAGCTTCACGATGTCGGTGACGCCCGGCACTTTGCGCGCGCGGGCGTCGTCGATGTCGAGCGGCGTGCCGCCGGCATAGGGCGATTGCAGCACCGCGGCATAGACCATGCCTGGCACCTGCACATCCATGCCGTATGTGGCCTTGCCTTTGACTTTCAACGGCACGTCGACGCGCGCGATGTCCTTGCCGATGAGGCGGAAGCTTGCCGTCGGCTTGAGATCGGCCTCAGTGATCTTCGGTAGCTCGGCGGGTGCGCTCGCAAACGCCGCGATCTCGCCATAACCGATGCGCCGCTCCGACGTCTTGTGCACAACGACGCTCGGTTCGGTCGCAAGTTCGCTGACCGGCACCGTCCATTTCGCTGCCACCGCATCGAGCAACACGCGGCGCGCCTGCGCGCCCGCGAGACGCAGCGACGTGAAGTAGCCGGTCACCGATGCGCTGGCGGATGTCTGGAACGTGTAATTGTATCCCGGGTTGCCGAATTTCTTGTCGTCCCATTCGGTCGGGAACACCGGCCTGACCTTGCTCCAATCGGCATCGAGCTCTTCGGTGATGATGACCGGCAGGCTGGTGAACGAGCCTTGGCCCATCTCGGCCGCCGGCGCGACCATCGTGATGATGCCGTCGGGCGCGATCGTCAGCCAGACATTCGGCATGTACGCCGCCGGCGCGTCGGCGAAAGCGTCGTCGATGAGAGAGAACGCATCGGGCGCGATCGTCAGCGCAAGGCTGAGACCGGCCGTGGTTTTGAGGAAATTACGGCGGTTCACCATCTTGCTGTGCTGATTCATGGCTCAGCCCTCCCGCGCCGCGCGCTCGATGGCGCTGATGATCTTCAGATAGGTGCCGCAGCGGCAGATATTGCCGTCCATATGTTCGACAATGTCGTCGCGCGACGGATTTTTGTTGCCGGCAAGCAGTGTCGCCGCCTGCATGATCTGGCCGGACTGGCAGTAGCCGCATTGCGGCACCTGCTCGGCGATCCAGGCCTTTTGCAGCGGGTGGCTGCCGTCGGCCGATAATCCTTCGATGGTGGTCACGGACTTGCCCGCGACCAGCGACAGCGGCATCGAGCACGAGCGCACCGCCTCGCCGTCGAGATGTACCGTGCAGGCGCCGCAGGCGGCGATGCCGCAGCCGAATTTGGTGCCGGTGAGTTTGAGATGCTCGCGCAACACCCAAAGCAGCGGCGTGTCGGACGCGGCATCGACCTCGTGCCGTTGTCCGTTGACGGTCAAGGCGACCATAGGACTCCTCCCTGGGCTTGACGTTCGTGCGCTCGCGGCGCGCGAACGGCCTTTATTGCTTTTTTATCGCCGGCAGGCGAAGCGCCATTATCGCGCAAATCGAACGGCCCCGACAGTCGGTTTCCGGCTTGCCAACAGCTACCGGCGGAACGCCGTCACCACCGGCCGTTGTGACGGCTGTCACTGCGAAGGCCGCAAAACCCGCGATAAATCGCCACGAGATCGATCCCGCGGCGACAGCATCGCCGTGGCGGCGGGAGGGCCTGTTGCGTATGATCGGGGCGGGTTGAAGCCGTGGTGGGTCTGATGAAGCGGCGCGGCAAGGCTGGCGGCAAGGCAGCAGTTTTGCGGCGCCCGAAGGCGGCCGGCCGCAAGCGCGGTGCCGTCGCCAAGGCTAAGTCTCAGCCTCGCTCTGTATATGCCGCGCTGAAACAACAACTCGACCGCAAGACCCGCGAGCTGGACGAGGCGCTGAAACAGCAAGCCGCGACCGCCGAAGTGCTCAAGGTCATCAGCCGCTCGACCTTTGATCTGCGTGTGGTGCTCGACACGCTCACCGAGTCGGCGGCGCGGTTGTGCGAGGCGGATCGCGTGGCCATCCACCGTCGTGAGGGCGATTACTATCCCTTTGCCGCCAGCTGGGGTTTTCCGCGCGAGTTCGACGAATTTATGCGCAATCGCCAATTCCGCCCAGAACCGGAAACGGCGCTTGGGCGGGTGTTGACTGGCGCCACAACCATTCACGTTCCCGACATCGAGGCCAGTCCGGCCGAATCCCGTGCGGTGCGGGAGTGGAGGAAAATAGGAGGTTTTCGCACGGTGCTCGGCGTTCCGCTCTTGCGCGAAGGTACGGTGATTGGGGCGATTGTGCTGACGCGTACCGCGGTGCGTCCATTCACCGACAGGCAGATCGAGCTTGTTCAGACTTTCGCCGACCAGGCGGTGATCGCGATCGAAAACGTGCGGCTGTTCGAGGCCGAGCAGCAGCGCACCAGCGAGCTGAGTGAATCGCTGGAACAGCAGACGGCAACGTCGGAAGTGCTGAAGGTCATCAGCTCGTCGCCTGGCGACCTGGAGCCGGTGTTCGCAGCCATGCTGGAGAACGCGACCCGCATTTGCGAGGCCAACTTCGGCAATATGTTCCTTATCGAGGACGGCACGTTCCGCACGGTCGCTATGCACAATGCGCCGGCGGCTTATTGCAGTGCCAGGACGGCCGGGCCATTCCGTCCGCCGGCGGACAGCGCCCCAGGCCGCCTCGTGTCGTCAAAGGACGTGGTCCATGTCGCCGACCTGAGGGATGAGCCAACATACCTGCGGCGTGATCCGTTCTCCGTCACCGGCGTCGAACTGGCCGGCATCCGCACACTGCTTGCCGTGCCAATGCTCAAGGACGGCGCGTTGATCGGCGCTATCCACATCTATCGGCAGGAGGTGCAGCCGTTTACCGACAAGCAGATCGCACTGGTGCGGAATTTTGCCGCCCAGGCCGTGATCGCCATTGAGAACACGCGGCTGCTCAGTGAATTGCGGCAATCGCTGGAGCAGCAGACCGCGACTGCGGATGTACTGCGCGTCATCAGCTCGTCTCCCGGCGCGCTGGAGCCGGTCTTTACGGCCATGCTCGAAAACGCCACGCGCATCTGCGATGCGAAATTCGGCATCATGACGTTGTACGAAGGCGGACCGTTTCGCGCGGTGGCGTTGCACAACGCGCCGCCGGAATTTGCCGAGGCGCGCCGCCGCGAGCCGCAATTTTTCCCAGCGCCGAGCAATCCGCTGGCGCGCGTCGCGGACACCAAAGCGACCCTGCAAATTCCCGATCTGCGGCAGGACGAATGCTATCTCTCCGGCGAGCCGGCGACGGTCGTCCTCACCGAGCGCGGCGGCGCCCGCACGCTGATCGACATTCCGATGCTCAAGGACGGCGAGCTCGTCGGCGTGTTCGGTATCTACCGTCAGGAGGTGCGGCCGTTCACCGACAAGCAGATCGAGTTGCTGCAAAATTTCGCCGCCCAGGCCGTCATCGCCATCGAGAATACGCGGCTGCTCAACGAATTGCGGCAATCGCTGGAGCAGCAGACGGCGACGGCGGACGTGCTGCGTGTGATCAGTTCATCCCCCGGCGAGCTGGAGCCGGTGTTTCAGGCCATGCTAGAGAATGCCACGCGCATCTGCGAGGCCAAATTCGGCACGATGTACTTCCGCGAAGGCGATGGCTTCCGTGCCGTTGCCATGTACGGTGCGCCGCCGGCCTACGTCGAATCGCGGCTGCACAAGCTCGTTCATCCGGGCCCGAATACGAGTCTCGGTCGCGCTGTCGCAACAAAGCGGGTTGTCCAGATCGAAGTCGCTGACGCGGATCCAGGCTATGCAGCGGGCGATCCTATGCGGGTGGCGGCGGTCGATCTCGGCGGAGTTCGAACCCTGCTCTCCGTGCCGCTGCTTAAGGAAGACGAGCTGGTCGGCGCCATTAGCATCTACCGACAAGAAGTGCGCGCCTTCACCGACAAGCAGACCGCGCTGGTGCAGAATTTCGCCGCCCAGGCGGTGATCGCCATCGAGAACACGCGGCTGCTCAACGAATTGCGGCAATCGCTGGAGCAGCAGACGGCGACGGCGGAGGTGCTGGGCGTCATCAGCTCGTCGCCCGGCGAGCTCGAGCCGGTCTTTGCAGCCATGCTGGCCAACGCAACCCGTATCTGCGAAGCCGAGTTTGGCTTTCTTTGGCTTGTCGAAGACGGCGGATTCCGGGCCGGCGCGATGCACGGCGCACCGCCGGAAGTCATCGAAGAGCGCCGCCGCGACCCGATCTTGCGGCCCCGCTCTGGGTCGCCGCTCGCGCGCGTCGCCGCGGCGAAACAGGTGCTGCATATTGTCGATGTGGCCGAGGAGGTGGCGCAAGGCAATCGCGATCCGGCCCTTCTCGGCCTTGTCGAAAGAGCGGCTGCGCGCACGGTGCTCCTGGTGCCGATGCTCAAGGAGGGCGAATTCATCGGCGTCGTTAGCATATACCGCAAGGTGGTCCATCCGTTCGCCGACAAGCAGATCGAATTGGTCAAGAATTTTGCCGCTCAAGCCGTCATCGCCATCGAGAATACGCGGCTGCTCAATGAATTGCGCAAGCGCACAACCGACCTCACCGAATCTTTGGAACAACAGACGGCGACGGCGAAGGTTCTTCAGGTTATCAGCTCATCGCCCGGCGAGCTGGAACCGGTCTTCAGCGCGATGCTGAAGAACGCGGTGCGTATTTGCGGTGCGCGTTTCGGCAATTTGCAGCTATACGATGGCAAGGACATGCGGATCGTGGCAATGCACAACGCGCCGCGTGAATTCGCCGAGTTACGCCGCGATGATCCCGTGGTTCCGCTCAAGCATTCGATTCTTGGCCCGCTCGTGAAGACCAAGAAAGTGGTTCACGTCGCCGACCTCGCCGGCGAAGAGCCGTTTAGCAGCTCGATCCTGGCGAAGCTCGCCGGCGCAAGAAGCGCCTTGGCGGTTCCAATGCTTCGCGAGGGCGAATTGGTTGGGGGCATTGCCATCTACCACCAGGAAGTCCGGCCGTTCACCGAAAAGCAGATCGAATTGCTGACGAGCTTCGCCGCGCAGGCCGTCATCGCCATCGAGAACACGCGGCTGCTCAACGAA
>JBAUYI010000324.1:0-6676 GCA_049584715.1 Xanthobacteraceae bacterium
GTCCGAAGTCAAATTTCCGATCGTGGTCGAGCGCTACGCCCTGGTGCCGGATTCCGGCGGCGCCGGGCGCCATCGCGGCGGGCTCGGCGTCGAGCGCGTGGTGCGGGCGCGGGTGCCGATGACCTTCCACACCCAGGTCGAGCGCGCCCATTGCAAGCCGTGGGGCCTCGACGGCGGCGGCGACGCCACCGGCAACGAAGTGGCGCTGCGGCTCGACGGCAAATGGAAGACTGACTTTCCCAACGCCAAGGTGCTGGTGGCGATGCTCAAGACCGGCGACGCCTTCCGGCTGCGTTCTGGCGGCGGCGGCGGCTATGGCTCGCCGCTCTTTCGACCGGCGGCCGATGTCGCCGCCGATGCCAAGCAGGGCTACATCTCGGTCGCTGCGGTGCGGGATTTTTATGGCGTCGTACTCGATCCCGAAACATTCGCCGTCGATCTGGCGGCGACCGAAAGCCTGCGCGCGTCGATGCGCCGGGCATCGGCCTGATCGGGGCTGCGCGGCGAAACGCGGCCCGATCGGGAACAAATCACTCTCCACGGCGATTGGTGTTGACGGCGCGTTAGACCGCCGCCAACACCTTTGGAGAGGAATAATGGACAAGAAGATAGCCGGACTTTTGGGAGCCGCAGCCGCTTTGGCGACGGTCGGCGGCGCCAATGCCACTGGAATGCAAGGAAACGCCTCGAACCCAACAGCGAGTTATCGGGATTTGCTCAATCCGGTCCCGAAAGCGCTCGAGGCCCTAAAGGCCGACGACGCAAGGCTTGCCAACAAGCCGGCAGACGAGGTCAAGCTCGCCCAAATCGGAATTGTGGTGGGCCATCACCATCATCACCACCACCATCACCACGTCGGGCCGCGGGTCATCATCGTCCCGCCCCATCGCCACCATCACCACCACCATCATCATCATCATCACAACCAAAACGGCTTTTAAGGCCACCGATGATGGTCGCGGCTAGGCCGGGTCACTCGCGGGCCCGGCCTTTCGCCGCGCGCAACAGATAGCGATAGGTGCCGTCGAAGACCGTATCGGTGTCTGACGTCCAGGTGGAGTCCACACCCAGCGTCGGCCGGGTGGCGTGAATGCGACGTCCGCGCATTTCGCGCTCGGCGGCTTCCTCCTCGTCCATCGGCACGAGGTTGAGGTCGCATGTGACCGGCAGCACCAGGATTTGCAGCATCGGTTCGCCGGGCCGGAAGATGTGGACTTCGCCCTCGCGGGGCGATTTGAACACGATGAATGAGATCATCGGCCACCACTCGGTGCGCAATAGCGCCGGCACCGCGATCGGCACTGTGCCGGTGGTGTCGGTATAGAACCGCGGATGCGGCTCCGTCCGCACTGCCCAGTCCTCGCCGACTTTCAGATCGAGCAGCAGTTGATGGGTATAATAGTCGCTGCCGAATTTGCGGAATGGCGGCCATTCCAGGTCGTCATCGGGCGGCTGCCCAAAATCGCCGTCGAAATGCAGCACGCCGTTTTTCTGGGAGACGCGCAGCTCATTCTCATAGGGGTAAAAGACCTCGATGCCGTATTGCGCGCTTTCGGTGAACGGCGCGCAGTGCCAGGCATATTCGTGCGAGCCGTCGGTTCGCGGCGCCGGCTGCCCGGCCCAGCCCGGCATTTCCAGCTTGGTCTTGCGCGGCCGCAGGCCTGGATTGACCAGCCTGTATTTGATGTCCTGCATCTGCGATCCCCCCATGTGGCCACACCATATCCGGCCGCCCAGGAAAATCAGCGCGGCCGTAAAGAGTTCCATATCGCCCTGCGCCGGTCGGGCAAAACACCGCAAAAGCGCGAAGAATCAGGCCTTTGGCGCTGCTTGAACCCCTTGTTCCGCAACGCCATATTACGAAAGCCGCCCGGAATCGTTCCAGGCGGCACATTGGGGCGCCGTAAGGGCCCCGCAAAGTCGCTTAAAAAGGGCTTTGAAACCATGTCCAGGGTTTCGTCGCTATCGAGTCCCTTCCTGCTTGGCTTCGACGAGATCGAGCGCGTGCTCGACCGCGTCGGCAAGGCCGCGGAAGGCTATCCTCCCTACAACATTGAACGCATAGCGCAGGACGGGAACAGTCCGGAACGGCTGCGCATTACTTTAGCGGTGGCGGGTTTCACCCGCGACCAGCTCGATGTCAGCATAGAGGAGAGCCAACTCGTCATCCGCGGCCGGCAACAGGACGACAAAAGCCGGCAATACATCCACCGCGGCATCGCCGCGCGCCAATTCCAGCGCACTTTCGTGCTGGCGGATGGCATGGAGGTATTGGGGGCGGACTTGAAGAACGGATTGCTGTCGATCGACCTGGTGCGCCCGCAACCCGAGCGCATTGTTAAATCGATCGCAATCAATGCGTGCGATGATTGAAACCCGGTAGGACTCGACAAAAAAGGAGTCGAGGGCCATGTCTACTGAAATGAACATGTCACTAGATATGAACCGTGCAGAAAACGACATCACTCCTGAAGCGCTCGCTCACCTCGGCGACGGCCGCATCGCTTACGTCAAGGCGGTCCGCTCCGAGGACGTCGCCGCGCTGTTCCCGCAGATGCAGGTGCCGAAGCTGGCGCCGGGCGTAAAGCTGTTCGCGCTGCACGCCGCCGACGGCACGCCGATCATGCTCACCGACAGCCGCGAGGCCGCGGTCGCCAATGCCTGGAGCCAGGAGCTCGAAACGGTCAGCGTGCACTGATTACCTGTCATGCCCGCGCAAGCGGGCATCCAGTAATCCTGGCGTTTCTGGAAAATCTGAAAGCTTTGCGCTTACTGGATCGTCCGCCTTCGCGGACGATGACAGTTCGCTACGCGGCGGAGGCCGACGGCATCGCCAAGACAGCGTAGAGCGATTCCGCGTCGTGCGAGGCGCGCAGCTTGTGGGCCACCGCCGGCTCGCGCAAGAGCCGCGCGACGCGGGCCAGCGCTTTGAGGTGATCGGCGCCGGCGCCTTCGGGCGCCAGCAAGAGAAAGATCAGGTCGACCGGCTGGCCGTCGAGCGCCTCGAAATCGATCGGCCGGTCGAGCCGCGCGAACAACCCGAACAGTCGGCTGAGGTTCGCCATCTTGCCGTGGGGAATGGCGATGCCGTTGCCGATGGCCGTGGAGCCCAGCTTCTCGCGCTGCATCAGGATCTCGAAAATGGCCTTTTCGCTCTGGCCGGACAGCACGGCGGCGCGCGCCGCAAGCTCATGGAGCGCCTGTTTCTTATTGTTGATCTTGAGCGCGGGCAGGATCGCGTTCGGTGCAACGAGATCGGTGAGTGGCATGAAGGTGACCTGAAAGCGAAAGTGACCTGGAAAGCGTAACCGGAGCCCTCAAGGCTCGCGCGTTATGAATGCAGATGGACCTGTACCCTAACTGTCATTGGGCATGATCGTTTCCCGAAAATCGTCGTCCGTTTTCGGTTCATGCGTCGTGAGGGCGGCGGACCATAGGGAGCGGCCACCCCGGCGTCAATGGGCATCCGCGGCCGTCGCGGCCGGCGGATCGATCCAGCCGAAATGCCCGTCGGCGCGACGGTAGACGATATTGATGCCGCCGTGGGCGGCGTGGCGGAACACCAGGACCGGGGCGCCGGTCATGTCGAGTTCCGTCACCGCGTCGCTGACCGAGAGCTGCTTCAGCCGGGTGGTGGATTCGGCGATGATGACCGGCGTGAAGCCGTCGACTTCGCTCTCGCTCTCCGGCTCGGGCGCGGCAATGATGTAGCTTGCGGCATCGATCGCGGCCCGGTCGTCACCTCGCTCGGTGCGATGATCCTTGAGCCGGCGATGATAACGGCGCAGCCGCTTCTCGATCCGCAACGCCGCCTGGTCGGCGCTGGCATAGGCGTCGGGCGCCATGCCTTCGGCGTGCAGCGTGATCTTGGAATCGAGATGGATGGCGCATTCGGCGCGGAAACCAAAACCGTCCCGCGCCAAGGTCAGGTGCCCGGAATAGCCGCCGTCGAAATACTTGGCCAGGGCCTCGGCAACGCGGTCGGTGATGCGCTCGCGCAAGGCTGAGCCGACGTCGAGATTCTGTCCGGAAATGCGAAATGACATGGCAGCAGCCTCCGCTACAGCATGATCCCCGCTCTACTTGAGCTAGGTATCCGGGCGGGTGGTGTCAACGCGTACCGGGTTGGGTGCAGCAGGGCAGTGCGCCAACCGTCATTGCGAGGAGCGAAGCGACGAAACAATCCAGGTCTCAGCGCTGGATTGCTTCGCTCCGCTCGCAATGACGACACAGATTAATCCGCAGCCGCGCTTTGTTTCTCGCGCCGCCGTTGCACCGACGACGGAATGCGCATCGCCTCGCGGTATTTGGCGACCGTCCGCCGCGCGATATCGATGCCGGCCTCGCGCAGCTTCTCGACGATGGTGTCGTCGGACAACACGTCGCTGGCCGGCTCGGCGTCGATCAGCTGCTTGATGCGATGGCGGACGGCTTCCGCCGAATGCGCCTCGCCGCCGTGGGAGGCGGCGATCGCCGAAGTGAAGAAATATTTGAGCTCGAATATGCCGCGGCTGGTCGCCATGTATTTGCTGGCGGTGACGCGCGACACCGTCGACTCGTGCATGCCGATGGCCTCGGCGACGGTTTTGAGGTTGAGCGGGCGCAGGTGCTCGACGCCGCGGGCGAAGAACGCATCCTGCTGGCGCACGATTTCGTTGGAGACTTTCAGGATGGTGCGGGCGCGCTGGTCGAGCGCGCGAACGAGCCAAGTGGCGCTCTGCAGGCATTCGGCGAGGTAGGATTTTTCGGTGTCGCGCCGCGTCGTCGCCGACACTTCCGCATAGTAGCTCTGGTTGACCAGGACTTTCGGCAGCGTGTCGGAATTGAGCTCGACGATCCAGCCGCTGTCGGGGCCGGGCCGCACGAAAACATCGGGCACGATCGACTGCACCAGTGCCGAGCCGAACGCCAGTCCGGGTTTTGGATTGAGGCGACGGATTTCCGCGATCATGTCGGCGAGGTCCTCGTCGCCGACGCCGCAGATTTTCTTCAGCGCGGAAAAATCGCGCCGCGCCAACAGGTCGAGCCGCGTGATCAGGGCCGCCATCGCCGGGTCGTAGCGATTTTGCTCCTTGAGCTGGATCGCCAGGCACTCGGCGAGATCGCGCGCACAGACGCCGGGCGGATCGAAACTTTGCAGGATGCCGAGCACGGCTTCGATCTCGGCGACGCCGGTGCCGAGCTTTTCCGCGACCGTCGCCAAATCGCTGCTCAGATAGCCGGCCTCGTCGACCAGATCGATGAGGTAGTTGCCGATCATGCGCCGTACCGGATCGACGATTTCCAAGGTCAGCTGTTCGCGCAGCCAATCCGCCAGTGTCGTTTCCGCCGACACGAAGGCCTCGAGATTGAACTCGCCGTCGTCGCGGCCGCCGGAGCCGACACTGGCCCATTCCGAATAGCCGCCCGGCGCGTCGGTTGTGCGCTGGCGGCCCGGCGCGGCGTCATCGGGAACCGAGGTGTCGTCGATGTGGTCCTCGGCGCGCTCCGCTTTGGCCTCGCCGCTCGGCTCGCTGTCGCCGCCGTTCCAAATCTCGCCGGCTTCGGCAGGCTTGTCGGCTGCTTGCGCGCCGTTGGCGCCGGGCGCCGCCTCGCCGTCGGCGTTGCCGGGCTCGAGCAACGGGTTGCGCTCGAGCTCGGCGTCGACATAGGCAACCAGGTCGAGGTTGGAGAGCTGCAGCAGCTTGATGGCTTGCATCAGCTGCGGCGTCATCACCAGCGCTTGGCTTTGCCGGATCTGGAGTCTTTGGGTCAGCGCCATGAAAACAGGGGGTAATTGGTCCGATTCTTGCTTGTCTGGCCCTTGTACAGCATACATTTGGCGCTGTCGCCAGTCGATTTTCGGCAACCTTAAGGCTCATTCTAGGGGCATGATCTTTTCGGAAAACCGGCTTCCATCCCGGATCAAGTCCGGGGCAGGCTTTTTCCGGATCATGCCTAGAGCCGGAACTCCTCGCCCAGATAGAGCCGGCGCACGTCGGGATTGTTGACGATGTCGTCGGCGCGGCCCTCCATCAGCACTTCGCCGGAATAGATGATGTAGGCGCGGTCGGTCAGGCCCAAGGTCTCGCGCACATTATGGTCGGTGATCAGAACGCCGATGCCGCGATTGGTCAGGTGCCGCACCAGGGTCTGGATGTCGCCGACGGCGATCGGATCGATGCCGGCGAACGGCTCGTCGAGCAGCATGTAATTCGGCCGCGACGCCAGCGCACGCGCAATCTCGACCCTGCGGCGCTCGCCGCCCGACAGCGCGATCGACGGCGTCTTGCGCAAGCGGGCGATGTTGAACTCTTCCAAGAGCGAATCGAGATCGCGCTCGCGCCGTTTGGCGTCCGGCTCGACCACTTCGAGCACGGAGCGGATGTTCTCCTCGACATTGAGGCCGCGAAAGATCGAGGCTTCCTGCGGCAGGTAGCCGATGCCGAGCCGGGCGCGCTGGTACATCGGCAGCTTGGTGACGTCGCGGCCGTCGAGCTCGATGCGGCCTTTGTCGGCTTTGATCAGGCCGGTCGCCATGTAAAACACGGTGGTCTTGCCGGCGCCGTTCGGGCCGAGCAGGCCGACGGCTTCGCCCTTGCGCACATAGAGGCTGACGCCCTTGACCACCATGCGGCCGACGAAGCTCTTCTCGACGCCGTGGACCGCAAGCACGCCGCGGCGCTCGCCGCCCGGG
>JBAUYI010000325.1:0-18234 GCA_049584715.1 Xanthobacteraceae bacterium
CTTGTCGGGCTGGACGATGGACTGGGTCACCATGCCCGGATTGAAGATGCCCATGACGGTGCCGTCCTTCGGCGCGGTCAGGTTGAGATAGCGCACCGACGTCAGGCTTCCCGCCCCCGGCATGTTCTGCACGATGACGGTCGGATTACCGGGAATGTGGCTGCCGATATAGCGCGACAGGACCCGCGCATAGTTGTCGTAGCCGCCGGCGGGCGAGAAGCCGACGACGATGGTGAAGAGCTTGCCCTTGTAGAAGTCGTCAGCGCGCGCTTGCGGCACCAGCGCCAGCACAGCCATCAGCAGCGTCGGCAGAACAAACGCCCGGCTCTTGAACATCGCCATCCTTGCAGCCTCGTCGCGGTGACCGACACTATCGTGCGTCTCGCCGCCGTTTGCTGCGACAAAACGCTGCCGATCTCAAGCAAAATCAGTGGCTAGCGGCGGACTTGTGGCGGCAAACCGGAGCGCGCACGACTTGCAGCGATGGCCGCAATGATGGCTCGCCAACGCCCGCGGGGGCTTGGCTCCGCGGCGGATTGCCGGGGCTGCGGCGCGGCGTCCTGTCGCGCAAGAGGCGGTGCAAATCGAGCCGTCGCCTCATCCGCGCGATTGAGCCGATCGAGCTCGCGCTCGATGCGTTCGATCCGTTCCGGCGTCAGCCAAGGCACGCCGGCCTGGGCGAATTCAGCGACGATGCCACGCTTCGCGCATTCGTGGCGGAGGATTGCTATGGAGTCGGTGATGATCTCCGGCAACGCTCCGAGATCCTGCCGCAGACGCCGTGGACCCCGGCTCGCATCGAGAGCGTAATAGACGTATTTTGCGCCGGCGGCTTCGGCACGGCGCACGAACTGCGCCGCCTCATGATAGTTCTCGACGCAAAAAATAAATTTGGCCCAAACTTTGTTGACGGCGCCGGGTTGGACGGCGGCGCAATAATCGGCGACGACCTTCCAGACCTTGTCAAAGTAATTCATTTTCTTGATGGTTTTGTAGACCTCGACGCTCGCGGCGTCGATCCCCAGCACCAATTCCACCTTGTCGCGCCGCAACGCGTCCATGATGGCATCGGAACGCTTTGTTGCGTTCGTATAGACGACGCACCGCGCTCCGTATTTGGTCAGCAGTTCCAGCAAAGGATTGAATTCAGGCGAGAGCGTCGGCTCGCCGCCGCTGAACCGCACCGTTGCATTGGGGTCGAGCAGCTTTTGGTCGATGAGCGCTTGCATCACCGCCAGAACGCGGGGCGCGCTTGACAGCGACGACGTCCACGGACCCGCGACGTGGGTGTAGCAGTAATTGCAGCGGATGTTGCAGCTGGAGAACGGCATGATCGTGATTTCATCGACGGGATACGGCGACATCGCGCCGGCCCAATCGGCCTCCTGCAGTCTCGGGCAACCTCGGCATGCCGGCTCGACCGTACCCGCCTTGTGACGGGCGATGATGCCGGACCGCGCCTCCAGCACGGCATCGAGGGAAAATTCCGAGCCGTTGAAGCGAGCCAGAACTGGGTGTCCCGCGGCGGCGGGATTTGTGCAGCACGGACTGATGGCCCGGGTCGGTTGAAACACCAAGCCGCGCTCGATGAAGCGGCAGCTGAGATACTTGCCCGGTGCCGCCGGCGGCGCGACGGCGAGCGTCGACTTGTCGTCCTCACCCTGCAGCGCTGATAAAGCGGCCTGCATTCAGCATCCCCACGACCATGAATCGGGCCTTTGAACACTGAGCTATTCGGGCAAACCAAACCTCCTTATCTGTGATTCGCGTTGGGAAGTCTTGGATTTGGCAAATCTTGGGTTCGGCAAATCTTGGGTTCGGCAAGTTTTGGGTTCGGCAAGTTTTGGGTTCGGCCCAGAACGGTTGCGGTTGCCAAGGCGTCCGGGATCGCTATATCGCTGCGTGCTCGGCTTGGATTAGCTTGGCGGACATGGAAGGGTGGCCGAGTGGTTTAAGGCACCAGTCTTGAAAACTGGCAGACCTGCAAGGGTCTCGTGAGTTCGAATCTCACCCCTTCCGCCACCCTGTCCGTGGTGTCCCGGAATCGCGCCGCTGGACCTGCGAGAATTGATCGCATGGGGTATGCTCAGGGGCATCGACCTCTCGGCGTATGGAGAAACATGACCATTCGAGCCTCAATTCGGCGACCGCACGCGCCCGTGCCTCCTCGCAAACGTCAAAGAGGTACGACGGGTCGCATGCGTCCAATGTCGACGCTCGCCCCGTTGCTATTGTTCGGGCTCATCGCTGCTATGCCCGTGCGTGCATCCGCCATTGAACCGGAGCGTCCGGGACAGGAATCCTTTCTGACACGTGCAGTCTTTGCAGACGGGCGCCTTTGGGTTCTATCTGATGCTGGCGATCTCTCGTCCGTCACCGAGGGGCAGGACACGCGCGTTGCAGAGACGCTTCCGGAGATAGCTTCCGACCTATGCGTCCGCGACGGGCATCCAATCGTAATCACCAAAGGCGGTTCTGCATGGACAGTGCGCCAACGTGCTAACGGAGCCTGGTCCGTAGCGGCTACGATTCAGACTGAAAGTGACGGCTTGCTCGCCATGGATTGTGCTGCGAACAGAGTCACACTCTTGACCACACGTCGCCTCATTGACCTCGATGGCGACAGGCAGAGCGCGGTAATCCTATCTGGGAAACTGAGCGGGGGGCCAATCAGTTCGACGTATGGAACATCGGATCAATTCTTCGTCGGCTTCAACGCCGGCGAATGGGGTGGCGGTTTGCGGCGCATAGATCGTCGGAGCGGAAAAATCACAGTCGTTGAGCAAAATTCCAGCGGAGAATTGTGCGGAGGACCACTTAATACCTCCTGCGATCCGGTTAATGGCATTACGGTGGAGCCTTGGAAGCCGGATTGCATTGTGGCAGTAGTCGGCCTCGTCCACTTCAAGCCGCATGGGCGCCTGGTTGAGGTCTGCGGTGATCAGGTACGACGACTCTATTCCAAAGAATATGGTGAAAATCGTCCAGCCAGTCGCCGCAAGGACGACGAACCTTTCAGCACCGTTGCTTTCTTCGGGCTGACTCGGGAAGGCGACACACTATGGGCGATGGGCATCGACGGCATCTATAACATCGGACCCGACGGCACGGCACATATCGTCCCACTGCCGCAATTCAAAGACATTGGCGGCATCAGCATGAGCTTCGACCTACCCCACTTCGTTCTTGTGCTCACGAACGTCAATCAACGCCGGTCTATAAGCGGGGCCGTACCGCTCCTCGTGCCGCGCTGACGTCCAGTGGCTCGCGGGATGTCGCACGCAATCACTACTCGTTGTAATAGAGTAAGTCTCGGCCGATACAATGACAGGTCTCCCGGGCTGAGTGGTGCAGTTTCCCGGACAAGGCAAGCAACGATGGAATCACTTGTGAGTGGATAGCTCATGGCGCAGCCCCACTTTTGCAAGCAAATCAACGGAGAATGAGGATGACGGACGTTAGCAAGCTGGCGGCTTTTACCGGCTACTACTCGATGAATGTGGCGCCCGGCGCGTTCCTGTCGATTGACACCATCGAGGAACGATCAATATCTCCCATGCAAGAAACCACAATCATCTCCATAAACGTCTCGATGGATGGGAAATCCGCCACCACCTATCTGTTCGGCGGCGGAGCCACATTTGATGGTGTTACGCTGACTATTCCCGGAAAGCTCACTCTCAAATTCACCAGAGAATACAGCGACGGTCACCTGGTGACCTTTGCGGGAGCAATTGGCGGCGTCAATGTCAATGGCGAGACGTATTACAATCCAGTTCCTCTGTCGGCGTTCATCGGCGATTACTATGATGCGCAAACATCGAAGTTAGCTCTCTCGATAAAGAGCGATTCAGAAATTCTATTTGATTTTTCCATATTTTCCACCCCCGGAGAGCTACAGCAAGTGTCTAGTTTCAATTATATTCCGGCGATGTTCGTTCTCACCTTTAGTGGCGGATCTGGCTCGAGTGGCGGATTTAGCCCGCAGCCTGCCTCGTTTACATTAATGCTGGGAACAGCAAGTAAAAATGGATTGGCGTGCAGCATTCAAGGCGGCGGCACGCCAAGATTTGCGGTCTCTATTTTACCGTTTCCATGATTCCGACGTGCGCTTCGGAATCTACACGTTCGGTGATAGAACCGGATTTACAGAATCCGCGACAAGCGGGCCGATCGCATAAGGGATGACAGCCATGAGCGATACGATGGACGGTCTCGGTCAGAGCGATGAAGATATTTTTGTCCCAAAATATTCCGACGAAGATTTGGAAGCCGCGGTGGGCAGTCCGCAGAGTTTCCCAACATTCACCTGTTCGCAGCCGATGTGCGCAACTGGCGGCGGCTGCGGCACTTGGCCGGGAAACTGACCGCGGTAGTAACCGTCAGCAAATAGCCGCCAGGGCGAAAATCGCTTCTGATTGAAGCGATTTTCGCCCTAGCATTTTGATGGAGCATGATCTTTTCGGAAAACCGGCTTCCACTTTTCCGGATCGTGCTCTGGGCGGGACAATTCGCCGCGAATCCGATAACGTCTTGATTCGTCGAATCACTTCGCCCCGGCTCGGGCGGGAGGGCGTCGAGTGATGAGCACGATCATCACGGTTGCCACCATGAAAGGTGGCAGTGGCAAGAGTACGCTGGCAAGCTGCCTCGCGGTGCATTGGCACTTACGTGGGCGCCATCCGACGCTGATCGACGCCGATCCGCAGCGCTCGATCATGCGGCTTGCGGCGCGCGAACGGGCGCTTGGCGGCGTCGCCGTGCTTGAGGACGCCACCGAAGACGCCTCGAAGACGGCGCGGCGCATTGCCGGCGGCGGCAGCTTGGTGATCATCGACACGCCCGGCTTTCGCTCCCGGACGACGCTGGATTGCCTTGCGGCTGCAGACTTCCTGCTGGTTCCCGTAAAACCGTCGCCATTCGACGTTGATCGCATGCTCGACACGCTGAGCATCCTCACCGACCGGCCCGACGGCAAACGGCCGCTGTTTCGTTGCCTGTTGACCCAGACCACCCGCGACTCCGTCATCGCCAAGCACATCCGCGCCGAGCTCGCCGACGCCGGCTTGCCGGTGCTCCAAAGCGAGATGTCCAACCGGGTCGCCTATCCGGAAGCCGCGCTGTGGGGCGCGACGCCAAGCCTCATCAGCTGGAAAGGCCCCGCGGCGAAAGAGATCGCCACCATCGCCGACGAGGTCGACATGGTGCTCGGCGCCCAGCAGGCCGCCGCATGACCAGAAAACCACTGCCGAAAGCCATCGTACGGCCGCTCGACAGTCTCCGCGTCGCCAGAGGCTCGGCGCGCGAGGCGGCGCCCCTGCCCTCGCGGCCATCGGCCTTGCCGCACGATGCGGTCGAGCCGGAGCCGGCGCTCCAGGTATCGTCGGCGCCGATTGCCAACGATGCAGCGCCGGCGATCTCGCCGGCTGGGCAGCAATTCGCGGCGAAACGCCGGACATTGGCGCGCAAGATCGTTGAACGTCACAGGAACTATGCGGGGTTAAGCGGTCTTCTGCCGCTACCGATCATCACTGTCGCCGGCATCACCGCGATCAATTTGCGCATGGTGAAGCAGCTCAGCGATCTCTACGGCGTGCCGTTCCAGCGCGACCGCAGCCGCGCCATCATCGTTGGACTGATCGGCGGCGCCGTGCCGACCGGCCTGGGCGTGACCACCGCGTCAACGCTCGCCTTCGCGATCCCGGGACCGGCGCTGGTGGGGCTCGCGGTTTCCGCCATCACCGCCGGCGCCATGACCCGCGGCATCGGCCTGGTTTTTGTCGAGCATTTTGAGAATGCTGCCATGCCGCTCGGTGCCGCCGAGGCTGGTGGCGCCTGAAAGATCGCCGCGAACCAGCGGCCACTTACGGAATTTCATAGACCGTCGTGTCGTCGGCAATGCCGCGCAGTGCCGCGACCTGCATGGTCGGCTGCAAGCCCGCGGCGGCGAGGATCTTTGCCGATTTGGCATCCTCGACTACTGGCTTGGTGACAAAAATAGCGCGCGAAGAGGCCAGCCCCTGCACGCGCGCAGCCATGTTCACGGTGCGGCCGAAATAATCCTGGCTGTTGTTGAGCGTGACCGCGAGGCACGGACCCTCGTGGATGCCGATCTTGAGCAACAAATCCTCGTTGCGGCGCTCGGCATTGATGCGGGTCATTTCCTCGCGCATGCGCAGCGCCGCGGCCAGTGCCCGGTCCGGCGTCGAAAACGTCGCCATCACCGCGTCGCCGATGGTCTTGACCACCGCGCCGGCCTCCGCCGCGACGATCTCGTACAACACATGAAAATGCTGGCGCACCAGATCGTAGGCGACCAGGTCGCCGACGCGCTCATAAAGTGCGGTCGAGCCCTTGAGGTCGGTGAAAAGGAACGTGAGGCTGGTGATCTTCAGGCGCTGATCGACGTCGAGCGTATCGGTGCGATAGATGTCGCGGAACGTCTGGTTGGTGAGAAGCCGCTTCGCCGTGATGAAGGCTTTGCGCTTGCCGAGCAGGTGATGCAGATGGTCGCCCGCGACCCATAGTGCCGGCAGCACGCGGCGGTCGGTGCGGTTCTCCAGCGACAGCCGCAGCGGGCCCGGCTGCATCGCGACGGTGCCGACCGGCGCCATCACCCGGTTGAAGACCATGGACAGCGTCTGCCGCTCGCGCGTCGGCTCGCCCTTGACGTCAATGAATTGCGTGCCGTGGGTCACCGGATCGAACACGATGACGAAATCGTTCGGCAATTGCACCGACAGCACCGCCTTTTCGCCGGGCGGCAATTCGATCGAGTCGATGGTGAACTCGGCCAAGCTGTCGCCCAATGTCTCCGGCAGATCGACGCCCGAGCTCCAGAAAATCTGCCGGTAATATTCGGTTTCGGGCAGCGTGTCGGGATCGTGCGCAGCGATGCGGCGCACGCGCGGGCTCACGGTGAAGGTCACCTCGACCATTTCGTCGAGCGTCGGCTTATAGCCGGCGGCACACAGCCCGCAGGCATATTCCTCGTGATCGATGGTCTTGAGCGTCGCGCCGGCATCGAGCACGCCACCGCAGCCGGGGCACAGCACGTTCCACGACAGTTCGAACAGACCGAGACGGGCGGCATGCAGGAACGCCGCGAGCGCCCTCTCCTCGTCGAGGCCGTACTTGGCGGCGAAATCGAGCACGTTGACGCGGCAGAGCTCGCGATCGGGCGCTTCGCGCACCATCTGCTCGATGGCGGCAACGCAACCGGGATCGGCCGACTGCCGCAGCACGTTGAAAAGAGCTTCCGATTCGCTCACTTGCCGTCCCTGTGCCGGGCTCAATGCCGAGGTGCATGAGGAAGGTAGGTCTGCGATCCCATCCCTTCAAGGCGTGGCGCCGTGAGCGTGCGTGGCGGCAGCCTCACAGCGAATTGATGTTTGTTTGGAAAGTTCGGACAAAGGGCATTTGACGTATTCGTGATAGCGAAGATACGCCAGCGGCGCCGGAAACCTGCGCATGACCACGATTTACCGCTACCGCAAGGAGACGTATTTCGCGCAACCGCCCGAAGCGGTCTGGCCGTTCCTCGCCGATACCGCGCGGCTCAACGAAATGGCCGGCGCGCCGCCCTATCAGGTGGCGGATCAGCTCGACCCCGATGGCCGCACGCGGCGGGCCGCGACCGCCAAGTCCGGTCCCCTGCGATTGCAATGGGACGAGCGGTTCGGCGAGTGGCAGGAAAACCGCTGGCTCACCCAAGAGCGGCAATTCAAGAACGGCCCGTTTCGGCATTTCAAGTTCCACGCCAAGCTCGATCCTGAAGGCACCGGCAGCCGACTGGTTTTCTCGGCCGAGGTCGAATGCGCCGGCGCGCTGGGGATGCTAGCAAAACTTTCCGGTCAGTTGGGCCGCGAGTTCGACAAGCGCGTCGCGGCCATCGAGAAACTGGCCGCCGCGGCAAACATGCAAGATCAGATTCTCGGCGCCAGTGCGCACGAAGCGGCGACGCCGGCGGGACGGCGCCGGCTCGATGCGTTGATCGCCGATCTCGATCGCGACCCGGCGAGCCATGGACTGGCGCCTAAACTCGCCACCTACCTCCAGCAAGCGCCGAGCGTGACGCTGCGCGGCATCCGGGCGCTGACTTTGGCAAGGCAGTGGCGCGCGGCGCCGAGCGACACGGTGGAGCTGTTTCTCGCCGCGCAGCATCGCGGCATTTTGGCAATGGGCTGGGATTTGCTTTGTCCGCGCTGCCGCGGCGCCAAATCGCGGGTCGAGCGCCTGCACGAATTGCCGCAAGGCGCGCACTGCTCGTCATGCAATATCGACTACAAGCGCGATTTCACCCGCAACGTCGAGCTCACCTTTCGTCCCGAGCCGTGGTTTCGCCCGCTGCCGGAGGGCGAGCTGTGCATGCTGGGCCAGGCTTCGACGCCGCACGTCAAGCTGCAGACCGAGGTGGCGGCCCGGGCGAGCAAAAGCTTTGCGCTGACATTAGCGCCCGGCGCCTACCGCTTTCGCACCGTCGAGGCCGGCGGCGAAGCCGATGCCGATGTCGGCACCGACGGCATCATCCCGCAGGTCACAGCGAGCGGCTCCGATATAGTGCTGGCGCCGAGCGGCCATGCGGACGAACTTGTCGTGCGCAACGACACCGACCGGCCGCTGTATTTCGTCGTCGAGAACCGCAACTGGGCGCAGGACGCATTGACCGGCGAGAGGGTCGTCGCCATGCCGGCGTTCCGGCGGCTCTGCCCCGAGCAGCTGTTGCGTCCCGGCGACGACGTCGAAATCGGCCGTGTGGCGATCATGTTCACCGACCTGCAAGGCTCGACAAAACTGTACGACGAGCTCGGCGATGCCACCGCCTACCGCCTGGTGCGCGATCATTTCGCCTTCCTGTCGGAGCGGGTGCAGCGCCACAACGGCTTCGTGGTCAAGACCGTCGGCGATGCGGTGATGGCGGCGTTCGGCGACCCGGCCGATGCGGTGCGCGCGGTGCTGTCGATCCAGGACGGGGTCGAAAACTTCAATCGCGGGCGCAGCGACGCCGGCATCGTGCTGAAACTCGGCCTGCATCAGGGGGCATGCATCGCCGTCACCGTCGGCGGCGTGCTCGATTACTTCGGCTCGGCGGTAAACACCGCGGCACGGCTCGAGCATCAATGCCGCGGCGGCGAAGTGATCATATCGCAAGCCGTCATTGCCGACCCCGAAGCGCGCGAAGTTTTGGCAGGCCGAGCGCTGACGCAGGATGGCGCTGCCCTGCGAGGCTTAAGCGAGCCGGTGCGTTTCGTCCGCGTCGGCGTCCACTCGTCCTGAAGAAAGTTCGTTGCGATCAATTCGCCTGCGCGAACCAGCGCAGGAAACGGCCCCCGGCCACGCCGCGCGTCAGCGCCAGGTTATATTCCTGAAAGACTGCGGCCGTGTGCCAGCCGCCGGCGGGCCAGTTCCTGATCGCGCGCTCAAGCCGCTCGACGTCGATGACCCGCCGCACCAGGGCGGACTGCGAAAGCTCGGCGATTTGTTGCTCGAGCTCGCCGCGCTGGTTACCAAGTTTTTCGTACCAATCCGCCGCCTGCAGGCCGCTCATGCGATTGGTCAGAATTTTGTCCGGCAGCAATCCCCACATGGCGCGGCGGATCAGCGAGCGGTCGATGCCTTCGGCGAGATACTGCTGTTGTGGAACGCCGAAGCAGTACGAGACCACGTCGATGTCGGCGGTCGGATCGCGCACCTCGACACCGGTGACGGCCTTCTCCGCCGCATGCCAGTCACCGACATAATCGACTTGAACGAGCGCACGCACGCGTTCGTCCTGGCGCAGACGATAAAGAAAATCATGGCCGTTTGTCCGGGCGCGGTCGTCGACCGCCATGGCCGCGGCAAAATCCGGCCGGATCGTTGCGTGATCGTGCCAGGCCGCGAGCCGCCCCGGATGGCGGCGGCGCTCGGCCCAATTCCCCAACCGTTCCGGCAACAGCGGCTCGACAAAAAGCTTTTGCAGTGCCGCCCAGCGTGAATAAGGCGAGTGGCGATAGAACAATCGCCACTGGCGCAACGCGGTCAACAACCGCCCGTGCTTGAGATGAGTGACGGCCTGCGACCAGCCGTTCCAGCTTATGGTGCAATTGCCGTGAAAGCCGCCGAGCAGCACGCGCCGGCCTTGCGCGCGCGCCAGGCGTAGCGTCGCCAACATCCAGCCAAAATTGGTCGGATTACGCACCGGTCCTTCCAACGCGATAAAGAAGCGCTCGAGCTCGGCAAAATCGTCGCTGGCGTCGTTTTCGACATAGCTGACATCGATATTGCCGACCGCGCGCGCGATGGCCTCGACGTAAGGTGTCTCGTCGGCATAGTGACCGGCCGGCACCACTCCGTCAAAACCGCGCCGTGGGACGCCGGTAAATGCCGCGAGCCGTTCGTCCTTGTCCGCCAACGCGCGGGCGGCGAGCGCCGCAACGGAAGAAGAATCGAGTCCACCGCTGAGCAGACAACCGACCGGATGGGCGCTGCGCATTTGCCGGCGCACCGCGACATCGAGACGCTCGCGCAAGCCCTCGGCGTAAGCCTGATCGCAGCCAAGCTCGACCGGCACGATCTCGGCCGGTGACCAATAGCGAAATTGCCTGAACGAACCGTCAGCTTCGATCCGCATGACATGCGCCGGCGGCAGGCGGAAGACGTTGCGGTAGATGGTGGTTGCATGATCGGCGTGATTGAGCACCAAAAAATCAGCGAGTTTTTCTTCGTTCAATTGGCGCGGCACGTCGTCGAGCGCGAACAACCCGTTCGGCATGGTGGCAAAGGCGAAAAATCGCTCGCATCTGTGCCACATCACGACGTTGAGCCCGAGATGGTCGCGCGCCAGCGTCAAAGCGCGGCGCCGGGAATCCCAGATCGCGACAGCGAAAGGCCCGCGCAGCATCGGCCAAACCGCATCGCCAAGCTTCTCCCAGCCGGCAAGCAGTACGCGCGAATCCGGCCACGCCCTCACCTCCCCCGGCACGATACCGATCCGCTCAAGTAGGTCGGCGCGATTGTCGAGCCGCACGTCGGCAGTGATCAACGCCCCGCTCGCGCCTTGCCACGGCTGGCGATCGAACTGGTCCTCCGGCGTCATGCGCATCAGCACGTGGACGAGACCGACGCCATCGGCGACCGCGATGTCGGCACGGTCGGGACCGTATTGACGTAACGCATTCGCGGTGCGTTCGAGGTCGTACCGGGTCACGGTTCCGCCGCCGAAGCGCAGCAACCCGGCAATGGCGCTCATGGCAATGCTCCGCCAAACGTGGCCAGCCGCGTAAATCCGTCAGCCTCGGCGCCGCCGACGATTTTGTCGTCGCCGATCTCGAGCCAGGCATGGGCGCTGAGCGCGCCCCGATTGCGCGCGACGCCGAGGCAAAGCCGGCTCGCGATGCCGCGCCGGCGCAACATGGCGTGCGCCGCCAGCGCGCGCGGCAGGCACAGCGCATTCGTCCAAGGCTTGGCGCCGAGATTATCGACGGCCCACGAGACCCAGCCTATTTCGTCGGTGGCAAAGCGCCGGACGCGCCGCGGCGGCCGATCCGCCCAGGCAAAGATGCGCACGGGAGAAACAAACCGTACGGCGAGCCGCGCCAGCACAAGCATGACGGCGGCCTCGCGCAAATAGGCGCGCCGCATCGAGTGCGGCGTCATCGCGCTTCGCCCCGATCGAGCGCGGCGGTCATCGGCTCGCTGTCGCGAACCGGAACGCTATGAATCGTGACGTTCAAAGCTGTCAGGCTCCACTGCAACGTGGATCTGATCTACCCTTCGAAGCGAGCGGACAACGGAAACGCCCACTCCACGGAAAATCCGAGTTTTGAGGCCGGCGCGGCCGGCGGCTGCGGCTCCGCTGGGCTGGAACCGGACGGCTGCGCTGCGCTGCGCTGTGACGACTTTGTTTCGCGACCTACCGAAAGCACGGTCAACACCGGAGGTTGCCACGCGTGCCGCTTTGCAATGCCGGTGCCGTCTGATTTCGTGGGTTGCATCGCCTGCCCCCGCAACAATCGCGCCTGCAAGCGTTCTATGGGATCGCCTCCGACATGGCAAGACCGTCACAAAATCATGTCAAAGTGCCGGCCGCGACGTCCTCATTGATACAGTGCTTCCGGCCTTCTGGCGCATGCGCCGACAGGCTTGCGTTTGACCGGCAAAATCGTGCACGCTGCATCGATAACGCGATCAAGCGGAGACGGCTTCGAGCCTGTTTAGAAGAATCAAATTTTTCTTGGGGAGCGTCTGATGAATCGCCGATCTCTGCTGACATCCGTAGCGCTCGCACTCGTCGCGCGCCGGCTACCGCTGCCGGCCTGGACAACGAGCGCCGCGGCACAAACCGCTGGTCCGGTTTGGCGGCACGGCGCTTCGCCCTTTGGCGACCTGAAATATCCGGCGGGTTTTCCGCGTTTCGCCTATGTCAACGCCAAGGCGCCGAAAGGCGGATCGGCGCGCCAGATCGCGCTCGGCACCTTCGACAATTTCAATCCCGTCGTCGGCATGGTCAAAGGCGCTCTCGTCCAGGGCACCGACCTCCTTTACGATACGCTGTTGGCGCCGGCGCTCGACGAGGTCTCGGCCGGCTACGGCTTGCTGGCCGAAGCGTTGAGCTACCCGGCCGATTTTTCTTCCGTTTCCTTTCGGTTGCGGCCGGAAGCAAAATGGCATGACGGCACGCCGGTCACGCCGGACGACGTCATTTTCTCCTTCACTGCGCTCAAGAAATCGAATCCGCAGGCGATGGCCAATTACCACCCGGTGGTGAAGGCGGAAAAAACCGGCGATCGCGAGGTCACGTTCACTTTCGACGGCCCCGGCCATCGCACCTTGCCGCAGATCATCGGGCAACTCGTCGTTTTTCCGAAAGCCTGGTGGGGGGGCACCGACAAGGACGGTAAGGCCCGCGACATCGGTTCGACCACGCTCGAGCCGCCGCTCGGCTCCGGCCCCTATCGCATCAAGGAATTTCAGCCCGGCCGCAGCATCGTCTACGAGCGCGTTCCGGACTATTGGGCCAGCGCGCTGAACGTCAATCTCGGCACCAACAATTTCGACGAGCTGCGCTTCGACTATTTTCGCGACGCCACTATCGCCATCGAAGCATTCAAGGCCGGCACGGTGGACTGGCGCATCGAGAACAGCGCCAAGAATTGGGCCACGGCCTACGATTTTCCCGCGGTCAGCGACAAGCGCGTTATTCTGGATGAATTTTCCATCAACAATGTCGCCATGATGCAAGCCTTCACCTTCAATCTGCGGCGGGCGAAATTTCAGGATCCGCGGCTGCGGCTTGCTTTCAACTATGCGTTCGATTTCGAGACCATGAACAAGGAGATTTTCTTCGGCCAGTACAAGCGCACCTCGAGCTTTTTCGAAGGCACCGATCTGGCGGCCAACGGCCTGCCGTCGGCCGCGGAGATCGAGCTGCTCGAGCCGTTTCGCGACAAAATTCCGGCCGAGGTATTCAGAAAGGCCTACACCAACCCGGTTTCCCAAAATCCGGGCGAGGTTCGAGACAATCTGCGCGAGGCGCTGCGGTTGCTCAAAGCGGTAGGCTACGAAATTCGCGATCAAGTGCTCACCAACGTCAAGACCGGCGAGCCTTTCACCGTCGAGCTTTTGAGCAACGTTCCGCTCTTCGAGCGCGTGTTCTTGTTCTACAAGCCTTCGCTCGAACGCCTCGGCATTGATGTCACAGTGCGCACCGTTGATGAAGCGCAGTACGAAAATCGGCTGCGCAACTGGGATTTCGACATCATCATCTATGCTTGGGGCAATACGCTGTTGCCCGGCAATGAGCTGCGCGATGATTGGAGCTCGGCGGCGGCCGACCAGGCCGGCTCGGAAAATATCGGCGGCATCAAGAATCCTGCGGTCGACGCCATGATCGACCGCGTCATATCAGCAAAGAACCGCGCGGACCTGGTCACCGCCGCACGGGCGCTCGACCGCATCCTGTTGTGGAACCATTACGTCGTGCCGCAGTGGAACTACAGCAAGCTGCGCACCGCGCGCTGGGATCGCTTCAGCTATCCCGACCCGTTGCCGAAATACGGCATCGCCGCGTTCCCCACCGTGTGGTGGTGGGATGCCGATAAAGCGGCCAAGGTGGGCGCGCGCTCTTGAACCATCGCGACGCATCGCATCGATGCGTAAGTGCGGCTGAACTCACAGCTATTGCAAGCGCTTGGCACCGGCCAACCGCCGTGATAGCGTTGCTAATCCGTCGTCGAACAAGCGCATAATTCAATTGCAATCGGCTCGATCGAGTGGCGGGCACGAGCGGAAGTGGCGAGAGAGGATCTGCTATGGCACAGCAAGAAACAGAGTCCGTAAATCCTGAGACCGGCCAAGCCACGGCGGAGACGCCCCAGCAGCGCCATGAGACGGCTGCGAAACTGGTCGATCGTTTCGCGTTGTGGTCCGGCGTCGCAGGCTTGATACCGCTGCCCGTCGTCGACGTGGTCGCGGTCGGTGGAATTCAGCTGCAGATGCTGCGCCGCGTCTCGCAACTCTACGACGTGCAGTTTTCCGAAAATCGCGGCAAGGCGCTGATCGCCAGCCTCGCGGGGACGATGATCCCGGTGACGAGCGGCATGGGCGCCGCGAGCGCGCTCAAGAGTGTGCCGTTGCTCGGCATGTTGGCGTCCGCCTTCGTGATGCCGGTGCTGTCCGCCGGAGCCACCTACGCCATCGGCAAGGCGTTCATTCAGCATTTCGAGTCCGGCGGCACGCTGCTCGATTTCAATCCGCCCGACTACAAGGAATTCATCAAAGCGCAAAAGGAAAAGTGGGATTCGCGATCCAAACGTTCCAGCGCCGACGCGCAGACGTCGCATCCCGGCTCATGATTCACGCGGGCGGATGCCTGCCAATCGAGGAGTGGTTCCACCGGCGAAAGCGCGACAGCTGCTGACCGACGAGATCGACCCCCATGGTGGAAGTCACCATATATGTCGTCTTCTGCATTCTCACCGGTCTTTGCGGCATCGACCGCCGAATGGGCTTCTTCGGCACGTTCGTGATCGCGCTCATCACCACCCCGTTGGTGGTACTGCCAGTGCTGCTGCTCACTGGGTCTCGCCGCGTCGAGTGGTATCGCTGAATGTCGTGCAAGTGTTGATTGGGGCGGGCAAGTGTATCCCTCGCTGAGCCGGCAACGGCCTGTTGTAGAAGCGTAGACGAAGGACATCGCAGCCATGTCCTTCCTCCAGCTTGTGCAACGCGAAATGCAGGGCTCGCTGCCGCGGCTGCTCTTCATGTCCGGCTTGGGCGGCATCAGCACGGCGGCCGTGCTCGCTTCCATCAATGCCGGCGTGCAGAGCGTCAACAACGGCCACAAGCCGAGCCTGTGGGCGGCCACGCTGTTTCTGGTGGCGCTGTTTCTGTTCATGAAGACGCAGGCCTACGTCACCATCACGGCCACCGCCGAGATCGAAGGCATCATCCACCGGCTGCGGCTGCGCATCATGGACCAGATCAGGCGCTCGGAGCTGCTGGCACTCGATAACATCGGGCTCGCGCGTATCGTTGCCGCGGTTACCGGCGATACCCAGATCCTCACCCAAGCCAGCAACATGCTGTGCTTCACCGTGCAGGGCGCGGTCCTGATATTCTTCGTCTCCATCTACGTGGCGTATCTGTCGCTTGCCGCCTTCTTGTTGACCTTTGTCATCGTTGTCGGCTCGGGGATCATGTTCCACCTGAAGAACCGCCGGCTGAGCGCGCAGAAAGCCGAGTCGGCGGCGTGGGAGCGGCGGCTGTTCGACCGGCTGACCGATTTTCTCGACGGCTTCAAAGAAGTGCGGCTCAACAGCGCGCGCAGTGCCGATCTGTTCGAGGACGCCGTCGATGTATCGCGGACCGCCGCCAATATCAAGATTCGGACCCAGGCCGAAACCTTCAAAATGATCGTGAACTCGCAGATCTCGATGTATGTGCTGCTCGGCGCCGTCGTATTCGTCGCTCCCACTCTGAGCGACTCGCTCGTCGGCGCGTCGATCTCGAAGGCGACCACGGCGCTGTTGTTCGTGGTCGGCGCCTGTTTCGGCCTGGTGCAATCGATTCCGATCCTGCTCAACGCCAATGCCGCGGCGAGCCGCATCGAAGAATTGGAGACCACGCTGCGCGCAGCCGGTTCGACCGAGTTGAGAGAGATCGCGATACCGAAGCGTTTCGAGACCATCGAAATGCGCGACATCACTTTCCGCTATGTCGATAAATTCTCCGACGCTGCCTTCAAGATCGGACCGATCGACTTCACCCTGCAGCCAGGCGAACTGGTGTTCATCACCGGCGGCAACGGTTCCGGCAAATCGACATTCTTGCGCGTGCTGTCGGGGCTCTATCCGCCTAATGCCGGCGAGATCACGCTCGACGGGGTGCGCATCGATGACTTCAACCGCGACACCTATCGCGGGTTGATGTCGGCGATTTTCTTCGACTACCATCTGTTCCAGCGGCTCTATGGCATTCCCGGTGAGCAGGTGGGCGAGCTCGAGGGCCTGTTGGCGCAATTCCGCCTGTCCGACAAGACCGGGCTGGTCGATGGCGCGTTTCGCACCCTCGATCTGTCCGGCGGCCAACGCCGCCGCCTGGCGCTGATCGTCAGTTTGCTCGAAAAACGCCCGATCCTGTTGCTGGACGAATGGACCGCCGAACAGGACCCCGAATTCCGCCGCAAATTCTATGACGAGCTATTGCCGGACTTGATGGCCGCCGGCGCCACCATCGTGGTCATCACCCACGATGACCGCTATCTTGACGAGTTGACATTGCGGGCGCGCCGGGTGCGCATGGATGAAGGCCGCATCGTCGAGCAACGCACGATGAATATGGGCTGATGGTCGAGCGCGATGGATAACGGCTGATGGCGACGTATTCGGAATTCCTCGATAGCAAGCCGCTGCCGCCGAAGCGCGGCTGGCGCCGCATCAGGCGTCACCTGCCGCGGTTCTCCGTCATATTGATGACGCTGCTGCTGATCGCGATCGTGCTGTGGCCCTACGTCGTCGTTTCGGTTCCGACCGGGCAGGTCGGCGTGCTGTGGTACCGGCTTATCGGTTTCGACCCTTACTGCATGTGCCTCGTTCGCGGCACGGTGCTGGACCCCCGGGAAATCCGGGAAGAGGGCCTGCACCTGATCATGCCTTGGAACAAGCTGTACCTTTACGATCTCAGGCTGGAATCGACGACGCAGACATACAACGCCATTTCCAAGGACGGCGTGAGCATGTCCGTTCAAGTCAATGTGCGATATCAACTGCAGCATAATTCCGTGGCCGTGCTCCACAAGTTCATCGGCCCGGACTATTTCGCCACCGTGATCAGCCCCGAGATCGGCAGCCAGACCCGTCAGGTCATTGCGCAATACACCGCCGAGGAGGTTTACACCTCGCGCGAGGCGATCCAGGCTGAGATTCGCGACAGCGGGCAAAAGGCACTCGGCGCCAGTCTCAACAAATTGGTGCAGCCCGAAGCCATGGAGCAGCCCGATCCCAAGCACTACAACGACTTCCTGCAAAGCGCGATCCAGCTCCTCGATACGCTCGTGCTCAGCATCGAATTGCCGCCGTCCATCGTCGCCGCCATCAATCGCCAGACCGAGCAGTATTATCAGATTCAGGAATACAAATTCCGCGTCGAGCGCGAAGCGCAGGAATCCAAGCGCAAGCAGATCGAGGCCAACGGCATTGCCGCCTTTCAACGCACCGTCAGCCAGGGCATTTCGGACTCCTATCTGCGCTGGCGCGGCATCGAGGCGACGCTGGCACTGGCGCAATCGCCCAATGCGAAAATCGTCATCTTCGGCACCAACAAGGACGGCCTGCCGCTCATTCTCGGCAATGTCGACACGCCGCCGGGTTCGGGGATAACGCCGCAGCCGCCGGCTAACGGCGCGGCACCGCCGTCCGGAGCGCCGCCGGCCCCGAGCGATAAGTCGTCGTCGGGCGCGCCGGCGCCCGGCGGTGGATCGACCGACACCGACAAGGTCGGCCAATCGACCGGCAACGCGCCGTTGGCGTCCGATACCGCGACGCCTGGCGCATCGGGCCCCTACGGCATGTCCGATTTCGAGGCCATTCTCTCCCGGATCTACTCCCCCTTCCGCGCGCCGGATTCGCCTCCGCCGACGGACGCGGGAGCGGCGCCGAAGCAGTAATTTGCGTCTTTCGCTTTACGATCGTGCAGAGGTCACATCGTGCAGAGGTCACAATGAGCACTCGACAAAATGACCCAGCACCGCGCAGC
>JBAUYI010000326.1:0-2948 GCA_049584715.1 Xanthobacteraceae bacterium
GCTGGGTTCGAGAAGCAAGAATGCGAATGTTCCGCACGGAACAAATTCGCTGTGTTAGCCCCCTTTTCGTCGGACCTGCTGCCCGGCATAGAAGCAAATCGACTTGACGATGCCTCGACATCTCTAAAGGTTCGCCGCTGTCCGCTGGCACTTTTGCGGAGATCGAAATGCAGTCGGTCTGCTCCTTGTCCACTTGCGCCTCCGACGGGGAGAAAATGTAACACCCGTCAGCGCGACGGCCTTCAAATCTTCCGTGGAAAGAAAAATGAGCGGATTCGCTCGCTCAGAGCCAGCGCGGTTTGGCGATTTGAAGCGGGCTTCCCTGGGTTGCCATGGCGGCCACAAAGCCATGATCCGGCTTGAACGAAAACAGCGACCAGCCGCCGCCATCGTCGCCGCGGAGAATCTTCGCCTCCTCTCCGGGTATCAGCGAAACGTCGAAGCTGTCGAGCTCGATCGACAGTCCCTGGCCGCGGGCCTTCACGTAGGCCTCCTTGCGGGTCCAACAATTGAAGAACGCTTCCGCCTGATGCTCGCGCGGAAGAGCGCGCAGCGTCTCGACTTCCCGGAGCGAGAAAAAATTTTCCGCGATCTTTTCCCTCGCAACTTCTTCGCGAATCATCTCGATATCGACGCCGACGTCGCGCTCGAGCACAAACGCGTACATCGCAAGCTCCTGCGAATGCGAGAGGTTGAAGCGCAGGTCACTCGCGACGAAACCCGGCTCGAGCGATGGCTTGCCCCATTCGTTGTACGCAAAGCGAATCGCTTCCGGCGGTTGCGCCAGGTAGCCGGCCAGCAAGTCGCGTAGGAGCGCGCGCCCCGCGATAAAGCGATTGCGATGCACATCCAGGTAGAATCGGTCCGCGCGCGCGGTCTCCTCGGCGTTCAGTATCGTCCGCATCCGCTTCAGGCGCGCCGGCGTGCGGTCAAGGCGGGCGAACCACACGTGAACTTCGCCGGGTTGGAGTTTCACTGCATCTCGCGAACTCTCCACGACGCCGCAATTATACCGGCAACGATCGCACGAACTGAACCGCGTTCAGTCGGCCGTGAGCTGCGGATCCGTAATCGCGGCCACGCTCACGTCAGTGACGCCGAGCGAGAAGCGCCTCAGCGCTATCCGATAACTCACCGTGAACGACTCGAGCGCCGCCATTTGCGCGGCAGACAAAGTTTCTTGCGCGATAACGATTTCGTCGAATGGTGTTCGCGCCATGATAGTAGCCAGATCATCGAGCGAACCCAGCACCCGGTAGCCGTGGAACAGCTTGCCGTGCTTGAAACTGTCGTCATCCAGCAGTCCCAACAGTTTCGCACTCGCTCCATTCGTCGAGTGCAAATGTTGAACCGCCGCCGCGCCGCGCGCATCGGCCCCTATGACCACGAAGCGCCTTGCCTGGCGCGCAAGGTACCGCCCGATTCGATGGAAAACATGGAACGACCAGCGCGTCCCCATCAGAAAATTGAACATCAGGAGCACAAACATCACCGACGTCGCGCGCGAGATGATGATGGGGACGAACGACGCCGCCTGCCTGACCACGAGTCCCGCTAACATCGCAGCAAGCATAAAGCGCACGCTCTCCGCCGGTCCTGTGTAGCGCCAGATCCCTCGATAAACTCCCGCCACCAGGAAAGCTCCGCAACCTATCAGCACGATCCACGGCAGCCCCGTCAACATCTGATCCACTTGCACGATGCTCAGATCGAAGTCAAATCGCAGCATCATCGCGCCGAAATACGCAGCTGCCACCAATGCCATATCAAGGATTAACTCTACGAATCGGCGCTTGTATCCGAAGCTCAGGATAACGCGCGCGATCGCGGGCAAGTTCTGGATTTGACCGGGCGCCTCCGCGTCGAACGATCGATCCATCAGGAACAACGCCACCAGCGCGAAGAACAGCGCTATGAACGGAATTAAGAGGACAGCCTCGTGGCCCGGAACCACGCTCAGAGCGATCGCGCATCCGCCCGCGATAACCTGCAGGCCTATCAAGGCCGCCGCCGCGCTCGAGTCCGACATCCCAAGCCGGGTCAACCTATGGTGCGAATGGTCGAGGCCGCGTCTCGAGATAGGATTTCCCCTCGCCAGCCGCGTCACCGTCACCGTTACGGTGTCGATCAATGGAACCATCAGCGCCAGCAATGGCATCGCCAGCCGTGCCGGCAAAGAACCTTCGCCAAGACGACTGCCCTGAATCGAAAGGACCCCCAGCACCAGGCCCACTGCGAGCGCGCCCTCATCGCCCATAAAAACCGACGCGGGAGGAAAGTTGAAAATCATGAATCCCGCCAGCGCCCCGGCCCGCGCTAGCGCCATGACCATAGTTCCTTCGTGCTGATGCAACCCCGCGACGGCAGCTATACTCAACGCCGCAACAATTCCGACTCCCGCCGCCAGGCCGTCGACCCCGTCAATAAGGTTGAACGCATTGGTCGCGGTGACCAGCCAGAAAATCGTCAGCGCGATGTTGACCGGCTGGTACGGAAAAAAATCCAGGTGCGGACCCCACCAAACGAGGGTAAAGATAGCGGCCAGTTCCAATATCAGTTTGTGCCGCGGCCGCAGATCGACGATGTCATCCAGCAATCCAACCAAGCACATCGTGATCGCGAACCCCGCCAGCCAAGGCAGACTGTGGTATGGCAACCCCGATAGGATTCCGACCAAGCCGATCGCCGCGATGAAGGCCGCCATCACCGCCAAGCCTCCCAGCAACGCGGTCGGCTTTCCGTGCGGGCGGTCACTTGAAGGCTGCGCAACGATCCCAAAGTGCATCGACGCCGCCTTTGCTAGCGGCATCATCGCTGTCGCGACAAGAAAAGCCGTGGTCGGCGTGAGCGCAATTTCAAACGCCGTGGTCAATTTCTCGCGCCAAGTCCCCTTGATTCGCTATGTGCAAGGCAAAGACCTCGAAAACCTACCGTGAGTCGAAATACGC
>JBAUYI010000327.1:0-31842 GCA_049584715.1 Xanthobacteraceae bacterium
ACCGCGCCTATTACAACGACTGGGAGCACCAGATCCGGGTGGCGAATTTCCGCGGCACGCCGGTCGAGCGCGCCTATATCGCCCAAGACATCAGTGGCCCCGAGCCCGACTTCGCCACCATGGCGAAGAGCATGGGCTGGTACGCCGAAGGCCCGATCGAAAAACCCGCCGACATCGCGCCCGCGCTGCGCCGCGCCATCGCCCAGGTGAAAGCCGGCAAGCCGGCGCTGATCGATACGGTGGTGCGGCCGCGCTGAGGCTTGCTCCTCCCTCGCCCCGCTCGCGGGGAGAGGGTTGGGGTGAGGGGGCGTTTCCGCTGGGCTGAGACTTGAGGGACGGTCTGAAGCGCCGCCGCCAGAAACCGAGAAGCTCAGAATCGCGGAGAGGCCCCCTCACCCTCGTTCGCTTCGCTCACTCGACCTCTCCCCGCACGCGGGGAGAGGTGAAATCACGAACGTGCCGCGCGGGCGCGCGGGCCTTCGATATTGGGCAACAATACCGTGAGCAGCCCGATCAGCGGCAGGAACGCACAGACCCGGTAGACGAACTCGATACTGGTCCAATCGGCAAGCACGCCCAAGGCCGCGGCGCCGATGCCCGCCATGCCGAAGGCAACGCCGAAGAACAGGCCCGAGACCATGCCGACTCGTCCGGGCATCAGCTCCTGCGCATAAACGACGATCGCCGAGAATGCCGACGACAGGATGAGACCGATCAGCACGCTCAAAACCACGGTCGCCGCGAGCCCGACATAGGGCAACACCAGCGTGAACGGCAGCACACCGAGGATCGAAACCCAGATCACGACTTTGCGGCCGAAGCGATCGCCGATCGGGCCGCCGATGAATGTGCCCACGGCAGCCGCTGCCAGAAACACGAACAGATAAATCTGCGCCGTCGCCGTGGGCAGCGCAAAGCGGTGCATCAAGTAGAAGATGTAATAGCTGGTGATGCTCGACAGATAGAAATATTTCGAGAACACCAGCGCAATCAGCACCGCGATCGCGCGCCGCACCTGCGATTGCGGCAGCACGGCAACCGGGATGTTCGCACTGCGCGCCTTCGACGTAGCGTGCCCGCCGTTGCGGTACCAGTTGCCGAGCATGACCAGAATGACCATCGCGCCGAGCGCCACGAAGGCGAACCAGGCGAGACTGCTTTGCCCGCGCGGCAGGACGAAAAAGGCTGCCAACACCGGGCCGATCGAGCTGCCGAAGCTGCCGCCGAGCTGGAACAGCGATTGCGCCATGCCATGAGCGCCGCCCGAGGCGAGCCGCGCCAGCCGGGATGCTTCCGGATGGAAGATCGAAGCGCCCAGCCCGAGCAAGGACGCTCCGGCCAGCAGCGCGAGGTAATTCGGCGCATAGGCGAGCAGGCAGATGCCGAAGAGCGTGCACCCCATGCCGTAGGCCAGCGAATAAGGCTGCGGCTTGCGATCGGTGTAGAGACCGACCAGCGGCTGCAACAGCGAGGCGACGCCTTGCAGCACCAGCGTGATGAGTCCGATCTGACCAAAACTCAGATCGAACGCGGTCTTGAGGATCGGATAGATTGCCGGCAACAGCGACACGACGAGGTCGTTCAGCAGATGACAAAAGCTGATCGCCGCCAGGACGACAAATGCAGCGTTGCCGGCCTGTTGCCGGCTCACGACGGCCTGAGTCACGGGAGAACCCTTTCCAGCCTTCGCGCGAATAAACCCGGCGCGGGCACTTCTTATTGAGATTCGTGGCCGCTACCTATCGCCTGCGGACGAACCCGGCTACCCCGATCCGGGCATCCGACCTATGCAGGATCGGCACGCCGGCTCAATATCGTCCTAAATATCGTCATCCGGCGCGTGCGGCGTCGGCCAGTTGTGCTCGAACTTCACCGTTTTCACGACTTCTTTTACGACGCCGCAGAGCGGCACGCTCATGCGCAGCAGGTCGGCTTCCTTGAGCACGATGGTCATATCCTTCTCGGCCCAGGGCATCGGCTGCTCCTCGATGCGCGAAGCAAGCGCCCAGTTGCTGGCGCTCGAAGCGACCAGCGCCTCGCGCAAGACGTCGCGATCGACGCCGAGCTTGTTGCCGAGTTTGAGGCCCTCGTCATTCGCCGAGATGCAGGCCCAGAGAATCAGATTGTTGACCATCTTGCCGACCTCGCCGGAGCCGAGCGGGCCGAGGTGAAAGACCGCATCGGCGAACGCCGCGAAGGCCGGACGGCAGGCATCGAACGGCTCCTTGTCGCCGCCGCCCATGATCAAAAGCTTGCCGCGCTCGGCCGCCTGCTCGCCGCGGCATAGCGGAATATCGAGCAACGCCACCGCCGGGCGGTGCGCGCAACGCCGCTTGAGCTTGCGCATGGTTGCGGGCGCGACGGTCGAGGCGATGGCGATCACGCTGCCGTCCGCGGCGCCGGCGAGCGCGCCGTTGTCGCCGAACATCACCGACTCCACTTCGGAATCGAAGCCGACCGCGATAATGGTGAGATCGCTCGCCGCCGCCACCGCCTTCGGCGAGTTGACCGGCTGAATACCGTTGCCGGCCGCGGCCTTCAAGACGGGCAGCGCCACGTCGTAACCGGTCACGGTGAACCCGCGCTCGCGCAACAGGCGCGCCATCGGCATGCCCATCTTGCCGAGCCCGATCACTCCGACGTTGCGGATGTCTTTCATTGTTGAGTCCTTTGTTGTCCTCGCTTCGTCATTCCGGGGCCGAGCGAAGCGAGGAACCCGGAATCCATAACCACGTCTGTGAATATGGATTCCGGACTCGCCGCTGCGCGGCGATCCGGAATGACGGGCGCACTAGTCTTTCACGCTCTTGACCGGCGTCTCCGGCGTCAGCCCGCCGCGGCGGCGCGCGAAGGTTTCCTTGCCGGTTTCTTCCCATTTCCCGGCAACCGCGCGGCTGGCGTAAACGTCCCAGGCCGCATCCCAGTCGCCGAGCGAATAGCCGTGCCACGGCGGCTGCGGAGTGAGCGCCGGCAGGCCGAGCTCGTTCCAGATTTGCCGCGCGCGCTCCATGTATTCGCGCTTGGGCAGAGCAAGCGGCGGCGCAATGTCCTTGAGCGTGGCGTCGATCAGCATCGTCGACTCTTCACCGCGCGGCCCCGACTTGGGCCCATGGCCGGCGGCGCGATACGGTGCGATCTGCACGTCGTCGACAGGATTGGCGCGATAGGCCAGCGACCAGAACACCGCGTTGGGATTTTCCGGATCGATATCCTCGCTCACGGCGATGACGTATTTGCCGATATCGGCCTGCAAGCTCGCGGCGCCGTGCAGCGCGCGCCAGACTTCGCTACGCGGCACGCCGTGCGCGAACTGCACGAACACCACCTTGCGCAAATTGGTCAGCGGCTCGTGCATGACGACGCGGCGCACGCCTTTGATCGCCAGCGTGTCGCGCAGATGCGCCAGATAGCGCGGCTCGTAGGCGACGCGCTTCATCACGCTCGATTCGCTCGGCGTCACCTCGCTCAGGATCGAGGCGAAGACCGGCGACCGCTTATGCGTGATCGCGGTGACCTGCATCGACATGTTGAAGTCTTCGAGCGCGACATGGCCGTGACTCTCGCCGAACGGCCCTTCCGGCTCGAGCAGTTCCGGATCGATCAAACCCTCGACCACGATCTCGGCATCGGCCGGCACGTCGAGATCGACGGTGACGGCCTTGACGACGCGGATCGGCGCGCCGGCGAGCCCGCCGGCGACCGCCATTTCGTCGAGATCGATCGGCAGCTTCTGCGGCCCGGTGAACATCACCACCGGCGCGCAGCCGACCACGATGGCGATCGGCATCGGCTTCTTCAGCTTGCGGTATTTTTGCCAATGCAGATAACCGCCGGCGCCGCCGATGCGCGCTGCCATGCGCACGCCGAGCCGATCGGTGGCTTTGAGCTGGGCGCGATACGTGCCCATGTTGCGGACGCCGGTTTCCGGGTCAGCGGTGATGCACAAGGTCGCCGTCAGATACGGCGCCGCGTCGTAGCCGGGCGTCGAGATCGGCACCGGCAGCGACTTCAAGCCGCCGTTCGGCCCGCGCAGCGCATCGCCCTTGATGACAACCTCGTGGCACGGCGCCGCCGTTACCGTCGTAGGCGCGATCGGATTGGCGATCGCCCGCATCCATGCATCGCCGATGTCCTCGACCGCGCAGCCCATGCCGATCGCGTAGATCTGCGCCGATGAGGCCAGCGCGCCGATGGCGACCGGCGTGCCGTAGCGGCGTCCCGTCGAGTCGACCACATTGGTGAACAGGAACGCGCGCCGCTCGTCTTCCTTGAGCCCGCCCTGGAACTGCCAGCGCACCAGCGGATGCAGCTCGGTGTCCTTGTTGACCGCCCGCTCGATGCGGCGCAGCAGACCTTGCGCTTCAAGACGCGCAAGGTGCTCCTGGAAATCGAGCGGCGGCGCCCCCATTACTTCTTGTTCTTCTCGTGCTCGGCGATGATCGGCCGCGCCACACGGAAGCAATCGACGCCGGTCGGGGCGCCGCAATAGATCGTGACTTGCGTCAGCGCGGCGCGGATCTCGTTCGGGGTGAGCCCATTGGTGAGCGCGCCGCGCACGTGGGTGGCGAACTCCTCCATCTTGCCGAGCGCGCCGATCATGCCGAGATTGAGGAGCGAGCGCTCGCGCGGTTTGAGCGTCTCGTCGCCCCAGGTCTCGCCCCAGCAATATTCGGTCAGCAGCCGCTGAAAATCGCGATTGAAGTCGTCGACGTTTTGCAGCGCGCGATCGACATAAGCGTCGCCCAAAACCTTTTTACGTTTGGCAAGGCCGAGATCGTAGCGTTTCTGGTCCATGACGTTTCCTCTCTCAAGTAGGCGGCCAAGTCGCTGACTTCGCCGCCGGCTAATGCGAACTCCCTCTCCCCAGAGGGGAGAGGGTTGGGGTGAGGGGGTTCGGACCCTTGAGCAAGACCTCAACGTCCGAACCCCCTCATCCTGTCCTTCTCCCCCATAGCGCGTCAAAGACGCGCGTAACCGCGCTAATGGGGGAGAAGGAACGCAGCGCGACCGCTGCCAATCTCCTCACTTCCTCAAGTGAGCAAGAATTCATTCCTCCGCCGGGCCGCCCTTCCAGCGTTTGACCATGCCGGTATCGATGCCGAACAAATCGAGCAGCCGGCCGCAGGTGTGATTGACGATGTCGTCGACCGATTTCGGCCGGTTGTAGAACGCCGGCACGATCGGCGCGATCACGGCGCCGATATCGGCCAGCGTGGTCATGGTGCGCAGATGGCCGCCATGCAGCGGCGTCTCGCGCACCGCCAGCACCAGCCGGCGCTTCTCCTTGAGCACGACGTCGGCGGCGCGCGACAACAGCGTCGCGGTGACGCCGGTCGCGATCTCGCTCATGGTGCGGATGGAGCACGGCGCGATGATCATGCCCATGGTCGGGAACGAGCCCGAGGAGATCGCGGCGCCGATGTCGGTGACTGGATAACACTTGGTGGCGAGCTCGCGCACGTCCTTGGCCTTGAGATCGGTCTCGTAGGCCAGGGTCATCTCCGCCGACTTGCTCATGACCAGGTGGGTCTCGATGTCGGTCTTGCGCAGCATTTCCAGGAGCCGCACGCCATAGATCGTGCCCGACGCTCCCGATATGCCGACAATGAGCCGCGCAGCGGTTTTAGCCATTCCTACC
This sequence comes from Xanthobacteraceae bacterium, assembly GCA_049584715.1. Classification (GTDB taxonomy): domain Bacteria; phylum Pseudomonadota; class Alphaproteobacteria; order Rhizobiales; family Xanthobacteraceae; genus BOG-931. The sequence continues at coordinate 5,639 of JBAUYI010000327.1, forward strand.
CTCGTTTCTTATGGCGCCGTGTTGTGCCAAGCCTTGTGCCATGTGGCGGGGCGCGGTTCCAGTAGGGGTCAGCGCCCGGTCAGGCCGTCGAAGGCGTTAACCAGAACGTCGACCGAAGCCTTGGGAAAACTTGCGCTCATCGCCCCTTCAAATGCAGCGACATTGCCGCGCGCCGCTGCGGGCGGATCGGCCGGCTTGCCGAGCGGGCCGGATTGGGTGAACGCGTACAGCGCTTCCTGCTGCAGCTTCTCCGCCTCGAGCTCGACCGCCTTGACCTTGTCGCGCAGTGCTTCCTGCTTGGCCGGATCGACGAAGGTCTTGGCGCCTTTCAGCTTGCGGCGCGTATCGCGGATCGGAATGATGGTGAGCTCACGCCAGCTTTTGATCGTGGCGTCGAGCTTTTTGACTTCGTCGGGCGAGAGCATCTGCCGCTCCGACGCCAGCCAGAACAGGAACAGCAGCAAGTTGACGTCCACGCCGCAGCCGTCCTGCAAGGCGATGCAGGCGTCGGACACGCCGGGTTGCCCGTAAAATTTCAGCGAGAACCGCCAGAACGGCGTCGTTGCGGTCCGACTCTCTGCTTCAGGCATGGTTTTCTCGCGCTCGTCTATTATTCGGATGGTTTGTTACGTCGCGGGTGGTCAAGCTTATTTCGAGGTTGGACGGATTCCACGAGCGTGCATTGCTTGAAGATCAGGAAAGATTATGCTCCACAATCCCTCCATTATGTCTCTATAATTTTGTCTCATGCTACGAACGTGTTCAACGTTGCGCGGATCATAACGCAGGGTCTCAAACACAAGAAGCCGTTGATCCAAAGTGGGATGCGTATCAGAATTGATATCTTGCACATGACCGGAGAACAAGACTGATCGGGCACGACGAAGTAAGTCAAGCCCAACCAACGCTACAACGCCGCTTGCAACGGAATGGGCAGCAGCAATCTCCGATTCGGCACCATAGTGCGCAACAATCAACGCAGCAATTCGATCGGCTTCGAGTTCGTTTATCTTCGACTGGAGGTTGGGCTCGCCGTTGGCGGCGGCCCATCCATCTGAACCATGCATAGCGATATGATGTCCATACTCATGCGCAACCACAAATAGCTCTGTAGACACCAGCAGATTCCTCCATACCGGTCTCGCGAGACCGCCAGCATTTCCTAAGGGCTTCATGAGCCGTCGGTCCAGAGTCGCCAAGTAAGCAAGAAATCCAACTGCGTAATCTCGGAGTCTGGCATCAGCCCGAATATTGGCCAGAGCGGTCTCGGCCGCAAAGTTCACCTGCGTTTCCCCGACCGCGGACTTAAGAGGGAAGGACCGGGCTAACAACTTGCTGAAAAAATGACATAACATCAACGTCGATTCTGGAACGACAATCATACTCGCGTCAGTCGTCATGACAGCCTGATGTGCAGGCCCGAGAAGCTCTGGGTTCCAAAGAACTCCGCAAGCGACGCCTCCGCGAAGCGGTAAATTGAGCTTAGAGCAAATCTGCTCGATCCAGTTCGCGTATCCTCTAACCAACAGTTCGAAGCCATGGATAGGCCCCTCAAGCCTACCTGGTCTAAGTTTCTCCGCTATTGAGGCTGAAATTGCCGGATCGGTAATTCCTGCCGCGGTCGTGAGTGCCGTCTCGGCAAGTCTGTCGATACTTCGCTCTTGATATTGCCGAAGCAGATCTCGAGCAATAGCAGCATCTTCAGCGACTTCGGCATCATTTTCTCGAACTTCACCATCGCGGTCCTTCTGTTTATCGAATTTTCCAAAACCTTTCGTTGTATCAAGGACGCTTCCAGCAACGATCTCAATTAATCCGGAGTCGGGCTGGCCGAGAACTCTTTCACTTTTGGACAAACGGCGGAATTTCACCTTTTCAGCCGTTGTTGGTCGGTACCCCGCCCGGTGCGCTGCCCAAAATCTCATTTTGAGCAAGCTGCAAATCTCTGGAATTAGTCGTCCGAAGAACCAACGCTGGTTCCGAAAGCGCGTTCCTAACGCCGCCCCAGCGAAACCACTACCATTCTCGATAGCAGTCAATCGGTCAAAGACCGACGGTCGATTTCCCGTGTTTTCTGAATACGTCCCAGTCTCCAATATCTCACGGACATATCTAACTCCTTGAACGGCCCTTATAATGGCAACGGCACCCGCACCCGACTCCATCCAGGTATTTCTGTATTTGCTGAGGCTCCCCGCAAAGCCGCGAGCCCCCAGGAACCTGGAGAGCACAATCGCGATTTCATCGCCTCTAAATTCGCGCGCGAATGCGGTACCCCACGGCGCCAACGGCATTTCTGTTTCGCCGCGTGCATCAGCAACATGATAACCGTACTCATGGCCTAGTACAAAAACTTCCATCGCAGATGTGAGTTGAACTATTGAAGCGCGCTGCTGACGAGTAAATTCTGGTTTGGTTTCCTCCATATTGAAAAAGATGCCCGCGCCATACAAAAAGAAACGCTCCCACTTGGCGCGCAATTCCTCGTCTTCCTTGATTCGTCCGAGGCAGGCTTCTTCGTCAATCTCAACCCAATCTCCGCTTCCATCCTCACCAAAGGCCATCGACTCGGCAAGCAGTCTTGCCAGCCTACCGGTAAATGAAACAAGAGAACCGAAGACAGAGGTGCCTGTAGAGAAAAAATCATCGCTCATTGCCCCCGCGCCAATGACGGGGGGAATGCCGGCAGCGATCCCGAGGTCGATGTCGATACCAAGATCTGTGCAAGCGAATTCAATGCCCCGAGCGATATGTCGAAGCGTATTGTGAGCTGCCGAGTTGTATATTCCCGGAATAAATTCGACCGCCTTTAGGAGTATTGCACGTCCGAGTGGCCCAATATGAGTGGAATTCAGCCGTCGAATTATTTTAGGGCGCCCCGTTCTCAAGTCTGGCGCTAAGCGGATTCTGTCTTGAATTCTTGACGCGCGCACGGCGGCATCTGTGTTAGCTGATTCTGATGAATTTACTCCAAGTAATTTGGTCGTGATTTTCAGGTTTTCAAGTCTACCCGGCGGCTATCATGCGGCAAACAGTTTTTCGTAAGCGCCCGCCGCGCGCAGCGCCGCGACGATGCGCTCCGGCGTCAGCGGCGTTTCGGCGAAATGCACGTCGAACGGCGACAGCGCGTCCTCGATGGCGCCGATGATCGCCGCCGCGGCCGGGATTGTGCCGCCCTCGCCCGCGCCTTTGACGCCAAGGGGATTGAGCGGATTGACGGTCTCGACATGGGCGATGGCGCAGGTCGGCACGTCGGTCGCCATTGGTAAAAGATAGTCCGCGAACGACGTGGTCAGCGGCTGCGCGTTCTCGTCGTATTGCATCCATTCGAACAGCGCATTGCCGATGCCGTGGGCGACGCCGCCCTGCACCTGGCCGTCGACGATCAGCGGATTGATGACGCGGCCGGAATCGTGGGCGACGGTGTAGCGCAAGATCTTCACGCCGCCGGTCATGGCATCGACCTCGACTTCGACGACGTGAGTGCCCGAGCAATAGGCGGCCTGTTGCGGCGTGTAATAGGCGGTGTGCTCGAGGCCCGCCGCTTGGCCTGCCGGCAGCGACACACCGGGAATGCCCTGCGCCAGCCGCGCCAATTCGCCGAAGCCGATGATCGGCTTGTTGCCGGTCTCCGCAATGGCCTGGCCGTTGTCGAGATCGATGTCGCTCTCCTTGACGCCGAGCACGCGCGCGGCAAGGGCGACAAGCTGCACGCGCACCGACTGCCCGGCGAGGAGCGCCGAGTTGCCGGCGTTGACCGCTTGGCGGCTGGCGAAGGCGCCGACGCCTTGGGCGATGGCGCCGGTGTCGCCGATGGTCATGACGATGTCCTCAAGGCGACAGCCGACTTGTTCCGCTACAATTTGCGACAGCGTGGTACGCGTGCCCTGGCCCTGGTTGGTAGCGCCGGTCGCGACCGCGACTTTTCCGCTCGGCATCACGCGCACCGTCACGCCCTCGAACGGGCCCAAGCCCGTGCCTTCGACATAATTGCCGAGCCCGATGCCGATGAAGCGGCCTTCGTCGAGCGCCGCGCGCTGCCGCTCGCGGAAGCTTTCGTAGTCGGCGTCCGCCAGCGCGGTCTCCTGACCTTTCGGATAATCGCCGCTGTCGTAGATCAGCGGCTTGCCGTCACGGAAAAGAAGACCCATCTCGTAGGGCATCTGCTCCGGCTGGATGAAATTGCGCCGGCGCACCTCGGCGCGATCGAGCTGCAATTCGCGCGCGACCCTGTCGAGCAATCGCTCCATGGCGAACACTGCCTGCGGCCGGCCGGCGCCGCGCACCGGCGTCGTCGGCACTTTGTTGGTGAGAACCACCATGGTGTCGAGCTGATAGGCTGGGATCACATAGGGGCCCGGCACGGTCGCCGCCGCGATGTAAGGCATGATGATGCCCCACGGCACGAACGCGCCGGAATCATGCAGCATCCGGCCGCGCACGCCGAGAATTTTTGCCTCCGCATCGACCGCGATGGCGACGCTCCAATATTGGTCGCGCTCCTGGGTGGCGCACAAAAAATGCTCGCGCCGGTCCTCGATCCATTTCACCGGCCGGCCGAGTTTCAACGCCGCCGCCGGGATCACGGCTTCCTCGGGGTAAAAGATCGCCTTCGGCCCAAAGCCGCCACCGACGTCGGGCGCGATCATACGGATCGATTCAAGCTCGCGGCCGAGCAGATCGGCGAGCATGCGGCGGCCGATATGCGGCGTCTGGGTGCCCGACCACACCGTCAACATATCGGTCGCGGCGTCGTGGCTGGCGAGCACCGCGCGCGTCTCGATCGCCATGCCGCCGCCGCGGTGCTGCCAGAGCTCGTCCTCGAAAATATGCGGGGCGTTGGCGAAGGCGGCGTCGACGTCGCCGTAAGCGAGCTGGAACGTCGACAGCACATTGGAGCCGAGCGCGGCGTGCGCCCGCGGCGCGCCTTCCTCCATCGCGTCGCGGCAGTCCCCCACCGCCGGCAGCGCGTCGTAATGTACGGCGACGGCGGCCGCGGCATCCTCGGCGATGTAGCGAGAGTCGGCGATCACCACCGCGACCGGCTGGCCGACATAATACACTTCGGCGCGCGCCAGCACGTGCTGGGTGCACAGCGCCGAAATCGACGGATTGGGCAGCAGCATCGGCATCGCTTCGCTGCGCATCGGGTCCGGCAGATCGTTGGCGGCGATGATGGCGTGCACGCCCGGTATCGCCAGCGCCGCCTTGGCGTCGATGCCATGCACGCGCGCGTGCGCATATGGCGAGCGGACGAAGCAGGCGTGCAGCACGCCGGTCATCTTCACGTCGTCGACGAAACGGCCGCGACCGGACAGCAGCGCCGGATCTTCGAGCCGCGTCACGCGCGCGCCGAAATGTTTTGCGCCCATCGCCTTAGCCCCCTGCCGCGCGCAAACGTTGCGCCGCGTCGAGCGCCGCCTTGACGATGCCGGCATAGCCGGTGCAGCGGCAGAGATTGCCGGTCAGCGCCTCGCGCACCTCGTCTTCGCTCGGCGACGGATTTTCGCGCAGCAGCTCGGTGAGCGTGACCAGCATGCCCGGCGTGCAGAAGCCGCATTGCAGGCCGTGATTATCGACGAAGGCCTGCTGCAGCGCCGACAGCCCGCCGTCAGGCGTAAGCCCTTCGACGGTCGTCACCTCACAACCATTGGCCTGCACCGCGAACATCAAACACGAGCGTGTGGAGTGCCCGTCGACCAGCACCGTGCAGGCGCCGCAGACGCCGTGCTCGCAGCCGAGATGAGTGCCAGTGAGGCCAAGCTCGTGGCGCAGGAAATCGGCCAGCGTCAGCCGCGACTCGACGATGCGCGCATGCGCCTTGCCGTTGACCGTCACACGCGTTGGCTGCTTACTCATACGCTCCACACAACCAGGTTACACAACGACACTACACAACATTCGGCACATCGACGCCGGCGCGGCGCGCCGCGTCGGTGAGCGCGCGGGCGCTCAAGACCTGCGCCAGATGGCGGCGATACTCGGCACCGGCGTGAATATCGGAAACCGGCTCGACCAGCCATGCCGCGGCGGCGGCGGAGCGGATCAACGTCGAATCGAGCGGCTGGCCGACGAGCCGCGCTTCGGCGGCTTCGACCCGGACCGGCAAAGCGGCGACACCACACAGCGAAAGCGCCGCGCGGCGCACCACGTCGCCTGAGCCGACATCGAGCAACGCCGCGGCGCCGGCGAGCGCAAAATCGCCGTGCCGGCGGGCGAATTCGTGAAAACCATGGCCGTGGCCCTGGCGCCAGACCGGCAGATCGATGGCGGCGATCATCTCGTCGGGCGCAAGCGCGGTCGCCATGAAGCCGGTGGGGAAATCCGCAAACGCCACCTGCCGGATGCCGCGGATGCTGGCGACGTGGATGACGGCATCGTAGGCGGCGCACACCGCCGGCAGTTCAGCCGCCGGATCGGCGTGCGCCAAACTGCCGCCGATGGTGCCGCGGTTGCGCGTCTGGCGATGGCCGACATGGCGCAACGCCTCCGCCAGCAGCGGGCAATATTGCGCGACCTCGGGCGCGGTTTCGAGCTCGCGCTGACGCATCATGGCGCCGATGCGCAGCCAGCCGTCGACGACGGCGATGCCGCGCAGATCGGCGATGCCGCCGAGATCGACCAGATGGTCGGCCACCACGTAGCGAAAATTCATCATCGGCACCAACGACTGCCCACCCGCCAGAATCTTGGCGTTGGGCAGCGTCGCCAACAACTCGGCGGCCTCCTTGAGCTGCCGCGGCGCGTGATAGTCGAATGGAGCAGGCTTCATTTATCCCGGGCGTAATTTTGCCGACGGTGGCGCAGGCCAAAGTGCCGAAATCCTAGTCGAATCCTTGTGCTCGGCATCACAGGACCCAGGTATCGAAGCATGCTAGTTTCGCTGGCGCAAGGAAGGCGATCACCTACGCGGGGCATCGTGATTTCCAACATCGGCAGGCGCGCATTTCTGACCACGCTGGGCGGCGCGGCGGCGGCATCGTCGCTTCGCCCGCGCGCGGTGCGCGCGCAGCAGCCGGCGCTGCCGGTGGTCGGGTTTCTCCGCTTGGGATCGGCCGATTCCAACGCACGCAATGTGGCCGCGTTCCGCAAAGGCCTCAACGAAACCGGCTACGTTGAAGGGCAGAACGCGACGGTCGAATACCACTACCTTGAAGGCCAATATGATCGCGTACCGGCGCTAGTGGCCGATCTGGTCCGCCGACAAGTAGCAGTGATCGCCACGCCCGGCGCCGACGCCGCCACGCTTGCGGCCAAAGCTGCAACAGCGACTATCCCCATTATCTTCGGTGTTGGCCAAGATCCGGTCCGGCTTGGTCTTGTCGCCAGCCTCGCCCGGCCTGGCGGCAACGCCACCGGCATCAATTTTTTCCCGAGCGAGGTGGTGGCAAAGCGGTTGAGGTTACTGCATGACTTGGTTCCTAATGCAGTTCGTATTGCCGTGCTCGTCAATCCGGACAATACAACGACCGCCGGTGCCACGTTACGGGAAGTGCAGCAAGCCGCCCCCGCCATCGGATTGCAACTCCAGATTCTCAACGCGACGACCAGCAGCGACATAGACGCGGCCTTCGCCGCCATGGCGCGCGATCACGCCGAGGCTCTCTTTGTCGCCCCAGACGCATTCTTCACCAGCCGCCGCGGGCAATTTGTCACTTTGACGGCACGCGACAAAATTCCGGCGGCTTATGGCGTCCGTGACGTTGTCGAAGCCGGTGGGCTGATGAGCTACGGAACCGACCTCGTGGACATGTTTCAACAAGTCGGCGTCTATACCGGCCGCGTGCTCAAGGGTGCCAGGCCCGCCGACCTCCCGGTTACTCAGTTGACCAAATTCGAGTTCGTCATCAACTTGCAAACGGCGCGAGCGCTCGGGATCGAGGTGCCGCCGGGGGTGCTCTCGATCGTCGACGAGGTGATCGAATGAGGCGGCGCGAATTCATCACACTGTGCGGCGGCGCGGCGGCGCTCCTGCTCGAGCCGCGGCTCGTGCGAAGCCAGCAAGCCGCCCGACTGCGGCGCGTCGGCGTGCTCATGCCTACGGCCGCCGATGACCCCGACACGACGGCGCACGCTCAGGTATTTCGGCAAGAACTCGAACGGTTGGGATGGACGGAGGAGCGTAACATCCACATCGACTATCGCTACGCGGCCGGGAGAAGCGATCAGTATGCAGCTCTGGCGCAAGAGTTGGTCTCCTTACGGCCCGAAGTGATCTTCACTCAGGGAACTCAGGTCGCCGCCACATTGCAGCGGGAAACGCACGCGATCCCGATCGTGTTCAACAACGTCTCTGACCCGATCGGGTCGGGCTTCGTCGCCAACCTGGCGCACCCAGGCGGCAATCTCACCGGGATACTGCTTTACGAAACTGGCATCACTGGAAAGTGGCTGGCGCTGCTCAAGGAGATAGCACCGCGCCTCACGCGTGTCGCCCTTGTTGGCAATCCGAAGACGGTTCCGTTCGACTATTTCCAGCGCGCGGCGGCAGCGGCGGCGCCGTCGCTCGGGATCGAGCTGGTGCCAACTCCCATAGAGAATGCGGACGCGGACATCGAACGAGCAATCGAATCATTCACCGCCGCGCCGAACGGCGGATTGCTCGTCATGCCGGATCCGACCTTACGAATTCGTCGTGATCTCGTCATCACACTCGCCAATCGGCATCGTCTGCCTGCCGTCTATCCGTTCCGCCTATTTGTCGCAGCCGGTGGTTTGATGTCCTACGGGACCGATCAGGACGACGTGTTCCGGCAGGCGGCGGGCTATGTCGACCACATCCTACGCGGCGCCAAGGCCGCCGATTTGCCGGTGCAGGCACCAACCAAGTACGAAACCGTCGTCAACAACAAGACCGCAAAGGCAATCGGTTTCGATATACCCCCGTCGCTGCTCGTGCGCGCCGACGAGGTGATCGAATGAGGCGGCGCGATCTCATCACTCTGTCCGGCTCCATCGCGGCGGCAATGCTGCTTCGCCCCGTCGCCGCACGCGCGCAGCAGCCAGCCGGCCTGCGCCACATCGGGCTATTGATGGCGCAGAATGAGACCAATGCCGAAGTTCAAGGCTGGGTTGCCGTGTTGCGCGAGGGACTGGAAAAGCTCGGCTGGGTGGAGGGCCGCAATATTCATTTTGAATTTCGCTGGACCGGGTCCAATGCGGACCTCATGCGCCGGGGCGCCGAGGAACTCATTGCGCTGCAACCGGACCTGATCGTTACGTCGAGCTCCCCCACGACGGCGATCTTGCTGCAGCTGACGCGCACGATTCCGGTCCTATTCACGAATATCGTCGATCCGGTAGGCCAGGGCTTTGTCGCTTCGCTGTCGCATCCGGGCGGCAACGCGACAGGCCTGGTTAATCTCGAAGTGTCGATGGCCGGCAAATGGATCGAGCTGCTCAAAGAGGTCATGCCGCGCCTGGCGCGGGTGGTCGTGCCATACAACCCGGCATCGGCACCCTATGCGGACCTCTATCTGAACTACTTCAAATCGGCGGCCCCACCGCTTCGCGTGGAGGTGATCGTGGCAGCGGTCGCCGACATGGCTGCGTTCGAGACGGTTGCCGCAACGCAGGCGCGTGAGCCGAATACCGGATTCATTCTAATGCCGAGCGCTTTCATGAGCGGGCATACCGGCGAGATCGCCGCGCTGATGACGCAACATCAGTTTCCCGCCATCTATACCACGCGCGACTTTGCCAAAGCCGGCGGCCTCCTCGCTTACGGCAACGACATCGCAGACAATTATCGTCGTGCGGCGATATTCGTCGACCGAATCTTGAAGGGCGAGAAGCCGAGCGATCTGCCGATCGAGTTTCCGGTCAAGTTTGCGCTGATCATCAACGTCAAGACCGCCAAGGCGCTCGACCTCAGCGTTCCGCCGACTTTGCTCGCCACCGCCGACGAGGTGATCGAATGAGGCGGCGCGGCGGGCCGCAATCGAACACGCCGTCATCGAGGCATGCAAATCCGGGCTGCGCGAGCGACGCGATCAGCCGCGAGGGAACCACATGATCACCACGATCGGACGGCGTTCATTCCTGACCGCACTCGGCGCCGCGACGGCGTCTTCGCTGCTCGGGCCGATCGCGGGCGCGCAGGCACCCTTCAAGATCGGCCTGCTCGACACCGGCGTCGGCCCTTCTTTCACCACTGCGTTCATGCGCAAGCTCGGCGAGCTCGGCTTTGCGGAGGGCAAGAACGTCGTCATCGTGCGCGAGGCGGCCGAAGGAGATATCGGGCGCCTGAAGGATCTTGCCGCCGACCTGGTGTCGCAGCGGGTCGATGTCATCGTGACAATGGGGACGCCGGCGGGATTTGCCGCCAAGCAGGCCACCGGCACGATCCCCATCGTGCTCGGCGCCAACAGCGACCCGGTGGGTGTCGGTCTGGTCGCAAGCCTCGCCAGGCCCGGCGGCAATGTCACCGGCACTTCGCTGATGGCGCCTGAGCTGAGCGCCAAGCGGCTCGATATCCTGCGCACGCTGTCGCCTAAAATTTCCCGCTTTGCGATTTTGTGGGATTCGTCGAACCCCGGCATGGCAGCACGCGTGCATGAAACCCAAATCGCTGCCGATCAGTCGCACGTTTTGCTGCACGTCGTCGGGCCGCGAAATCCTGAGGAGCTGGAGGCTGCGCTTGCCGAGCTTCTCGCCCAACACCCGGATGCGCTCCTGGTGACGACCGAAGCGTTCACGCGCCGGCATCTGGTCCGCATTCTCGAGTTTGCCAACGGTAACAAGATTCCGGCGATGTTCGAGGATAGCTCGTGGGTCGACGCCGGCGGGCTCATGTCCTACGGGCCCAACTACCAGGAGGTCTTCGAGTTCGCCGCCGTGCTGGTCGACAAGATATTGAAAGGCGCCAAGCCGGCCGATCTGCCGATCATGCAGCCGACGAAGTTCGAGCTGGTGCTCAATCTCAAGACCGCGAAGGCGCTTGGGCTCGACATCCCGCCGAACCTGCTGGCGCTGGCCAACCGGGTGATCGAATGAGGCGGCGCGAGATCATAGCGCTGCTCGGCGCCACGGCGGCATGGCCACTGACGGCGCGCGCGCAACAGCCGGCGCTGCCGCTGGTTGCCTTCATCAACAGCGGGATGGCCGACGTCCAGGCGACACGGCTTGCGGCATTCCGCAAGGGGTTGAGCGAAGCGGGCTACGTCGAAAGCCAGAATGTCACGGTCGAGTACCATTGGATGAATGGCCATTACGAAGGCTTGCCCGCGCTGCTGGACGACCTGGTGCGGCGCCGCGTTGCCGTGATCGCCACGCCCGGCAGCAATCCCGCCGCGCTCGCCGCCAAGGCCGCAACGGCATCGATCCCGATCGTATTCGGCGTGGCCGAGGACCCGGTAGCGCTCGGCCTCGTCGCCAGCCTCGCCCATCCGGGCGGCAATGCGACTGGAGTCAATTTTTTCGCCGCCGAGATCGACGCCAAGCGACTTGGACTCATGCATGAGCTTCTGCCCAAGGCCACGCGTTTCGCGGTGCTGGTCAATCCGACCAATGCCACGTCCGCCGAGACCACGGCGAATGCGATCAAGGAGGCCGCTGCATCATTCGGACTGGAGTTGCTTTTCGGCAATGCCAGCACCCCCGCCGAGATCGACACGGCCTTTGCCGCATTTGCGCGCGAACGGGCCGGCGCCGTGTTCATTGCGCCGGACGGCTTCTTCGGCAGCCGCGGCGCGCAGTTTGCCGCGCTTGCAGCGCACGACCGGCTGCCTGCGAGTTTTGTTTCGCGCGAGACGGTCGAAGCCGGCCTGTTGATGAGCTATGGGACCAGCTTCGACGACATGTTCCGGCAAATCGGCATCTATACCGGCAGCATTCTCAAGGGCACCAAGCCTGCCGACCTTCCGGTCCTGCAGGCGACCAAGTTCGAATTCATTCTCAATTTGAAGACGGCGCGTTCGCTTGGCGTTGAAATCCCGCCAACGCTGCTCGCACGCGCCGACGAGGTGATCGAATGAGGCGGCGCGAGGTCATTGCGCTTTTCGGCGGCGCGGCGGTGACGTTGCTGCGGCCGGTGGCTGCGCGGGCGCAGCAAAGCGGCGGGATGCGGCGCGTCGGCGTCCTCATCGGAACAGCCGAGAGCGATCCCGAGTCCAAACGCCGGGTCGATGCGCTCGTCGGGGGGCTTCACGACGCCGGTTGGATTGTGGGCCGCAATATTCGTCTCGACTATCGTTTCAGCAGCGGCGATCCCGATAGTATGCGGCGCTACGCGATGGAGATCGTCGATCTCAAGCCGGATGTCATTGTCGTCCATAGCAACGATTTCCTGGCGGCGCTGCTGCAAGCAGGGAGCCCGATACCGACCGTCTTTGCGCAGATCGGCGACCCGGTCGGCAGCGGGTTTGTCGAAAGCCTGGCGCACCCGGGCGGCAATTTGACGGGGTTCACCACTTTCGAATCCGAGATCGGCGGCAAATGGCTGCAAACTCTCAAAGAGTTCGCACCGAGTATGACGCGGGCGCTGGTGCTCTTTGACGCAAAAATTGCCGCGAACCGTGCATATTTTCATGCTGCCGAAACAGCGGCGGCGGCACTGGGAATAACCGTGACTGCGTCGGCGCTCCAAGACCCGTCCGAGTTCGAGAATGCGATTGGCTCATTCGGCGAGGGGCCGACTGGCGGCCTGGTCGTGCTGCCCAGCCCTTTGACGGGAGTCAATCGCGAGCAAATTATCGCGTTGGCGGCCAAGCACCGCATGCCGGCCATTTACGCGTTCCGTTTCTTCGCTGCCAGCGGCGGATTGCTGTCATACGGTGTCGACACCGGCGACCTTTACCGGCGCGCGGCATCCTATGTCGACCGTATTCTCAAAGGCGCCAAACCTGCCGAACTTCCAGTTCAGGAGCCGACCAAGTTCGATCTCGTGATCAATCTCAAGACCGCCAAGGCGCTCGGCCTGGACATCCCATCGGCGCTGCTCACGCGCGCCGACGAGGTGATCGAGTGAGGTGGCGCAATCGCGTTCCCCTCCCCCTTGTGGGGAGGGTCGGGAGGTGACGCGCAAATGCGGACGATTTTCGGCAGCCGTCATCGCCGAGAATCACCTCCCGACCCCCCACCCTGCCCTCCCCCACAAGGGGGGAGGGAAAGACATCACGCCGTCTTCACGCCCAGCTCAGCCTCTTCCTTGGCGTAGGCCGCATCCATGCGCGAGGCGATGCCGTGCCGGGCGAGCTCGGTCGCGAACAGCCGGCGGATTTCCGGCTTCTCGTCGAGGTAGTCGATCTGGTCGCCGCCGACCCGGCGGCTGATCCAGGCTTTCGGCACGCCTTGGGCGTTGCGGATGGCGACGCCCTCGTGCTTGAAGGCGAGGTAGCGCGCCGGCGTCGAGCCGGCATTGAAATGCTGATGGAACCACATATTGGGCGGCACGATCATGGTGCCGACTTCCCATTTATATTGCTGCGGCTCCTCGCCTTCCGGCCACATCAGCGAAAAACCGTCGCCGGAGAGCACGATGACGTGGGCGCCCGGCCCGTGGGCGTGGCCCTTCTTGTAGGTGCCGATCGGGAATTGCGAGATGTGCGAGTTCATCGAGCCCTTGGCCATGTTGAAGCGGATATGGCCGCCGCCGGCGCCGCGTTCGGTCGCGGTGATCAGCGGGATGTTCACCGCGTCCGGCACGAAATTCGTCGCCAGCAAAAAGCCCTTCTGCTCGCCCTTCGCGCTGAAATAATCCGGCTCGCCGGCGAAGCGGTCCTTGAAGTCGTATTTGGTGTTGAAGATGAAATCGATATCTTCGTAGAGATTGATCACCGGCGGCGCATTGGTGACGGCGACATAGCGCGCCGGCTCCTTGCCCGAGCCGTTGAAATGCTGGTGATGGCAATTGAGCGGAATGGCGAACAGCGCGCCGTCCTTCCACTCGAAAGTGATGCGGGCGCCGGCATCGTTCCACACCGTGGTCGAGCCGCGGCCGCTCAGCACCAGGATCATTTCTTCGTAGAGCTGGCGGTGCGGCACCAGGCTTTTGCCCGGCGGAATTTCCATCACATAGCAATCGTTCGAGGTGCGCGAAGCGTCGTGATTGAGGAATACGGCGTTGCCGCCGCGCCGCGCCCAGGGTTTCAGCTCGACGGTGCGCAGGTTCTGCACATAAAACGACGGGATAATGTCGAGGCCTTCGGCCTTCACCCAGCGGGTATACGGCGTTTCCTTCTCGGTCTTGAACTTGTTCGCCAGTTCCTCGGAAACGACGGCGTTCTTGGCCATAAGGCACTCCTTCTTGATTTTCTAAGCAGCAACCCGCGGTGCCATCGGCTCCGCAAGCGCCACGCATTTCTCCGCCCGCATGCGCACGTGGATGGGGTGACCGACCGGCGTCCGCAGCGAAGGATGGACGCGGGCCAATAGCACAGAATCGCCCACTTTGACCTGGAAATCCAGATAGTCGCCGAGGAAGACTTTGGCCTCGACGGTGCCGGTGCAGACATTGTCGCCGTCCTCGCGCGGAGGGGTGGCCTCGAAAAGCTCGACGTCCTCGGGGCGCACCGAGATCACCACCGGCGCGTCCTTGGCCAACGGCTCGACGCACTGCACGTTGAGCTCGCCAAGCGCGGTGGCGACCCCGCAGCGGCCGTTGCCGACAGCTGCGGACGCCACTCTGCCGCCGATGAAATTGGTGCTGCCGACGAAATCGGCGACGAATTTGTTACGCGGCCGCTCGTAGATGTCGCGCGGCGAGCCGATCTGGACGATGCGGCCCTCGCTCATGACCGCGATCTCGTGGGACAGCGCCAAGGCCTCGCTCTGGTCATGGGTGACATAGATGGTGGTCAGGCCGAGGTCGCGCTGCATACGCTTGAGCTCGAAACGCATGGCCTCGCGCAGCTTGGCGTCAAGGTTCGACAGCGGCTCGTCGAGCAGCAAGAGCTGCGGCTCCATGACCAGCGCCCGCGCCAGCGCCAGCCGCTGCTGCTGGCCGCCCGAAAGTTTGGTCGCGTCACGGTCGACCAGCTCGGCGAGTTGCACCGTCGCCAGCACCCGCATGACCTTTTGCTCGATCTCCTTGCGGCTCGGCCGCACTTTGCGCACTTCCAGCGGAAACGCCACGTTCTTGAACACGTTCATGTGCGGCCAGATGGCGTAGGACTGGAACACCATGCCGAAATTGCGCCGGTTGGGCGCGACGAAAATGCCTTGGTCCGAGGAATAGACTACGCGGCCATCGAGCGCGATTGAGCCGGAGCGCGGCCGCTCCAGCCCGGCGATGGAGCGCAAGGTCGTGGTCTTGCCGCAGCCGCTCGGGCCCAACAGCGTGAACAGCTCGCCGTCGGGCACGTCGAAGGAGACATCCTGCACGGCGTTGACGACGGCACCGCCCGCGGCCGCGTAATCGGTATGGAGCGATTTTACGCTCAGCACGCTCTTCCTCCCTTAAGCTTCGACGTTGCCAAAGCCGCATCGCGTAGGGTGGGCAAAATCGTCTTCGTCGAGCCACCGCGTGGGCACGGCTGCCGGGCGATTTTGCCCACGCGTCAACTTACAGTGCACGCCGTGCCCACCCACCCTACTCAAGGCTCGACGACGCCGAACCGCCGGCCGAAAAACTCGGCCAGCATGACGAAGCAAAATAGCACCAAAATCATCATGACGCCGAGCGCCGATAATTCAACGTATTGGCCATTCTGCCACAATTCCCAGATGGTGACCGAGACGACTTCGGTGCCGGGGCTATAGAGCAGGATCGAGCTGGCCAGTTCCCGGATCGAGACGATGACGATATAGATCCAGCCGGCGATCAGGCCAGGCTTTAGCAGCGGCAGCACGATGCGGCCGAACGTGGTGGCGAGCGACGCCCCGCTCATGGCCGCGGATTCCTCGAGCTCCTTGTGCACTTGCAGGAGCGACGCCGTGTTATAGCGCATGCCGTAAGGCAAAAAGCGCGTCACATAGGCGATCAGCATGATCCAGATCGTGCCGTAGACGCCGATGGGCAGCGCCAGGTAGCAGACCATGATCGCAAGCCCGAGCACGAGGCCGGGAAACACCAGCGGCAGCGAGGCGAGATTGTCGACGAGCGCACGCCCCGGCAGTTTCGTGCGCACCACGATCCAGCACAGGATCGACGTCGCCAGCATGATCAGCGTCGCGCTGCCGAGCGCCAGCACGATGCTGTTCCAGACCGCGGTGCCGATCGCCGGATAGGCCAGCACCGTGCGATAGGAATCGAGCGTCAGGTTCTTGAGCGCCGCCAGCGTCGGCACGGTGTAGAAACGCTGCAGCGACGACCATAACAGCACCAGGAACGGCAGCACCACGACCAGCGCGACGTAGATCAGGAACAGCGCCGCCGTGACATAGCGCCAGCGACCGATGCGCATGACGCGCGGGCGAAAGCCCTTGCCGGTCACCGTGGCGTAGCGGCTGCCGCGGCCGACGATGCGCAGATCGAGGAAGACGCACAGCGAGGTGATGACGAGCAGCGCCACGCCGTAAGCCGACGCGAGGCCAATTTCGCTCGGATAAGCGTGGATCGCATCGTAGATCGCCGACGTATAGACCGCGATCCCGACCGGCAGGCCGAGCAGCGCCGGCACCTCGAACGATTCCAGCGCGCGCACGAACAGGATCAGCAGCGCCGCGGCGGTCGCCGGTGACGCCAAGCGGATGGTGACGCGCCATAGGATACGCGGCAACGTGGCGCCGCTCATCATGGCGGATTCTTCCAGCGCCGGATCCATGGCGCGGAACGCCGCCGTCATCAGCAAAAAGGCCATGGGGGAATAATGCAGGCCGTCGACCCAGATCATGCCGGGGATCGAATAGATGTTGATGAACACGGTGTCGGTGGCGAAAACGCGCTGCAGCACCAGATTGACGATGCCGATCCTCGGACTGCCGAGGAAAATCCACGACACCGTAAACAGGATTCCGGGAATGATCAGCGGCACCAAGGTCAGGGCGAAGAACAGCGCCTTGAACGGCGTATCGGTGCGCTCGTTGATCCAGGCCAGCAAGGTGCCGAGCGAGAAAGCGAGCACGGCGCTGCCAAGGGCGAATTGCAGCGAGTTGGCGAAGAGCCGCGCGGTGTCGGCGCTGGCATAGGCGGTGCGATAATTGTCCAGCGTGAACCGGGCCGGCGCGGCGGCGCTCTCCGGCGACAGCACGCTCTGCCACAGCATGAAGCCGAGCGGCACCAGCGCCAGCCAGGCGACTAGGGCAATAGCAATGGCGATTAATAGCCAAGTCCACAGCGCGCTCCCTTCCCCCACCCGGGCCGCGCTTGCGCGCGCCCGAGTGCGTGCTTGTCGGGGAAGGGTTGGGGATGGGGGTCGGGAGGGAGTTCGCATGCGTCGACGTTAGCGCATTACCTCACGACCCCTACCCCGTCGGCTCCCTTCCCCTTGTGGGGAAGGGTTGAGGATGGGGGTCGGGAGGGGACTCTCATGCGTCGACATTAGCGCGTCATCTCCCGACCCCCACCCCTGCCCCTCCCCACAAGGGGGAGGGGAAATTTACCCCTCGTGATCGTGGTGGTGATGGCGCGAATGATCGTGGTCGTGATCATGATGATGATCGTGATCGTGGTGATGGTGATGATGACCGTGCGCATGGTCATGATCGTGATCATCATCGTGATGATGCAAACGCTGCCGCGGCCGTGGGCCGCGCGGGTCTTCGTTGAACACCAGCGATTTGATGGTGACCGGCACGGTGTAGGACGGCATGCGGATGCGGCCGAGATCGATGTAGTCGAAGTCCCATAAGACGACGCCGTCGATCACCAGCATCTCGCTCTCGACGTGCAATTCGTCGCGCAAAATATGGCCGAGCGTCTGCGCCACGTCGCCGTCGAGCATGATGAACAGCGGCTGCTTCCTGGCAACGCGTTCGGCGAGCCCGCGCTTGATGCCTTCGGCGAAGGCGGCGAGCCGCTCGTAGGACGGCAGGCCGGTCCAGCGCAGCGCCAAGGCGATCTCGCGATCGGGGTCGACGTCGAACGCGGTCATGTGGCTGCGGATCGCGGCGGCGAGCTCTGCCGCATCGATCGTGTCCTCGCAGGCAAAGGGCGGCAGCAAGACTTGCAGGTTGCGGCGTGGCAACAGCACGCCGGGCGCCGAGATGAAACTGGTATTGCCGGACAGCTGCACGCTGTATTCGGAAGCGCCGAGCGCGGTGGCGCGGATGCATTCGCCGGCCGGCAGCACCGGCCACGGGAACGCGCCTTTGGCGATGCGCTCGCGAATGGCGCGGCCGAGCCGCGGGCCCATGTCGCCAAAATCGCGCGCTTCGCGCTGATAGACGTATTCGGAAACACCGCCCGAAAACATGATGCCGTCGATACGGCCGAGCGCGGCGATCGGATCGGTGAGATAAAGATGCTCGATGTCATGCGGCATGGGCCGCGCCGTGACGGCAGCGACCAGCGCGTCGGCCATGCCGTCGGCGACCTTCTCCATGTCGGTTAGCGCGATCGCGTCGCCGCGATTCCAGGCAAAGCCGGCGCGCTTGGCGTGATGTTTTCCCGCCGGATCGAGGCGCACGATCTTGCCATCCTCGACCACCTGCAGGCGGCCGCCGATATGCACCGCTGCCGTAGCAATGACCTTGCCGTTCTCGACCAGGCCGAGTTTTGTGGTGCCGCCGCCGATATCGATGTTGAGGATGCGCTTGTTTTGGTCGCTGGAGACGCGCGCGGCGCCGGAGCCGTAAGCCGCCAGCATCGATTCCATGTGATGGCCGGCGGTGGCGGTGACGAATTCGCCGCCCTGCTCGGACAGGATCTTGGCGATGCCCTGCGCATTCTCGCGGCGCAGCGCCTCGCCGGTGAGGATGACGACGCCGGTGTCGATGTTGTCGGGGTGAAGGTTCGCGGCGTTGTAGGCGTCGTCGATGATGGCGCCGAGCTTTTCGTCGTCGATGCGTTCCTCGCTCTGATAAGGCGTCAGCGCCACCGGCGATTGGAACAAGGTCTCGCGCGAGACGACATAATAGCGGCTGGTCAAATCCTCGGCCAGCCGGCGCAGATTGACGCGCGAGAAGATCACTTGCGTGCCCGACGAGCCGATGTCGATGCCGACCGTCATCAGCGAGACGTTGTCCTGACGCCACAGCGGATTGTCTTGCAGCGGAACGTCGTCGTTCTCGAAATCGTAGTCGTGGTCGTGATCGTGGTCGGAATCTTCGCCGTGCTCGTGCACGATGTTCTGACCGTAGAGGTGGTCGGCGAGCGTGTGGCCCCCTGTTTTCTTTTCTTCGGGGTCGGACATTCCGTGTTCTCCTGGCGTCGCCGGAGACTTCTTCCCGCGCGGGCGCGCGCAGGTCAATGCTCCTTCGCCTGTCCCCGCGTGCGGGCGGGAGGAGCAAGCCTTCTCAACGAGTTAAGCGGTAGCAGGCGCGACTGCGGCGTCGGCAGGAACACCGTCAGCTCAAGCCGGTCTAGAGCGGCGGGTCGAATTGTCGCAACGAAGTTACAGACGCCGCGCGTGATTACTCGGAGTTGTGCCCGTCCGAATGCGGGATGGCGCTGCCGGCCGCCAGCAGGAACCAGGCGAGGAAGATGTACCAGGACGAGTTTCCGGTCAGCGCAGGAATCGGCAATTCGATCGGGAACGCGGCGAGCACGCCGAGCATGGCCAGACAGCCGGCAATAACGAACAAAGCGACATTGGGTGCGTACAGTTTCATGGAAACCCCGGATCTCGGACTTCTTCTGAGAGCAGTTCGGTTCGCGGGCAGGATGGCCCGATAATTCTTAAGAATCGAAAACAAGTTCCATTCCAGTTGACAACGATCGCCACAACCGGCGCGGTACGTCGTGTGACGGTAAAAGCTCTCTTAAATTTGTACCCTTATGCCCCATAAGCGGCTTTAAGGCCGCGATAAGACTTCAATTATAAGGATAAATCGTTCTGCACGGAGCATCGCGAATGCGCCTCATCGTCAAGTTCTGGAAAGACGAAAGCGCTGCCACAGCCATCGAGTACGGCCTCATCGCCACGGGGATCGCGGTTGCGGTCATCCCGGTGATCACCGGTCTCGGCACCAAGCTGAAGACCACGTTCTCGACAATCTCGACAGCGATCAAATAAACCCCGCCGCCACGGCGCAGAAGCGCGTTGGCGGCGATCGCCTCCTTCATCACCCGAAACCGGACAGCGCGAGGTGCGGCCGCGACGCGGCTCACACGCGGATGACGATTTTGCCGAAATGCGCGCCTGAGGCCATGTGCTGGTAGGCCGCCGGCGCCTCGTCGAAGCGGAACACCTTGTCGATCACCGGCTTGATGGCGTTGGCGGCAATGGCCGCGTTCATCGCCTCGAACATTTCCGTCGAGCCGACCGAGATGCCCTGCACATTGGCGCGCCGGCCGAGGATCAGTCCCGGATTGAGCTCGGTCGCCGCCCCGCTCAAGCCGCCGATCATCGAGATCTTGCCGCCGATGCGGATGGCGCCGAACGAGCGCGCCAAGGTGCCGGCGCCGCCGACCTCGACGACCTGATCGACACCGCGGCCGCCGGTGAACGCCACCGCCGCCTTCTCCCAATCCAGTGTGGTCTTGTAGTTGATGGTGTGGGCGGCGCCGAGCGTCGTGGCGCGCTTGAGCTTGTCGTCGCTCGACGAGGTGATGATGGCGGTCACGCCCATGGCGTGGGCGAATTGCAGGCC
This sequence comes from Xanthobacteraceae bacterium, assembly GCA_049584715.1. Classification (GTDB taxonomy): domain Bacteria; phylum Pseudomonadota; class Alphaproteobacteria; order Rhizobiales; family Xanthobacteraceae; genus BOG-931. The sequence continues at coordinate 26,270 of JBAUYI010000327.1, forward strand.
GAAGATCGAGACGCCGCCGGTGCCTTGCAGCAGCACGGTCTGACCGGCGATCAGCTTGGCGTGCACCATCATGGCGTGCCACGCAGTCACCGCGGCGCAGGGCAGCGTCGCGCCCTCCTCGAGCGACAGATGCGCGGGAAGTTTGACGACGCCGTCCTCTTCCAGCACGGCATATTCGGCAAGCATGCCGTCGATCGAGCCGCCGAGCGCGCTCGCCTGCACGGTCTGGCTCGGCTCGCCGCCCGGCCAGCGCTGGAAGAAGCAGCCCGCGACCTTGTCGCCGACTTTTACACGGGTGACGCCCGCGCCGATCGCGACCACCTCGCCGGCGCCGTCGGACAGCGGCACGATCTTGTCGCGCACCGGCATGCGGTAAGTGCCGCGCACGATGCCGAGATCGCGGAAATTGAGCGAGCAGGCGGCGACCTTGACCAGCACCTGGCGGTGCTGCGGTTTTGGCTCGGGCAGATCGACGCGGGTGACCGATTCGATACCGGCGCCGCCCTTTGGCAGTTGATAGGCACGCATGCATAATCCTCCCGAGAGTTTCTTGATTGCAGCCGACGGAGCTGAAGCTTATTGCACCGGCGTCACGTTCACCGACACGCCCATGCGCTGTCGGCCCGATCCCAGAATAACACCGTCCACCGGCGCGACATCGGTGTAGTCGCGGCCGATCGCCAAGGTGACATGGTCCTCGGCGGCGAGAATCCCATTGGTGGGATCAAGCCCAACCCAACCGGCGGCGCCGCCGCACCATAGCAGCACCCAGGCATGCATCGCTTCGCTGCCCTGCAGGCGCGCGCCGTCGCTCGCCGGCGCCGAGCGCAGATAGCCGCTGACATAGGCCGCTGGCAGGCCGAGGCCGCGTAGGCCGGAAATCATGATATGCGCGAAATCCTGGCAGACGCCGCGGCGCAGCGCGAACGACATCGGCGGCATGGTGGTGACCGTGGTGGCGCCGATCTCGTAGACGATGTCGGCCTTGAGGCGGCCGATCAGCGCGATCGCGGCATCGAGCACGGACCGGCCGGGCGCAAAACTCTCGCGGGTGTAATCGCGGATCTCGGGATCGAGCGACACCATGCGGCTCGGGAACAGGAAATGCGCCGGCGACATCGGCCCGATATCGCTCGTCGCAAAGGCCTCTTCGCGCACCGTTTCCCAGGCCGGCGTCGCCAACGGCTCAACCGGCGCATCGACGGCGACCCGCGCCTGCAGCTTCACCGTCAGCGTATCGTGCGGCTCGGCGATCTCGATCCAGGTCAAGACGTTGCCGAAGAAATCCTTGCTCTCGCGCCAGTGCACGGGCTCGGGCACGATCAGCAGCGAGGCGACATGCACCCGCTCGCCGTCGCGCGACACCGGCGTCAGGCGTAACACGTGGCGCGCATGCGCGACGGGCGACGCATAGGCGCAGGTGGTCGTCTGCCGGACGTCGTAGATCATGCCAGCGCCTCCCAGATGGAATCGGAGCGCTCGTTGTTGGTCAGATACGCCGCGCTGATCGCATCCGACAACTTCATCAGCGATTGCTCGATGTCCATGATCAGCGCGTCGTCGATCTTGGCGGCATCTGCGGTGCGCAGCCGGGTCGCGATCGACGCGGCGATCTGCTGCACCGGCGACAGGCGGCCGGTGGTATTTCGCCGCGGCAACGCGCCGAGATGGATCTCGATGCGGTCGAGCTGAAAAATGACCGAGCGCGGATTGTTGGGATCGAGCATGACCAGGTCGATGACCGGCGCCAGCGCCGCGATCATCACATAGCGCTGCCGGTAGCTGATCTGGCTGTCGGCGAGCTCGAGCAGCACGTCGAGCCCGCCGTCCGGGGCGCCTAATTCCGCGAAACAACGCACCAGGCGGCAGGTCAAGAGCGACCGCTCGATGCGGCGGCCGAGCTCGAGAAAGCGCCAGCCGGCGAGCTGGGTCATGTTCTCCTGGGCGAGGCCGGACAGCGACGAGATGATGCGCAGCGCCGCCTCGACGCGATCGTTGATGGCGCTTTCGGCGGGGCCCATCGGCAGCGGCGAGCCGATCATGATGGCGAGATCGTTGATCGCCCGCCAGGCGTCGGGCGAAAACCGGTCGCGGATCATCGAGGCCGACGAACGCGCTGAGCCGGCGAGATAAGGCAGCGATCCTTCGAGATCGCTCCGCGTCAGCGCCGCACGCGCAGTCGGCGCGGTGAGCGCCTGGTTCATATCGTCCGGGATCGCGTTCCAGGCGGCGAGCAGCGCACCGATGCTGCCGATCACGGGAGCCGCGGCATCGTCTGCCTCGGCGCTGCGATTGATCATGGCGCGGATGAGCCGCAGCGTCGCCTCGGCGCGTTCCACATAGCGGCCGACCCAGAACAGATTGTCGGCGGCGCGGCTCGGCAACAGGCCGGAGGCGCGCTGCACCTGCATGCGCTCCGGCGTCGGCAACAGCGTGGTCTCGCCGACCGGACCGTGGGTCAGCACCCAGGCGTCAGCGGTCGCGGCGCCGCGCTGCAGGCTCACCGCCCGCGCGTCGGCATTCTCGGCGATGCGCACGAAGCCACCGGGCATGACCTGCCAGCGCTCGCCGACTTTTGCCAGGAATAGCCGCAAGGTGAAGGGCCGCGGCTGCAAGCGGTTGTCGCGCCACACCGGCATGCTCGAGAGCGTCACCGCTTCCTGCGCGACGTAGTCGATGCCGCGGTCGCGAATCGATTGGATGAGCTTTGTGCGCTGCGCGGAGTCGAGCTTGGCGACCAGAATTTCGTTGCCCGGCCGGCCGTCGGCGAACGATTCGGTGAAGGCCGAAGCGACGACCATGCTGTCGAGTTTTTCGATCATCGCCTCGCGCATGTCGGCGCGGCCGAGCCACCAGGTCGCGACATTCGACACTTTCAGTTCGGCGCCGAGCACGGTGGGCGCCAGCGCCGGCAGGAACGCCAGCATGGCGCGGGCCTCGACCAGGCCGGCGCCGAGCGAATTGACGATGACGATCTTGCCGTCGCGCACGGCTTGCAGCAGGCCGGCGACACCGAGACGCGACGCGGCGTTGAGCTCCAGCGGATCGGCGAAGTCGGCATCGACCCGGCGCAAGATCACCTCGGTGCGGCGCAGCCCCGACACCGTGCGAATGAACACGCCGTCGTCGCGCACGATGAGGTCTTCACCGTCGACCAACAGCAGGCCGAGATAGCGCGCCAGATAGGCGTGCTCGAAATAGGTCTCGTTCAGCGGCCCCGGCGTCAGCAGGCAGGTGCGCGCATCGTCCTGGCGATTGAGCGAGACCAGCTCGGCCTGGAAAGCCTGGAAGAACGGCGCGACGCGCTCGACCCGCGCCGTGCGATAGATATCGGGAATGGCCCGCGACAGCGCCAGGCGATTTTCGATGGCGTAGCCGGCGCCCGACGGTGCTTGCGCGCGATCGTTGAGCACCCACCATTTGCCGTCGGCGCCGCGGCCGACATCGACGGCATAAAAACGCAAATGCGCGCCGCCGGGCGGAAGAACGCCGACCAGCGGCCGCAAGAATTCCGGATTGCCGCCGATCAAAGCGGCCGGCAGGCGCCCCTCGCCGGTCAGCGTCGCCGGACCATAGGAATCCGCCAATATCGCTTCGAGCAGCTCGGCGCGCTGAATGAGGCCTTCCTCCAGTTGCATCCATTCGCCGGGCTCGATGATCAGCGGCACATGGCTGAGCGGCCACGGCCGCTCGATCCCGGCCGCGTCTTCGTAGACGCGATAGAACACGCCGGAATTGCGCAAATAACGATCCGCGGCGGCGAAGCGGCGGTTGATCTCGTCGCTGCCGAGACCTGCGAGCATCGATAACAGCGGCTGCCAGTGCGCGCGCACCCGGCCGTCGCCATCCATCATCTCGTCGAAAACGCCGGGCAGCCGCCGATAGCCGGCAACGAATTGTTGCAGCGCTGATTGTTGTTGATCGGCTGCGGTGTCGAGCTGCGCTGACATGGCGTGATCTTTCAGACCGGACGCCGTAGATCGAGGGTCAGCGGATATTCGAGCGAAAATTCGCGCGGCGGAATGTCGATCAAGCCGCCGGTATGGCCGTGATCCTGGAAACGGGCGCGGCGACGCGCCTCAGCTTCGTACGAGTTGACCGGGAAGGTCTCATAGTTGCGGCCGCCGGGATGCGACACGTGATAGACGCAGCCGCCGAGCGAGCGCCGGTTCCAGGTATCGACGATGTCAAACGTCAGCGGCGCGTGGACGGGCACAGTCGGCTGCAACGACGATTCGAGCTTCCACGCCTTGAAGCGCACGCCGGCAACGAATTCGCCGGACCGGCCGGTCGATGTCAGCGGCACGCGGCGGCCGTTGCAAGTCACCACATGGCTGTCTTCGTTGAAGCCCAAAACTTTGACCTGCAGCCGCTCGACCGAAGAATCGACGAAGCGCACCGTGGCGCCGGCATTGCCCTCCTCACCCAGCACATACCAAGGCTCGATCGCCTGGCGCAGTTCGAGTTCGACGCCGCCGTGATGCACGGTGCCGCACAGCGGGAAACGAAATTGCCGCTGCGCCTCGAACCAAACCGGATCGAACGCATAGCCGGCGGCTTTGAGATCGTCCAAGACGTCGCGGAAATCCTCCCAGACGAAATGCTCGAGCATGAAGCGATCATGCAGCGCCGTGCCCCAGCGCACCGGCTTGCCATCGAGCGGCGCGCGCCAGAAGGCGGCGACGATCGCGCGCAACAGCAATTGCTGGGCGAGACTCATGCGTGCATCGGGCGGCATTTCGAACGAGCGGAATTCGACAAGTCCCAATCGACCCGTCGGGCCGTCGGGCGAGAACAATTTGTCGATGCAGATCTCGGTGCGATGGGTATTGCCGGTGACATCGACCAGAATGTTGCGGAACAAGCGGTCGACCAGCCACGGCGGTACCGGTTCGGCGCCGCCCGGCGGCGGCACTTTCGAAATGGCGATTTCGAGCTCGTAGAGCAAATCCTGGCGCGCCTCGTCGATGCGCGGCGCCTGGCTGGTCGGTCCGACGAACAGGCCGGAAAACAAATACGACAGCGATGGCCGCCGCAGCGAATAGAGCACCAGGCTTTTGAGCAGATCGGGCCGCCGCAGGAACGGGCTGTCGGCGGCACTCAAGCCGCCGAGCACGACGTGATTGCCGCCGCCGGTGCCGGTATGGCGGCCGTCGATCATGAATTTGTCGGTGCCGAGCCGGCAGGCGCGGGCGTCCTGGTAAACCGCTTGCGTGATATCGATGGCTTCGCGCCAGGATTCCGCCGGTTGGATATTGACTTCGATGACGCCGGGGTCGGGCGTCACTTTCAGCACATTGAGCCGCGGGTCGGGCGGCGGCGCATAGCCTTCGACGTGGACCGGCAGGCCGAGCTCGGCGGCGGTCGATTCGATGGTGGCGATCAGTTGGAGATAATCCGCCAGCGTTTCGACCGGCGGCATGAACACGCACACCCGTCCATCGCGCACCTCGACCGACAAAGCCGTGCGCACCGGCATGCTGCCGGCGGGCGGCGCCGCGGTTGCCGCCGGCGCCTGACGCTTGACCGGCGCTTTCGGCGCGACCGCCATCGCGGCCTTGTCCTTGTCCTTG
>JBAUYI010000328.1:0-4421 GCA_049584715.1 Xanthobacteraceae bacterium
AGGGCGGTGCCCGCGGGTGGGTTTGCAGCCTGCTCCCGGGCGGCTTGGGTATCATGTCTCCCGGCATTACGACCGGGGTGGGAGGTGCTTCCCTGGACTGGGACAGGCGAAGGCGGGTAACGCCCGTTCAGACCACGTCCCAGGAAGCCTGGCCTGAAGCTGAGCCTTTGGGATGGAATACTCCCTTAGGTGAGAGCCGCGGTGGAACGCCGTCAAGCGTGCGCGCTCCAAAAGGGCGCGCGCCGCATCGCAAGATGCGGCGGTTGGTGACCCTGCGTTTGCCGGCGTTCCGCTTCCTTCAAATTTCGTAGCCCGGGTTGAGCAGAGCGAAACCCGGGAGCGGCGATGGAGCCGGACTTTCGTTCCCGGATTTCGCTGCGCTCAATCCGGGCTACGAAACGACGAAACCAGATACGGAAGACCGAAAGACAGGCCCCACCCCTGACTTTCTCAAAGCCGAGCCGGGTTCGCCCTGCAGATCGAGCGAGTCCCGCGCTGCGCGGGATGCGGCTCCGCATGTCATTTTCACAACTGCCATTTTCACAACAATGTCTGGTGATTAAGCTAAACAGCTAGCATTCAAAGAAGCGCACACGGAGAGACATCCATGCGGACCATCGCCGTGGCAGGAGCCATCGCAGTTGCCGCCGCGCTTCTTGCCGCGCCGGCGCACGCGCAAGCCGTGCCGCCGGCGGAAGTGCGCGCCATCGCCAAGGACGCCGTCATCTGGGGTTTTCCGCTGGTCGACAGCTACCGCGTCCAATATTCGTATTTCGTCGACCGCGGCGGCGCCGAATACAAGGCGCCCTGGAACACGCTGGTCAACAACGCGCGCGTCTATACGCCCGACGACAAGGCGATCCAGACGCCCAATTCCGACACGCCCTATTCGTTCGTCGGCGCCGACCTGCGCGCCGAGCCGCTGGTGATCACGGTGCCGGCGATCGACAAGGGCCGTTATTACGGGATCCAGTTCATCGACATGTACACGTTCAACTTCGCCTATGTGGGCAGCCGCTCAACCGGCAACGGCGCCGGCAGCTTCCTGCTCGCCGGGCCGGACTGGACCGGCACCAAGCCTCCGAACGTAAAATCGGTGATCCGCTCCGAGACCGAGTTCGCCTTCCTGCTTATCCGCACCCAGCTCTTCAATCCCGGCGACATCGACAACGTGAAGAAGATCCAGGCGGGCTACAAAGTCCAGACCCTGTCGCAATTCCTCGGCAAGCCGGCGCCGGCGCCTGCGCCCGCCATCAATTTCCTAAAGCCGCTCGCTGCGGATGACGAACGCACCTCGCTCGATTTCTTCAACGAGCTGAATTTCATCCTGCAGTTCTGCCCGACCAATCCGTCAGAGGCCGCGCTGCGGGCGCGTTTCGCCAAGATCGGCATCAACGCCGGCAAAAAATTCGATCCCGCGGCGCTCACGCCCGGCATGCGTCAAGCCTACCAGGACGGCATGGCCGATGCCTGGAAGGCCTTCGCCGAATTCAAGACGACCCAACTCGACACCGGATTGCGGTCCAGCGCCGACAGTTTCGGCACGCGGGCCTTCCTGAAGGACCATTACATCGATCGCATGGCCGGAGCCGTGCTCGGCATCTACGGCAACTCCAAGGACGAGGCGATCTATCCGGTCTATTTCGTCGATGCCGACAAGCAGAAGCTCGACGGCACGCACCGCTACGCGATGCATTTTGCTTCGGCCCAATTGCCGCCGGTCAATGCATTCTGGTCGCTCACCATGTATCAGCTGCCGGCGAGCCTGCTCTATGCCAATGCGCTCAACCGCTACCTGATCAATTCGCCGATGCTGCAAAACCTCAAGCGCGACGCCGACGGTGGAGTGACGCTTTACGTCCAGCACGACTCGCCGGGCGCCGACAAGGAACCCAACTGGCTGCCCGCGCCGGACGGGCCGTTCTTCGCGGTGCTGCGGCTTTATTGGCCCAAGCCCGATGCGCTTAACGGCAAATGGACGGCGCCGCCGTTGCAGAAAACGAACTGAACGCCCGAAAGGCTTTTAAATGAAAATGAAGCTCACCTGTTGTGCTTTGGCTTTAATCTTCGCTGCCATTGGCGGGGCGCAGGCGCAGACCGCCGCACCGGCACCGGCGGCCAGTACCGTGCCCGTGACCGTCGACAATTTCACGCGTGCAGAATCCGATCTGTATTTTCACTCCATCGGTGTCAAGGAAGGCGGCTTCGGCAAATTCTTTCACAACCGTGAGCCGGCGCCGATCGAAAACCAGAACATCATACGACTGAACCGCGACACGTTGTATTCCGGTGCGGTGTTCGATCTCGATGCCGGGCCGGTGACAATCACGCTGCCCGATGCCGGCAAACGTTTCATGTCGCTGCAGGTGATCGATGAGGACGAATATACCCACGGGGTCTTTTATGGCGCGGGCAGCCACACCTTGACGCGGCAAGGGGTGGGCACGCGTTACGTTGCGGCGGCGGTGCGCACCCTGGTCGATCCGGTGGACCCGAAGGATGTCGTTGAGGTCCATGCCTTGCAGGACGCCATCAAGGTGAGCCAGAAAAGCTTTGGCAAGTTCGAAATCCCGAACTGGGATCCGGTCAGCCAGAAGAAGGTGCGCGACGCGCTCCTGGTCTTGGCCTCGACGATGTCCGACTTCAAGGGTGCGTTCGGCGCCAAGAACGAGGTCGATCCGGTGCGGCACTTGATCGGCGCTGCCGCCGGCTGGGGCGGCAACCCCGACAAGGCGGCGGTCTATCTCAACGTCACGCCGCCGAACAACGACGGCAAGACGAACTATCGGCTCACGGTCAAGGACGTGCCGGTGGACGGTTTCTGGTCGGTCAGCGTCTATGACGCCGCCGGTTACTATGAGAAGAACCAGTACAACGCTTATTCGCTCAACAATATCACCGCGAAGAAAAGCGACGATGGCGCGATCGCGATCCAGTTCGGCGGTTGCGACGGCAAAATTCCGAACTGCCTGCCGATCGTGGCGGGCTGGAACTATACGGTGCGCCTCTATCGGCCGCGGCCGGAGATCGTAAGCGGCAAATGGACATTCCCGCAGCCGCAGCCGGTGCCGTGAAGGTGACACAATTTTTATTTTGTTTTATTTCGCCGGCGGCGCGGAAATCGCATTGCGGGACTGTGCAAGCCGATGCGAAAGCGGATAGAGTACGAAAGAATACAAACTTTGAAAATCGCTCGCGCAGATGTGGCGAGTACCGGGAGGCGATCTTGATCAAGCTGACAATGAAGCTTTTGGCAGTCGCGCTGTTGCTTGCAGTGCCGCAGGCGGCATCGGCGCAGACACCGCCGCCGCCGTCGCAGCCGGCATCGGCGCCGTCACAGCAGTTGCTGACCGCCGGGCAACTTGATGCGCTGGTCGCTCCGATCGCGCTCTATCCCGACGCGCTGCTCTCGGAAATCCTCATGGCCTCGACCTATCCGCTCGAAGTCGTCGAGGCCGACCGCTGGGTCAATGCCAACAAGACTCTCCAGGGCGATGCGCTCAAGGCCGCGCTCGACAAGCAGAACTGGGACGACAGCATCAAATCGCTCGCGGCCACGCCCGACGTGCTCGACTTGATGAGCAACAAGCTCGACTGGACGCAACAGCTCGGCGACGCGGTGCTGGCGCAGCAGCCCGACGTCATGGACGCCATCCAGCGGCTGCGCGTCAAGGCGCAAGCTAACAACAAGCTGCAGTCGACCAGCCAGCAGACCGTGACCACGCAAAGCACCGGCGGCCGGCAGTACATCTACATCGCGCCGACCGATCCGGACGAGATCTACGTGCCGTATTACGATCCGTCCGTGGTCTATGGTGACTGGCCGTATCCGGACTATCCGGCATATTACTGGCCGCCGCCGGCCTATATCGGCGCCGGCTTGATCGCGACCGGGCTGGCATTCGGCACCGGCTACGCGCTCGGGCGCTGGGCCTCGGGCGGTAATCGCTGGGGCGGCGGCTTCAATTGGAGCGGCAATAACATCAACGTCAACCGTTCGGTCAACAACATCAACGGCAACAACTGGGCGCACAATCCGGCCCATCGCGGCAACGTCGGTTACGCGAATCCAGGCGTTGCGGCCAAATTCGGCAGCACCAATGTCCGCGGCGGCACCCAACTGAACGGCCGCGGCTCCGGCGGCCAGCAAGTGCTGCAACCGGGCGGCGGCAACCGGCAGAATCTGGGTGGCGGTGCCGGCGCCGGCGGCGGCGGCAATCGCAATATCGGCAACGGCGCGGGCAATAGGTCGCCCGGCAATGCCGGCGGTAACACGAGGCAGACCGGCGGTCAGAACACGCGCAGCCGCGGCAATGCCGGTGCTGGCGCGGGCCTCAATCGCGGTGGGGGCGGAGGCGGTGGTGGTGGCGCTAATGTCCGCGCCCGTGCGACCGGCGGCGGCGGTGCAGCCGCTCGCGGCG
>JBAUYI010000329.1:0-7166 GCA_049584715.1 Xanthobacteraceae bacterium
GCCAAGAACTGCCTGCCCGTTTGGAAGTGTGGTGAGTCGATCGGCCAAAAAGGCACGAACTTTAATGGCCGGTACGATTTGGTCGAATGGTGTTTCCAATCCGCTCCATGCTCGTCCAAGTTTCTCCTTAATTTCGGGATCGGATAAAAACTGTTCGAGTAGCTGAACGTAGGCAGCCAACGCCACGAGTACTTTGGCGGTTACCGGCAACTCGTTGAATTCTAAACGATCCACTAGGTCCTTAGCAGAATTCCTTGCGCCGCTTATCTTCGCGACCAGCGATCCCATAGCACCCTTGCTATATACGTCCCCTGCAGCTCTGATATCGCTAGATTTGGGCCAACTGCTTTTGGCTCCGCAAAGAGCGCGCCAAGCCTTTTCAGCCGCACACAGGTCCGTCCATTTCTTACGAGTGGCCTCTATGAATTTGTCGTCCACAGGACGAAATACCGCCAGCCACGGACGCCATTCTGTTTGAATTTTGGAAGAAACGATAATTGCCGTAGTGGTCGCGTCTAGTATGTCGGTGGTAGCAGAGCTATCAAATCCAAGAATTTGCAGTGGGGGCAAGAGTCCTTCTAGAGCACCGAGTACCAGCCGTAAATCTTCAGTCGCTTGGTTGAACCGATCGAAGGCCTGCCTAGGGGTCAGATTGAGATACTCGGGAGGTAATTTACGGACTTCGGTAAGTGCGATCGCGCGCGAGAGGACCTCTATGGGTGGAGTCAAGGCGGTTTGCTTCGTTCGAAGCTCATCCGTTGTAGCCGCAAGTTCTTCGAGCAACCCGATTGCTTTTGTTACTTCGGTAAGATTCATTGCCACGACAGAATGTAAGAGTTCGCTATCGGGAACATCAACGAGTGCTAGATATTCGCCGGCGATCACTTTCAATTCTTCGAAATCAGAAGCGATGAGATCGTTATTTTCTCGACCAACAGCGGCCAGGTATTTTGCCGGAGCTTGCAAATCCTCCAGCGCTTTTATGAAATCGTTTATTTCGTAGGCTTGCAACGAGTCCACGCCTTTCAAGTCAGCCCACACACTCTCCGTTGGATATCCATGGGCATCAGAAAAGCTTTTCACCGTTTCGGCGTATATTTCAATCTGATCTATTGCCGGGGTCATCTTCTCCGCGCCTGAGGCGAAAAAATCACAGTTTTGGAATAGCGCAGCCAAATCGTTGAACACGGACCGGCCGCGTATTGAATTCCACATCAGTGAAAATGGAGTTCGCCCGTCGCCTGCGGGCTCATGCAACGCGCTCAAGTAATTCGTGATTATCTTGCGACTTTCTAGCCACGTCGCGTCAGCAAATTGCCCGGTGCTAAACCTGGGCGCCGAAAGGCCGAGATCTAGGCGGCGCTTAATGCTCGCTACAATTTCTTTCGAAGATGACTTGTCCGAATGTACCTCGAGGCAGAATTCACCAAGTTTGGCCCGATCAAGACGCCTCTTTACAACTTGCAACGCTGCGCGTTTTTCGGAGAGAAATAAGACTGTCTTCCCAGATGCGATTGCGTTAGCAACGATATTCGTGATGGTCTGCGATTTTCCTGTCCCAGGAGGACCTTGAATTACGAGGTTGGCTTCTTTGGCGACGTCAACAAGAGCGCTATGCTGGGAGGCATCCGCGTCCTGTATTAGAAATGGAGCCGCTTTTTCAATCTTAGGGTCGTCAATGGAGTAATCCTCTGGGCTTGAGGCAAGAGGTCGATCATCTCCCTGCTCAGTACCGGTCAACACGGCCTGGACGATGCTCTCTCCAACGGGATGCCGCCACTTTTCAGGTTCAAGATCGGCGTACATGGCGAGCCGACCAAACGCGAAGTGCCCGAGAACAATCCAACGACGTATGCGCCAGCGGGGGAGCCTCTCTACCGAACTCTCAACCTCTTTAAAATACGACTCGACCGACCCGGCGGACTCTTCGTCATCGTGCTCAAAGTCAGGCAAAGTCCTCCCAAACTCGCGCTCAAGGAATTTCTGTAAGCTCAGATTTGCTTCTACAGAATTGGCGCCAGCATGGATGTCAAAGACTCTTTTCCCGTACACGGTTCGCCGTTCGAGTTTCGCAGGCAATAATAGAAGTGGCGCAAAATGAGCTTTGTCTGAAAGTTCTGTTTCATACCACTCAAGAAAGCCAAAGGCGAGAAAGAGTGTTGATAGTCCCATTTCTTGTTCAGCCAGCCGCGCATCGTCGGATATCTTCGACATAACGGCTTCAAGTTCATCTGGATATTTCAGGGTTTGCAGCTTTTTATCTCTATGAGATTTTTTGTTGGCGATTTTTGGCAATTCCAAATTGGGATCAACACCGCAGGTCCGAGCATGCTCAATACGATTTATTTCGGAGCGCTTCGCTCGTGCCGGCATGTTAAGTTTTACTCTGAGCCGATCGCGAAGTTCGCGTTCCGCGGCCATTAAGCTCGCGTCGTCGTCGCGCCCAGTATTTTCCAGTGCCTGCAGCCTAGTCAGGTATTCAATATCGGACACCTTTGCGTGTTCAAGCGTGGCGATAAATTCTTCAGTTTTTTCATCCTTTGGTATGTCGTCTGGTTCGGCTAGGGAGACCAACTCCAGGCCAGCGTTCCCTTCGACCAACAGACGATAAACTTCCTCAGGAACCTCATCGACGATTTGCAAATGCCGTTTCGACCGTGCGCCGAGGGTGTAGTTCAGCATCCGGTTTCTTTTAGTGAGATCGAGGAGCTTTTCTCGCAGGCCCTGAAAGAGCCGAGAAAGTCGTTTCCGTTCTGTTTCGTCCGCGGACGCGAACAGTCCAGGCTCTTCGGTCGCCATCTGTTACCCCAATCGCCCAACAGGGCGCATCCCTCATCACATCCAGTCAGGATCGAAGTGAAGTTCGACCCAAAATGGCCGCGGTTGTCGACCTGAAGTGGACGCCCTTCATGCAGAGCACAACTGTAGAGCACATCCGACGGACCGAACAATGCTGCTGAGGTAGCGCCGTGCGGTAGCAGTACGGTTCGGGGATATTATCAAGTATTAGCAGTATGTTAGGCTCGATATCTTAAGCTCAAAATCTAGTCGATAGGAGGCCAAAACGGACCCACCGATAGTTGCAGACGAGGCCAGCCGACATTGTGTCAATTGATTTGTCCTCCCCGTTTTCGCCGTGGCGGATAAAAATAGGCGCAGGGGAGGCCCGCCATGTTCCTGCGCAATTACTGGTACGTCGCTGCGACCGATGCCGAGGTCGGCCGCAAGCTGCTGCCTCGCACCATCCTGGGCGAGCCCATCGTGTTCTTCCGCACCGAACAGCGCCGTGGGACGGATTAGCCGAAGGCGTAATCCGCCGCCTCTCAGCAATCGGACGGCGGATTACGCTGCGCTAATCCGCCCTGCGACGCGTCTCTAATAAAGAGACATTGCCCTTGACAATTGTCCCCATTACAGTTACCTAACCAAAATCCCGCTCGCAAAGGGACGCCTTTCGCGAGGGTACTCCTTGAGGCGGAGCGGGAGCGGTTCTCGTCGGGCGCGGCCATACACTGCGCTCACGGGCGGCTTGGGCATCGTCCCGTTCGGCGCGTGTCGGACTGCGAGGTGCTCGCTGCACTGGTGCCGGAGAGGGTCCTCCCGTTTGCATCCGGTGGTTCCAGGAAGCGCGGCCCGAGCCGAGCCGAGGCCAAAACCTCGGATGCCGCGGTGGGGCGCCGAAAGGCGAGCGCGTCCGCTCCGTTTTTTGAGGTCCAAGGCTCTATAAAGTCCTGGGCCTCGGTCCTCCCGCAGTGGGAACCGGAGAGAGGGCGCGCGCCGCATCGCTTGTCGATGCGGCTCCTGGTTGGTGCGCTTCTCGGCGCTCCGCCTCCCTTCTTGTCTGGAGGCTAGTCTTTCGTGGCGTTCGTTGTTCCGCATGTGCTCGCACTTTCTGCGAGAACGAAAGCGCTTGTCTTTCCTCCCCGCTAGCGCGGGCGGGAAAGAGAGGAGCCCCCTCCCGCGCGGTCGCGCGGCAGGGTAATATCGACAGCAGGGAGAACCGCCATGTTCCTGCGCAATTACTGGTACGTCGCCGCGACCGATGCCGAGATCGGCCGCAAGCCGCTTGGCCGCACTATCCTCGGCGAGCCCATCGTATTTTTCCGCACCGAGCAAGGCGCGCCGGTGGCGATGGAGGATCGCTGCGCGCACCGGCACCTGCCGCTGTCCATGGGCAAGCTCGTCGGCGACGAATTGCAATGCCACTATCACGGGCTGCGCTTCGGCACCGACGGCCGCTGCACCCGCATTCCCGGCCAGGAGCAGATTCCGCGCGGCGCCAGAGTCAAAACCTATCCGGTGGCCGAGCGCTATCACTGGATTTGGATCTGGATGGGCGATCCGGCGCTGGCCGATCCGGCGGCGATCACCGATTTCCATTGGCTCGACGATCCCAATCATTGGGGCGCCAAGAGCTCCTATCTGCACGTCGAGGCGAACTGGCAGCTCGTGGTCGACAACCTGCTCGATCTCACGCACTTGGCCTTCGTGCACGACACCACGATCGGCAATCTGGCGCTGGCCGAGCACGCCAAGGTGCAGGTCGCGCGGGCGCCGAACAACGTCGTGGTCACGCGCTGGATCATCGATCAGGAGCCGCCGCCGACGTTCAAGAAAGTCGGCGGTTTTTCCGGCCATGTCGACCGCTGGCAGATCATCGACTTCGTGCCGCCGGCGTTCTTGCGGCTCGACGTCGGCGCCACGCCCACCGGCACCGGCGCGCCGGACGGCAAGCGCGTCGGCGGCATCGGCATGCGCAATCTCAACGCCATCACGCCGGAGACCGAAACCACGTCGCATTATTTCTGGGGCCAAGCCCACGATTTCGACGTCAAGAACGCCGAGACCACCGAGAAAATCTTCCAACAAATCAAGACCGCGTTCCTGGAAGACGTCAGCGTATTCTCGGCGCAACAGCGCAACCTGACCATGATCGCGAACCCGCCGCAGATCGACATCAATGCCGACGCCGGCACCATCGCGGCGCGCCGCATCCTCAGCCGGCTCCATGATGAAGAACAAGGCGCGGCATCGGTCGCGGCGGCGGAGTAATTTCTTCTTCCGCCCCCGCGAAGCGGGGGAGGATGATTTAGATCCAGTCCTTCCACTTGAACCAGATCAGCGGCACCAGCGCGGTGATCAGGATCAGCGCCAGCGCGTATTCGTAGCCCCATGGCCAATCCAGCTCCGGCATATTCTTGAAATTCATGCCGTAGATGCCGACCACCAGCACCGGCGGAATTCCCACCACCGAGGCGATGGTCAACACCTTCATCACGTCGTTCTGGTCGATATTGATGATGCCGGTGGCGGCGTCCTGTAAAAGCTGGACGCGGCTCACCAGGCCTTCGGAGAACTGCACCAGCGAAGCGATGTCGGAGCTCACCGATTGCAGCCGCGCGGCGTGGTCCTGCGCCAGCCAGTCGCGGGCGCGGTCCACGGTGAATTTCGCCATGCGGTCGAGGCAGACCAGGGTGTAATGGATGCGCGCCATGCGCTCGCTGGTGCGGCCGGTGCGGAGCATCAATTGGCGCAACAAGGCGGTTTCCTTGGACAGCTTCAGGGCATTGTCCTGGCGGAAGATGATGTGGGAGGCGTCGTCGAGATCGCGGCCGGCGGCTTCCAAAAGATCCGCCAGATGATCGACCAGCGCTTCGAGCAGGTTCACAAAAGCTGCAGCCGGCTCGAGTTTTTCTTGAGCGCCGCATTCCTTGGCCACGGTGTCGAACGACGCCGATTTGGCAAAGCGCAGCGTCATCAACACTTGTTTCGACAGCACGAACCCGGTCGGCGAGGGCAGCCACGCCTCGTCGCCCGTGGCAAAGATCATCGGCGCCGTCATATAAAGCGCGCCGTTTTCGACCCGCAGCCGGCTGGTGGCTTCGATTTCGCCGAGCTCGTCGTTGCTCGGCACGCCGAGCCCGAAGGCGGTCTCGAAAGCCGAGCGTTCGGCGTCGGTTGGGTCGAGGAGATCGATCCAACTATGGCTCGCCAGCGGGTGGTCCTTGGCGCGACTGACGGGATAGGCGCTCAACATCGCGATCCTCGACCATAACCTTCTGGAATCATTGAAAAAGCCGTTAAGCCGACGTTAAACGCTTCAGCCTAAATTAACCAGAGGCCGGCGTCGGGGGAACCGCGCTCTGGCCGCGACGGCGTGCTCCTTCTTTAATGTAGCGGTGGCGTAGGTCGAGTTCAGTCATGGCGCGCGGTCGCACCGTCGGAAAAACCGGCCATCGTTTCGCATCATATCTGCGGCATTGCGGGCTGGCCGCCGCTGCGTTGCTTTGCTGCGCCAGCTTTGCCGCGCCTGGCTCCGCCGACGACGATCCGGTCAAGGCCACGCTCGCGGCCACCGTCAACGACGGCTATGCGCGCCTCGTCTTCGACATGAGCGAATACGACGACGCCAGCGTGCGCCTCGCCAACAATGTGCTGATCATCACCTTCAAGCGCCCGATCGATGTTTCGATCGATCGCCTCGCGTCGCAGATTCCCGATTATGTCGGTACGGCGCGGCGCGATCCCGACGGCAAGGGCATTCGCGTGGCGCTGGCGCAGCAGGTCAAGGTCATTGCCACGCCGGCCGCCGAGAAATATTTCATCGATCTGTTGCCGGCGTCATGGAGTGGGCAGCCGCCAAACCTGCCGCCGGAGGTCATTGCGGATTTGGCGCGCCGCGCCGGCCGGGCGGATCGTCTTGAGCGCAAAGAGCGCCAGGCCGTTGCGCAGCAGCGGGCGACTGCCGAGCCGGTGCGCGTGCATGCGGCGACGCAGCCGACCTTCACCCGCTACGTCTTCGCCATACCGGCCAATACCTCGGTGTCCACCGATCGCGTCAAGGAGCGGCTGACGCTGACCTTCGATGCGCCGATCAAATTCGACCTTGCCGATGTCGTAGCGGCGCTGCCGCGCGCGATCGGCGGCATCGATACCGAATTGCGCGACGACAGCGCGCTGGTGCGCTTCAACTTCCTGGCCAAGGTTGACGTCCGCACCTTCCGCGACGATGGCAGCTTCGTGCTCGATATCGTCGGCGCCGACAACAAGCCGGACGAGGCGAACGCCGCACCCGCAGCACCCGCGGCGCCGGCTGCTCCGCAGCAAAGTGCGGCACCCGAAACCGCCGCGCCGGCAACGGTCCCGCCCGCGGCGGCGATCGACCC
>JBAUYI010000330.1:0-8685 GCA_049584715.1 Xanthobacteraceae bacterium
ACCATTCGGAAAACGGCGTCGGTTGCGCCCGCGAGGCCATGGCCATCCCCAGGAGAAGTCCCCGCCTAGTGGTGACATTAGGATGGTTTAAAGGGGATTAAGATTTGGCGCGGACCCTGGGCACAAGCCCTGGCAGCGCCCGCACCAGCTCCCGGAACGCGTCGCCGCGGATCTCGAAATTGCGGTACTGGTCGAACGAGGCGCAGGCCGGCGACAGCAGCACCACCGGCTCCGGGACCGTAGAGGCTTCGGCATCGCGGGTGGCGGCGGCCAGCGCCTTGTCGAGCGTTCCGTCGATCTCATGCGGCACCCCGGGCGACAGCGTCGCGGCGAATTCCTCGGCCGCCTCGCCGATCAGGTAGGCCTTGCGGATACGGGGGAAGAAGCCGCGCAAGGACTCGATGCCGCCGGTTTTCGGCTTGCCGCCGGCGATCCAGAAAATATCGCTGAAGCAGGCCAACGCTTGGGCCGCGGAGTCAGCGTTGGTGGCTTTGGAATCATTGACGTAGAGAACGGCGCCGCGGCGGCCGAGCTCTTCCATCCGATGGGCGAGCCCAGGGAACGAGCGCAGCCCGGCCTGAATGGCCGCCGGCTCAAGGCCGAGCGCCAGGGCCGCGGCGGCGGCGCAAGCGGCGTTTTGCGCATTGTGCTGGCCACGCAGCGAGCCGATGCCGCCAAGCTCGGCGATCGGGGTGACGCCTGAAGCCGTGGCACGCATGATGCGCCCGTTCGCGACATAGATGCCGTCGGACAATTCCTGCCGCACCGAAATCCTGACCACGCGTTTGCCGGCGCGCTCGAGTCGGTCGGCAATCGCCAGGCACCAGTCGTCATCAACACCGACGATGGCCGTGCCGTTGCTCGGCACGCCGGCGACGAGGCGCTCTTTCACTTCGGCGTAGTGCGCCATGGTGCCGTGGCGATCGAGATGGTCTTCGCTGAGATTGATCAAAATGCCGACCGAAGGATCGAGCGAGGGCGCGAGATCGATCTGATAGGACGAGCATTCGATGACGTGAACGCGGCCCGCTTGAGGCGGCTGCAACGACAGGATCGCGGTGCCGATATTGCCGCCGAGCTGCGCGTCCAGGCCCGCCGATGCGGCGAGGTGCGCGATCAGCGCCGTGGTGGTCGATTTGCCATTGGTGCCGGTGATGGCGACGAAGGGCGCGTCGGGCGCAAGCTTGCCCCGCTCGCGGCAGAACAATTCGATATCGCCGATCACCGCGACGTCGGCCTTGTGGGCGAGCTTAACGATCCAATGCGGCTCGGGATGGGTAAGCGGCACGCCGGGAGCCAGCACCAGGGCCGCGATTTTGGACCAGTCGACATTGCGCAAATCGGCGGTAGGAATGCCGGCGGCGTTGGCCTTGGCAACGCTATGCGCATCGTCGTCGCAGGCGATGACATCGGCACCGCCGGCGAGCAGCGCGCTGGCGCTCACCAGCCCCGAGCCGCCTAGACCGAATACGGCGACCTTTTTCCCCGCAAAGGTCGTGACCGGAATCACGGCGCAGATTCCCCTCCCCCTTGTGGGGAGGGGTTAGGGGTGGGGGTCGGGAGGCGCAGTCGCGCGCGTTGACGCATGCGTGTCGCCTCACGACCCCCCACCCCACCCGCCCCCACAAGGGGGGAGGGAGAAGCGAGCGGCGCGTCAACGTCACAACGGCCTCGCATCGCAATCATCTCAGCTTCAAAGTTGACAGCCCCGCCAGCGCCAGCACGACCGAGACGATCCAGAAGCGAATGACGATCTGCGGCTCGGTCCAGCCGAGCTGTTCGAAATGATGGTGGATCGGCGCCATCTTGAAGATGCGCTTGCCGGTGAGCTTGAACGACACCACCTGCACGATCACCGACACCGCTTCCAAAACGAAAAGACCGCCGATCACGGCAAGAACGATCTCGTGCTTGGTGGCGACCGCGACGGCGCCGATCATGCCGCCCAGCGCCAGCGAGCCGGTATCGCCCATGAAGATCGAGGCCGGCGGCGCGTTGAACCAGAGAAAGCCCAAGCCGGCGCCGAGCACCGCGCCGCACAGCACCGCAAGCTCGCCGGTACCGGCGACGTAGTGAATTTGCAGATAATCGGCGAACACGGCATTGCCGGAGAGGTAGGCGATCATGCCGAAACTCGCCGCCGCGATCATCACCGGAACGATGGCAAGGCCGTCGAGACCGTCGGTCAAGTTCACCGCGTTGCCCGCCCCCACCATGATGAAGGCTGCAAAAAACACGAAGAACCAACCGAGATTGAGCACCACTTCCTTGAAGAACGGGAATACCAGCGTCATCGAAATCTGCGTCTGGCCGAGCCGGACCAGGGCGATGGCGGCAAGCATGGCGATGATAGCTTCGATGCCGAGCCGCGTGCGCGCCGAAAAGCCGTCAGACCGCTGCTTTTTGACCTTCAGATAATCGTCATAGAAGCCGACAAAGCCGAAGCTGAGGGTGACGCCAAGCACGATCCAGACATAAGGGTTGGCCGGGTTGGCCCACAGCAAGGTCGACACCAGCATGCCGGAGAGGATCATCAACCCGCCCATGGTCGGCGTGCCGGCCTTGGCGATGATGTGCGATTTCGGCCCGTCGCTGCGGATCGGCTGGCCCTTGCCCTGGAACAGCCGCAGCCGGTCGATGATCATCGGCCCGAACATGAAAACAAAAAGCAGCGCGGTGATGACCGCGCCGCCGGTGCGGAACGTGATGTAGCGGAACACATTGAGGACGGAGAGCTTGTCCGACAGATCGACCAGCCAATAAAGCATTACAGCAACCTTATGCGGACGCTTCTTCCAGAGTGTGCGGATACACCCGTTGCAGCGCCTTGACGATGGGTGCCATGCGCGAACCGTTCGAGCCCTTGACCATGACGACGTCGCCGGCACGGATCGCAGGCACCACTTGCGCTTCGAGCGCGGCAGAGTCCTCTGCATAGCCGCCGCGCTGGCCGGCGGGAAGGGCCTGCCACAGCGAATGCATCAGCGGACCGCAGCAGAATACCAGATCGATGGCATTGGCCTCGACCGGCGCGGCGAGACCGCGATGCAGCGCCTTGCCCTTCGGCCCCAATTCGAGCATGTCGCCGAGGACGGCAATGCGCCGGCCCTGCGGCCCGATCGGCGCCTGGCCGAGCAAAGCGAGCGCGGCATCGACCGAGACCGGATTGGCGTTGTAGCTCTCGTCGATGAGCAGCGCCGCACCGCCGGGCAGATCGAGCTCGATCGGCGCACCACGGCCTGAGATCGCTTCGAGCTCGGCAAGCGCCAGCGCCGCGAGCGCGAGATCGGCGCCGACCAATTCCGCGACTGCCAACACCGCAAGCGAATTCATCACCTGGTGGCGGCCCGGCGCGCCGATCTTATAGGTGAGCGCGGTGCCGAGGATATCGGCTTGCACGGTCGAGCAACGCGGATGCAGCACGCATTTGATCAGGCGGGCATCGGCCTTGGCGTGCTCGCCGAACGACACGACGCGCGCGACTTTGGCTTCGTTGGCACGGCGCGCCAGATGGGCAAATTGCGCAATGTCGCGGTTGAGGACGGCGACGCCGCCGGGCTGCACCCCAAGAAAAATCTCCGCCTTGGCGTCGGCGATCTTGGTCAGCGAGCCGAAGGATTCCAGATGCACCGGCGCGATCGTGGTGATCAGCGCCACATGCGGGCGGACAAGCCGCGACAGCGGCGCAATCTCGCCGGCATGATTCATGCCCATTTCGAACACCGCGTAGCGCGCGTCCTCGGGCAAGCGCGCCAGCGACAACGGCACGCCCCAATGGTTGTTGTAGGACGCGGCCGAGGCGTGGGTCTTGCCGTCCTTCGACAGCGCGAGCCGCAATGCTTCCTTGGTGCCGGTCTTGCCGACGGAGCCGGTGACGCCGATCACCTTGGCGCCGGTGCGAAGCCGCGCGGCGGCGGCGAGATCGCGCAATGCCGCCAGCACGTCGGGCACGACAAGGAGCGGCGCGTCATTCGGAAATTGCGCACGCCGATCGGCGGCGACAACGGCAAGGCCGGCTTTGGCCGCAAGCGCCGCGGCAACGAACTCATGACCGTCGCGGTTATCGCCTTGAATGGCGAAAAAGGCTTCGCCGGGCGCGATCGTGCGCGTGTCGATGGAAATTCCGGAAATGGATTGCGGCAGCGCGCCGTGCCGTTCGGCCGCCATCGCGGTCGCCATTGCCTCGATGGTCCACAGCGCGCTCACGCGGCCAGCTCCTTGAGCGCCGCAGCGACGGCTTCGTGATCGCTGAACGGCACAATCCGGTCGCCGATAATTTGGCCGGTTTCATGGCCCTTGCCGGCAATCAACAAGACATCGCCGCGGCGGAGTTCGGCGATGGCCGAGCGGATAGCCTCGCGCCGATCACCGATTTCAACGGCGCCGCGTGACTCTGCCAAAATTGCGGCGCGGATGGCGGCGGCGTCCTCACTGCGCGGATTGTCGTCGGTGACGACGACGCGATCGGCCTTTTCCGCGGCGATGGCGCCCATCAGCGGCCGCTTGCCGCGGTCGCGGTCGCCGCCGGCACCGAATACCACCGCGAGCCGGCCGGTCACATAAGGCCGCAACGCATCCAGCGCCTTGGCGAGCGCGTCGGGCTTGTGCGCATAGTCGACAAAGATCGGCGCGGCGCGGTGTGAGCCGACGAGCTCGAGCCGGCCCTTGGCGCCTTTGAGATTTTCCAGCGCCGGAAATACCGCAGCCGCATTGCTGCCGGTGGCGATGGCGAGGCCTGCGGCAACGAGCGCGTTCTCAACCTGAAATTCGCCGACCAGCGGCAAGCGCACGGCAAAGCTCTTTCCATCGTGTTCGAGCCGCAGCACTTGCGCAAAACCGTCGATCTTGGCTTCGACCAGGCGAATGCCCGTGCCGCCGCGGCCGACGCTGAGGATCGACAAGCCGCGCGCTGTTGCGGCGGCGAGCATCGCGTCGGCGTGATCGTGATCGACATCGATGACGGCGGCAGCGCCGCGATCCAGCAGCGCCTCGAACAGCCGCAGCTTGGCGGCGAGATACGCCTCGAAATTTTGGTGATAATCGAGATGATCGCGGGTGATGTTGGTGAAGCCGCCCGCCGCAATGCGCAGGCCGTCGAGCCGAAATTGATCGAGGCCGTGCGACGACGCTTCGATGGCCAGATGGGTGACGCCGCCGCCGGCGAGCGCATCGATTGAACGATGCAGCTCGACCGGATCCGGCGTCGTCAGCGAGCCATAAGTCTCGCCGCGCGGTGAGACGATGCCGACGGTGCCGATGCTGGCCGCGCCAAATCCCAGCGCGCTCCAAATCTGCCGCGTGAAGGCCGCCACTGACGTTTTGCCGCTGGTGCCGGTGACGGCGGCAATGGTGCACGGCTGGCGCGGATAAAATTTCGCCGCGGCTAACGCCAGCGCCCGCCGTGCGTTGGCAACACGCACGAATGCCGCGTTCGGCGGGTCACGCAGCGCCTGCTCGGCGAGGATCGCAACAGCGCCGGCCGCGATCGCCGGCGCGATGAAGCGCGCGCCATCGGCCTTGTTGCCGGCAATGGCGACGAAGACGTCGCCGCGTTTGACGGCACGGCTGTCCGCCGTCACGCCGCCGACGTCGAGGTCGGCATGGCGTGGGTCGATGTCGGCGTCAGGAGGCAAAATCTCGCGAAGCTTCATCTCAAGCTTCTTGGTGGCTCGGTCGATAATGCGGCCAAGGCCTTACCTGTTTTCCTTCAGCGAGGCCAGTATCTGCTGATCGGCCGGCGGCAGATCGAGGCGCGGCTCGATGCCCAAGAGCGGCGCGATGCGCGCCACCACCGCGCCGCCGGTCGGCACCGCGTTCCAGCCCGACGTGGTGAAGCCGTGGGTCTCCGGCAGCGCTTTCGGCTCGTCGAGCATGATCAAGAGCACATAGCGCGGCTGGTCGGCCGGCAGCACCGCGATGAAATCGGTGAGCACCCGGGTCTTGGAATAGCGGCCGAACACGACTTTGTCGGCGGTGCCGGTCTTGCCGCCGATGTAATAACCGGCGACGTCGGCTTTCGACGCGGTGCCCTTCTCGACATTGAGCCGCATCAGGTAGCGCATCATGGCGCTGGTCTCGGGCTTGATGACCCGCTTGCCGAGCGCCTGGGCCTCAGCCTCGGTGCGCTTGAGGAAGGTCGGCGGGATCAAAATACCGCCGTTCATCAAGGCGCCGACACCCATCACCGCCTGCAACGGCGCCACCGACAGGCCATGGCCGAAGGCGATGGTGATGGTGTTCAGCTCGCTCCAGCGCCTCGGCACGATCGGCTCGGCGCTTTCCAATTCGGTGCGCAGGCGGTCGAGCTGGCCCATTTTTCTCAAGAACGCCTTGTGCGCGTCGACGCCCATCGACATCGCGATGCGCGCGGCGCCGATGTTCGACGAATAGGTGAAGATTTCCGGCACGCTGAGCGACCGCTGCATCGGCTCGAAATCGTGGATGTCGAACTTGCCATAGTGCAGCGGGTTATGCGCGTCGAACGACGACTTCAACGTCACCTTGCCGGAATCGAGCGCCATGGCGACGGTGAACGCCTTGAACGTCGAGCCCATCTCGTAGACGCCGGTGGTCAGGCGGTTGATGAGGCTCTGATCGCGCGGATTGTGCGGGATGTTCGGGTCGTAGTCCGGCTCCGACACCATGGCGACAATTTCGCCGGTGCGGACGTTGAGCACGAGACCGGCTGACGCAATGGCGTGGAATTTGTCGCGCGCCTTGACCAGCTCGTCGCGCAGCGCGTGCTGCACCCGCAAGTCGACGGCGAGCTGCACCGGCGTTTGCAACCGGTCGGTCGCGAGCCCCGCCAAGTGCAGCGCGGCGAGCCCCTGGTTGTCGAGCCATTTCTCGACGCCGGCGGTGCCCTGATTGTCGATGTCGACGCGGCCGAGCAGATGCGAGACTTCGGCGGCGTTGGGATAATCGCGCTTGTTCTCGTTGAGGAAGCCGATACCCGGCAGGCCCTGATGATAAATCTCGCGCTGCTGTTCCGAGGTGATGTCGCGCTTGAGCCAGACAAAACCGCGCCGCGACGACAATCGCTCGCGCAGCTCGGTGGCGTCGAGATCGGGCAAGTCTGCCGTGAGCAGTTCGACCGCCTCGTCGACGTCGATGAGGCGGCGCGGCTCGGCATAGAGCGACGGCACCCGCACGTCGGTCGCCAAGACTTCGCCATTGCGGTCGAGGATATCGGGCCGCGCCGTGGCGATGGCGTCGCCGGAGACCACGCGATGGGCGACGCGGCTGTCGGAGACGGCAGCAAACATCACGAGCCGCACGGCGATGATGCCATAGACGATGGCGAAGGCGATGATCGCCAATCCGACCCGCGCCCGCGCCTTGGCGGCGCGATTGCTGTTGCGCCCATACAGCAGGCTGCGCAGGAGCCGCCGCCGCAAGGGCTCGGCCGGCGCGGACGGCATCGTTTCCGCGGTCGCGCTCATTGGTTTAGCGCTCCGCTTGGCGGGTCAGGCGGCGTTGCGGCCGGGGCCGGCGCCGGAATGGTTCCGGTCACCGTCTCAGGCGGATTCAAATTGCCGATCATGCCGCCGATCGGATCGTCATTGGCGGCGCGGGCGTCATCGGGCGGACGTTCGGGCAGGCGATCGAGGCTGTCGAATTGGGTCGGCGCCACCGGCTTGAGCGTAAGGAAGCGCTTGGCCAAGCTTTCGATACGGCCGGGATTGTCGAGTTCGCCCCATTCGGCGCGCAACGCCGCGATGCGGTCGCGCTCGCGCCGCACCTCGATGCGTAGTTTTGCCAGATGCTCGGCTTGCACGGTCGAATCGAACTTGATGCGGTAGACATAAGCCGCGGCAAGTACGAGCGCGCCAATCACCACGATATTGATGACGCGGAAAATCACGGCCGCCCCCGCATGATGTCGGAGGGCGACGGCAAGCGCGGCAACAGATGGTCGATTGCCGCCGTGTGCGGCGGCGCAGCGGTGCGTTCGGCGGCGCGAAGCTTCGCCGAACGGGCGCGCGGATTTGAGGCAATCTCGGCCTCGTCCGGCGTTTCCGGGCGCCGCGTCAGCACGGCAAAACTCGGCGGCACCGCCACCACTTCCGGCCGATGCCGCGAGCCGGCCGGCGCGCGGCTGCGCTCGGTGAGGAAGGTTTTGACGATGCGATCCTCGAGCGAATGGAAGGCGACCACGACCAAGCGGCCGGACGGTTTGAGCACCCGCTCGGCGGCGGCGAGGCCGCGCGCCAATTCGCCGAGCTCGTCGTTGACGAAAATCCGCAACGCCTGGAACGCGCGCGTCGCCGGATGAATGGCGCTGTCGCGCGAATACACGACACGCGCGACGATCTCGGCCAGGGCCCGTGTCGTGTCGATGGCGCGCTCGCCGCGCGCCTTGACGATCGCGCGGGCGACAGCGCGGGCATGGCGCTCTTCGCCCAAGATCGCGATGATGAGTCCGAGTTCGCGCTCGCTGGCGCGCGCAACGATATCGGCCGCGCTTGGACCGTCACGGCCCATGCGCATGTCGAGCGGGCCGTCGAGGCGAAACGAAAAGCCGCGCGCGGCATCGTCGATCTGCATCGACGAGACGCCGATGTCGAACACGATACCGTCGACTGCGGACGTGCCGCCGACGATCGCTTCCAGATTGGAGAAGCGGTCTTCGACCAGATCGAGCCGGCCTTGCGCGGCCTCGACCAGGCCGGCGCCTTGGGCGAT